>NC_018013.1:0-272500 GCF_000265385.1 Aequorivita sublithincola DSM 14238
TTATTAAAGAAAGTTTTTTTGTAGTTTTATCGAAAGGGAAGTATGGCGAAAAAAAACTAATAATTCAACCCCATTATGGTTTTTTTTATAACTTTTTTGTTCACATATTTGCACTGTTAATAAATTGTCTGGATCCTCTCCATCCGCTATTTTTTAGCCACACCTTTTTAAAAAAAAATATAATCAGGAATTTTAATTATGAGCAAAACTGCGGAAACGGTTTGGAACAATTGTATGACTTTTATCGAAGATAATATTACTTCGCAAGCATACAAAACATGGTTCGAGCCTATTAAGGCAGTAAAGTTAACCGATAATGCACTTAGCATTCAGGTTCCTAGCAAGTTTTTTTATGAATGGCTTGAAGAGCATTACGTTAAAATTTTGAAAGTTGCCCTAACCAAAGAGTTAGGAACTAGTGCCAAATTAGTTTACATCATTAAGATGGAAAACACCTACGGCAACAAGCAACCATTTACCGAAAAAATACCGAGTGCTAACCGAAGCAATCTTCGCTCTCAAGAAGTTGATGTGCCTTTGAAAAACAAAAGCCCAGAACTGAAAAATCCGTTTGTTATTCCTGGTATTCGCAATGTTAAAATTGAATCTCAGCTTAACCCAAATTATAATTTTGAAAGCTTCCTTGAAGGCGAATCAAACCGTTTGGCTCGTTCTGCTGGTTTAGCGGTGGCAAACAAGCCTGGAGGAACTTCTTTTAACCCTTTGCTAATCTTTGGTGGAGTTGGTTTAGGAAAGACGCATTTAGGCCACGCAATTGGTGTTGACATAAAAGATAAATATCCCGAAAAAACGGTTCTTTATATTTCTGCTGAAAAATTTACGCAACAATATATTGAATCTGTAAAAAAGAACAACCGAAACGACTTTATACATTTCTATCAAATTATAGATGTGTTGATTGTTGATGATATTCAATTGCTTTCAGGAAAAGCTGGAACACAGGATGTTTTCTTCCACATATTCAATCATTTACACCAAAACGGCAAGCAGGTAATCCTTACCAGTGATAAAGCTCCTGTTGATATGATTGATATTGAGCAACGTTTGCTATCCCGTTTTAAATGGGGACTTTCTGCGGAATTAAACCATCCAGATTACGACACTCGTGTTGCCATCATCAAAAACAAACTGTATCGTGATGGTGTAGAAATGCCAGATGATATTGTAGAATTTTTGGCGAATAACATTAAAACCAATATTCGCGAACTGGAAGGCGCCATTATTTCACTTATTGCGCATTCCTCTTTCAATAAAAAGGAAATTACAATAGAACTTGCCCGTAAAATTGTTGATAACTACGTGAAGCACACAAAACGCGAAGTTTCTATAGATTACATTCAAAAAGTGGTGAGTGATTATTTCCAAATGGATGTAGATACTTTACAGTCAAAAACACGTAAAAGACACATTGTTCAAGCGCGTCAATTGGCTATGTTTTTCGCGAAGAAATACACAAAAGCTTCACTTGCTTCCATTGGCTCACAAATTGGGCAGCGCGATCACGCAACCGTTTTGCACGCTTGTAAAACAGTTGATAATCTTTCTAGCACCGATAAGCAGTTCCGCAAATATGTGGAAGATCTTAGCAAAAAGTTGACCCTTTAATTTTCAATTCTTTTCGCATAAAAAAAACCTCTCGAAGGAGGCTTTCTAAACATAACTACAATTGAGGAATTTAGTCTTGCTTTACAAATTTTAGTGCTGCAGAATTCATACAATATCTTAAACCTGTTGGTTTCGGTCCGTCATTAAAAACGTGACCTAAATGCAATCCTGTTGCTTTTTCAACAATTTCATCCCTACTCATTCCCAGTGTATTATCTTTTACCCAAACCACGGCATCATCATTAATTGGCTTGGTGAATGAAGGCCAACCCGTTCCAGACTCAAACTTATCTTCACTACTAAACAACGGTTCGCCAGTTGCGGCGCTCACATAAATTCCTTTTTCGTGATTATCATTGTATTCATTATTAAAAGGTGTTTCGGTTCCTTTTTTTACCATAATTTGGTACTGTTCTGCAGTAAGTTCCTTTTTCCATTCCGCATCAGGTTTTGCTTTAGGAAATTGTTCATTCATCGCCATATCGCTTGAAGCATCCATAGTTTCCTCAGTAGTATTCATTGCATTATCAGTACTTTCCTTTTGATTATTCTGGCAAGAAACCTGAGAAAGACTAACCAACAATCCGAAAGAAAGCGTAATCGTTTTTAAAAAATAGATTTTCATAACTTTATTATTTTGCTTGATTTAAATTTGAAATATTCTGTTCTACTATAATATACGAAGCTTAAGTCGTGATGGTTTGTAAATGCTTTCTTAAAGGATTCATAAAATTATAAGAGTAAAAAACAATGATCTTTAGTAAAAATTCCTCTCTTTTAAGCTTTTCACAATACAAAAGATAATTTTTTAAATTTCCATTAAAATTTATAACTTCGGAAATCATAAAATCCAAATCCATGTTCAGAAAATTACTCTTCATATTTTGTATTATTTTAAGCTACTCGTCTCTCTTTTCACAAGAAAGACCTATTGAAATCGTTGAAGAAGCAAAGGCCAATCGTCTTTTTTTGTATGGGTTAAATAAAAATGAAAAAGATTTAGACGTTTCCATTACAGTTGAAGGAACTAATTTTCGTCAAAGCAAGAGTGTTCCTAGAGCGGTACTTATTCCAGCCGCATCTAAGGTTCGGCTCGCCAACTTGATTGTTGAAAGAGGAAAAAAAGCAAATTATACCTATGACCTTAAAGTAAGTGATAGCCTTTCCCGACGCGCTTTGCGAAGAGAATCCGAATCAATTAAAATTGAACCTCGAAAAAAGATAATAGTTTATATTCCAGAAAATTGTACAACTTGTGATAGTCTAGTTTCTAGTTTAGACAAAAGTTATTATTTATATACTTCCAATCGTTTTTCTGAAAAACCAGAATTAAAAGCACAATTGGCCCCTGCTTTTGCAAACTCAACGGTAGATATAAATACTGCTAATGTTCCTATTATAAGTTTGAATGGGGTGCTATTTGCAACAATTCAAGACTACGATCAATTGCTAGAAGAACTCAATAAATAGTCTGCCGTAAACCAAAGTTTAATGAGTAAAAGAAAAAGACTGAAAGTCTTTTAAATTAGTGAAATTGAAAAGAATATCTATTGCGCAACTTTTATATTAACCCAATTTATTCGTGAAGATTCGTGCAATTCGTGGTTAAAAATTTTTAAAAAGGATAACCAATACCAAAATTGAAAACAGTTTCTTTTACATTAAAGTCAAAACCGTTTTCTTTTGCTGGATCGTGGAAAGGTGCCGCAAAATCAAAACGAATCACAAAGCCCTGAACGTCTACACGAAGGCCTACTCCTGCTCCCATTCCCAATTCATTTATAAAGTTTGAAGTGAATTTGTCTTTCCCTTCATAGGTTGGATTTGCTTTTGAATTCCAAATATTTCCAGCATCAGCGAAAACGGCACCCTTAAAAAAAGAAAAAATCGGGAAACGATATTCAACATTTGCCTCCAGACGAATGTTTCCAGTTTGGTCAAAATAATTGTTATCGGGATTATTCTCATCATTATAAGTGCCAGGGCCCAAAGAACGAATCCGAAATGCCCGGACGCTATACGGCCCACCAGAATAATACTGTTTCACATAAGGCATAACTTCCGAATTACCATACGGAAGTCCATAACCACCAAAGAGCCTTGTAGCAATAACTTGTTCCTTTCCAAAGTTGAAGTGATATCGCAAATCCACATCCATTTTAGCGTATTGCGCATATTCCAATCCTAAAAATTCCTTTCGTCCAGTACCGTTATCTTTTCCGAAAAGACTAACACTATTACCAGCAACATCAACCGTTGAATTCACGAAAAATTGATGTTTTCTTGCAGCATCAACCATACCGTTATAGGTGAAAGAATAATTGAGTCCTGAAATAAATTGTTGCTCAAAACTTCGCTTTAAAAATGGATTGTTGTTCAAAATGGTATCAAACTCCGGAGTGGAGTTTGAAAGTTTGGTGTAATTTATAGAAATTGGGATAATTTCGTGCGTAACGTATCTATTCGCCTGCCAAATGTATCCAAATTGCGCAGAGCCAGAAAGTAGCGCATACAGCTTGGTACGGCTTAGATAATCAACGCTTAAACTGGTTTTGGTTTTAGGAATAGAGTACTTAAAAAAGTCCGTATTGATTTTTATAGGAAAAATTACTCGTGGAAAAATAAGTTCAGGTTTTAACCCCACCTCAATACTCGTCTTTCCACTATTTCCACCACCGCCTGCTTGTACTTCATAGCCCACATTTGCTGTTATATTGAGGGTTTCGCCACCTTTAAATAAATCGCGATTGCTATACGTTAAAGCCAACCCAGGTCCGGCAAAGTTGTTAGACTTCGAAACTGCCTGTAATTCTGCTCTTAGCGCTCGTTTGTTCAAGGGAGAAAGAAATATATTCGCTTCCAAAATCCCCAAACTGTCGGAAAGCAAGGAATCCATTTCTTTATATTGAATGTTTACGAACTTATAAGCACCAATTGTGGATAGGCGTCTGGCAGTATTTCTCGAATTTTCGGGGCTGTAAAACTGGCCTTCTTCCAAAGTAATAAAAGGATCCAAATATTTAGGTTTGAAGAAATCTTCACTATTTATAAAATTCTTTTCGTTGAAACGCGTCACATCATTTACAGTGGAATCCTGCACATCATAATTTGCATAGACGTTAATTTTTGAAATTTTATAAGGAACGAGCGACTTTTTCGGCACTTCGTTTTTTAGTCTTAGAAATAAATCGAAACGTTTTTTATCGTACTGATTCGTATCGGCTTCAAAAATTAAGAATCCCGAATTGAAGTTGTAATAACCATTTCTCTTTAAATCACCATCAATTCGTTCACGCTCCTGCTTCATATTAGAAAGATCAAAACGCATTCCTTTGGAAAGTTTTGTGTTCGCAACACTTTTCTGTATTTCAGAATATACAGGCTGTTGTAGACTATCCAATTGATAACTTGCAATGGTGTATGGAGATGGTGCGGTAATACTATAACTGGCCGAGGCTTCCTTTTCCTTTTCCTCAATTTTTGAAGTGGCTTCACTATAGAAAAAGCCTCTGTTTTCCATTCGGTTTATTAAAATATCTTCGACTTCATAAGGTTTTACATCACTTAGATAAACAGGATTTTCGCCTAACTTTTTGTAAAGAAACCTATTAATGAAACCTGGTTTTTCCTCCTGCATCTTATAGTAATAATGAAGTCCTGGCCGCAATCCTAAAAATTTCTTGTTGGGTTTTGGGAGTAATGCTTCTTCTAGAACTGCTTTTAACTGATCCTCATTCTTTATGACAGAATCAGATTTTATTTCAACCGTAGCGCCTGTATATAATTTTTTACCGTCGGGAATGTATTTATCTACCGCGCAGGACTGGAACAACATAATTGCTGCAGAAAAAAGTATCGCTATTTTATACATAAATCTCACTTCAGTCTTTTTTAGTTTCAACGGAATCTTTCTTTTTTACTTGCTGCATTTTTTCAGCATCTTCCTTCTGCCTTTCTTTTGCTTCTTTTTCCTTCAGCTTATTATCTGCTTCTTTTTTGGCTGCTTTTTCCTTTTCAGTTTCTCCGCGAAGGATTGCTTCCCAAAGCTCATCAAATTTGTTGAATTCCTGTGTAAAAATAAGTGCTATTCCACTAACGATTGTCTGTCCGTCTATTACGTTTTCAAACTCATTTCTTCTAAAACCTTTCAATCTATATCTACCGTTTTCAGTAAGTAAATACTCCAAACTCACATTACCAATTAGCGGTGCGGGCTCGTTTGTGGAACTGCTTCCTTGTAAATCCACTTCGCTACCAACGCGCACAATTAGCCTATCGTTAAACAATTTTTTCTGGGCGGCAATATCAAGCTGGGTGCGTTCTTGCGGAGAATCACCTTGGTAATCTGTATAGCTGTCCAAACCAAAATCCAGTTCCACGCCAGTTTTGCCTAAAAGTTTATCAGAAAATGTATTCAGTTGATCGGAAAGTGCGTCGTTCAGGTTGTCACGAGCTACTGTTGCAAAACCACCACCACTACCATCACTACCAGGTTCTGGATAAAAACGGCTCAATACCAAGAGTGAAAAAACTTGCCTGTTCAATTCGTCTTCTTGTTGGTTTACTTGTTGTAATCTGCCATAAACTTGTCCGCCAATAGCTCCTTGCTCATCTTTGGGCATATCAAGATCAAAAGAAATTACTGGTTTTGTAAGCTCACCATCAACGTTAAGATACACATAAAACGGTAATACTTGACGGTATTTATTTTTAACGGAAGGATCAGAACCAGAACTTATCGGTGCCATTAATGATGATGCGGAGGCTTCCAATTTATAAATCGCTTTCACATCTAGTTTAGCGTCAAAAGGATCCCCGGACCAACTAACTCGGCTGCCTTTGGCCAGCTCAAAACGTCTTTTCACTAGATTATAAAGGCTCATTTCGTAATGTCCACCTTCAATTTCATAAACGCCGCTCAAGGTCATTCTTCCATTCGGATTCATGGTAAAATCGAAATCACCATCGCCAAAAACTTCAAAATTATCACCGGTTTCCTGATCTATAATTAGTGTGATTTTTGCGCTTTTTCCTATTTTCAGAAGTGCGTTTACGTCAAGTCCACTAAACCGTGTTGATTCCTGCTTGGTTCTCGTTAAAATTGCATCTGGATTTTCTCTGTTCACAAAAATTACCACACCGCCCCGCTCTTCAATCGCTACTGCAGATGATGGTAAAATGTAAGTAACATCTGTGTTATCATTTACAGTAATCCTCGCATCTAGCTTTGGAATTTCTAAATCGCCAGTCAGTCTGGCATCCGCATCAAAAGACGCTTTTCCGTACAGAAAATCGTTGTCTTCTTTTGAAGCGTTCAGCACCTGGAAATTTTCGGCATTCAATTGCAAATCGAAGGTTGGATTTATAAAACTTTCAGTGCCCACTTTCCCTGTCATCACTAATTGGTTCTGGTTTTCATCACGAATTGTGAAACTATCCATTGAAAGACCGTTGTTGTCAATTTTTAAAATTTCGTTTGCCAATGTGAAAGGAGCATTCAATTTAGTAACCGTAAAATCAGCATCGCTAAACTTTAAACTTCCTTCATATTTTGGCTCTGTAGGACTTCCGGAAACATCAAACTTTCCTGAGAAACTTCCATCAGCATTTTTTATTTCGCCCAAAGAAAACCCTTCAAGCGCGGTCATTTTGAATTTATTTATATCTAAATCCAGATTGAGTTTTGCAGCATTTTCGGTCGCAATGTAATCACCAGTTAAATCTAAATCTACTTCGCCTTCCTTTAATGCTAAATTGAAATCATAATTGTTGCCTCCTTTGGACTTTGCATCGACCGTAAGTTTGCCCAAATCGGTATCCAGCAGGTTTAATTTTTCTACGGAAAGATCTGCCAAAAGCCCAGAATTTCCAAAGGGTTCAACAATTGTAAGGTTTCCGTTTAAATTGCCGTGGGCCAGTTCTTTTTCAGGATTTAAATAATTTAGAATTTCACTTAATTTGAAATTTTCAAATGTAATAGCCGCGTGGTTTTGCGAAACACCCTTGAGTTTATTGGTTAGTTCAACAACTTCATCATTTCTGGTGAAACGAAAATCATTGAATTCAATTGTATTTTTCTTTAAAAGCATTTCATTGCTCTGCGGCGTTTCCCACTGGTTTCTATCCAGAATTAAATCTTCCGGCAAAATGTGAAAACGAAGCGCATCCTCAGTACCAGTAATTTGTGATTGAATATTGATTAAGGTACTGTCTTTAAAAGTTGAATTGAAACTCAAACTTAGTTCGTTGTTTTGCTGATTCCCTGTGATTTTAGTCTTTGGTATATTTAAGGGACCTCCTTTAAGTTTGTTGAAACCTAAATCGAAAACGAATTTTTCTTTGTCCGTATCCATTGTGAAAGCCAAGCTATCCAACTCATTACCAGAATAAACAATTTGTGGCGCTCTGATGTCTGCCTTTAACTTTCGTGCGGCTTCATCAAAATCGACTGCAATTTTTACGGTGTCCAGCTTTTGAACATTTACTAAAAACACATCATTTAAAACTGGCGATTCTACGATTCTACCACGAATTTTAAGCTTTACCGGATGAGTTATACTATCTGGAAGTTTTATGTTTCTTGAAAAATAACTTGAAATATGGCGTTGCACCGCAGTACTAAACGTTGCTGGATCAGTATTGCTTTCCAGACTAAGTTGCACAATTTTATTATCGAGCCAAATAGATGTGGTGTCGCTCCGAACGTGAGCCGTTGCTAGCACATCGCCCAGCAAATAGGTTTTATCATCATAAACCACTACTCCATCGCCAATGGTTGAAATAACATTAAAACCATCTTTGTTTCCTTCAAAATCTGCATCTAATTTTAGAGCGGTTCGCACATCGCGACTCATCAAGCCGAGCGATTGCAGATTTGCACCAATTATATTTAGATGGGCGCTCGCTCGATGCGCAACGGAATCCAAAACGATATCAGCATTCAAATCTATGTTAAGATTTTCGTCTTTGTATTTTGAAACAACATTACCTTTGCCATCCTTTATTTTACCAGTTATTGCCAAATCTTTAATGGCATAATTATTAAATTGAAAACTTGAAATGTTTGCATCCAAAGTAGCATCCATCATATTAATATCGCTTCCAGAACCATTAGTTTTTATGGTTAAACTTAACGCTCCGAGTTGATCGTTTTGCAGCAATTCATTGAGGTTATAATCTTTTATTTCAATATCGGCATCAAACGCAATTTTTGAATCGTTTTTGAAGTGTCCATCAATGATTGCAATTCCTTGTGAGGTTGTGAGATTCGCTTTTGCATAAACGTCTTTTAAATCGCCTTTTGCACTTCCTTTAAGCGAAACATCCTGCGGCAAGCTAACTCCTAAATCCTTTTCACTGACGAATTGGATTAAATCGCTCTTTTTGGTTTGTGCGGAAAAACGGGGAATATTAAACTTTAAGTTGTCAGGATCTGTAGCGTTTTCGATAAGTCCATTCGCAGAAATACGAGTCGTGTTCCCCCAGCGGACATTCAAGTTTGGAATTTGTATTGCTGAAAGATAACCTGAAGCCTCTACGTTTCCTGAAACATACTTTTTGCTGAGCGTTCTTAAATATTCGTTCTTTTTAAGATCTGGTTGAAACTTGAAAACTTCTTTTAAATCAACTTGAAAGGAAGGAAAGTTCAGCGTAATTTTAGATTGGTCTGGCTTTTCAATTAAAGCTGCTAAACTTGGGAAATCCAACCGAAGTTTTCCGCTGAGATTGTTATTATTTAGCATCATTTTTAAATCGTTTACTTCCAGAAAATTATCTGTAGCATCAAGATTTAGCGCCATTTCTTTAAGGTTCAATCCAGAACCTTCTTCAAATGTTAGTGTTTCAAGCTGAAATCCAGCTTTTTTATCTTTTAAAAACACATCATTCGCTTTCAAATTAAAATTTTGAAGCGCGATTGCGTTTGGATTGAAAACATCCTTTTTCACTTCATTCCCTCCAACGAAATAACTGATATTATTTCCTTCCAAATCAATATCTGCAATGGCAATTTTGAAATTTGGCCATTCAAATTGTTGAATATCTTCCTTTATATTGTCTTTAACTTCTTCGGCTTTTTGAGTGATACCGTTGGTTTCGGTTTCAGTATTTATTTTGACGATGGAATTTTTCAAACGGAAATCGCCAATTTCAATGTCATTGTTCGTTAAATCTGCTTTAGGCAATTTAATATATAAATCTGAAACTTCAAGATTTGCAGCAATTCTATCTCCGTAAGATTGATAATCTACAAAAACATTTTTGAGCGTCAGTTCATCCAAAGCTAAGAAAGGCAATGGAGTGTCTTCCTTCGGCGTTGGCGGAACGGGAGATTGAATGTATTTGATTCGGGCATTGGTAATAGAAGCTTCGGAAGCACGAAAATCCATTTTCTCCAAATCGGTTGTCTTCATCTGAAGATTAAGTTTTCCAATTTGAAACTGACTGTCAATTCCCAAAACGGCATCATCAAAAACAATATTGAAATCCTTGAAATTAATCTCACCCAAAATAATTTTCATCGGTGCAGCAGTAGTATCTGTCGCAACTGTAGTTGTGTCTGGTGAAGCGAAAGCATCCACCAAAAACTGAAAATTGTAACCGTTCACAGAATCCTTTCGAATAATATTCGCGCGAAGGCCTTCCCAATCCAAATAATTCACGCCGACCCCGTTACCACGAATGATGGGAAGCAAAGGAACATCAGCTTCCAACGATTTTGAATAAACCAGAGTATCACCTTTTTTGTCTTCAAGATAAAGACCTTTCAGCATTATATTACCGTCAAAAGTGATGAAGAGTTTCTCTATTTCAACTTTGGTGTTGGTTTTATCAGTTACATATTTAACGGCGCGTTGCACGATAATATCCTGTCCCCAAGGGCTGCGAATGAAGAGCACAAGCAGAATGAACAGGATTATAAGAACCGCGAAAATTCTCGCAATGATTCTTAAAAACCTATACTTTCTGGGTTTTTTCTTTTCTTCTTTTTTCTTTTCCAAAGCAATTTTTGGTAGGCTTCAAAAATATGAAAAATCCACACTATAATTGTGACTTATCGCACTAACTATGTGCCATTTCGCATAAACTTGTGTTAAAAATGAATAAGGCAGAAATTGGTTTTACAATTTAATATTAGTCAATTAAATCATTTCTTATCATACATCAATGTGAGGATTTGTTAAGCGCCCTACTTTTGCCTTGTAAATAATTACAAACTAAAACTATAACTATGAGCAATACTTTGAACACAACTTGGAAAATTGATGATACACATTCAGAAATCAATTTCAAGGTGAAACATATGATGATTTCAACCGTAACGGGCAGTTTTAAAAAATTCGAAGGAAGAGTTGAAACTTCAAACGAAGATTTCAAAAATGCAAGTTTTTCTTTTTCCGCTGTAATTGATTCTGTAAATACGAACAACGGCGACAGAGACAAACATTTAAAATCTGACGACTTCTTCGGAGCTGAAAAATTTCCAAAACTTAGCTTCAAATCAAAATCATTTGATGGTGAAAAAATGGTTGGTGATTTAACCATAAAAGGAGTATCCAAAGAAGTAACTCTAGAAACAGAATATAACGGAACCGCCGTTGATCCTTACGGACAAACCAAAGCAGGTTTTGAATTTGAAGGACAAATAAGCCGTAAAGATTTTGGCCTTACTTGGAGCGCTGTAACCGAGGCAGGAAGTATTGTTGTGAGCGATAAGGTAAAATTGATTGCTTCACTACAATTTATAAAACAATAAATTTTAAAAATTTTACTGTTCCCCCTTTTTTGATAATCGGGAGCTTCGTTTATTATAAATGAAGTTCTCGATTTGAATTTTCACAAGTCTCTTTCCTCTTCGCTGATTCCAATATACAAAAAGCAGTTCTTAACATACATCAATGTAAAACAATCATTTAGAATGTATTTTTACACTAGAAATTAAAAACAATTTAAAATGAAAACACGACACATAGAACGCGTATTAACACCACCAAGACCACATATGGTTGGTGATGGCTTTAGAGTTCACCAATATATCCCTTCAGGAATACAGGAAGGTTTTGAACGGATGGATCCATTTATTATGATGGATTACAATAGCAAGTTTTACTTCCCTCCCACTGATCAACCTCGTGGTGTGGGCGTGCATCCGCATAGAGGTTTTGAAACTGTGACGATAGCTTATAAAGGAAGTGTTGCACACCACGATAGCAGCGGGAATAGCGGTGTTATTGCCGAAGGCGATGTGCAATGGATGACGGCTGCTTCTGGAATACTTCACAAGGAATATCACGAAGAAAACTTCAGTAAAGCTGGTGGCGATTTTCAAATGGTGCAATTATGGGTAAACCTGCCTGCAAAAGATAAAATGAGCGCACCAAAATATCAAGGCATCACAAATGCTGAAATTAAAAAGGTGGAATTGCCAGATAATGCAGGTATAGTTGAAGTAATTGCTGGAGAATTCAATGGCGAAAAAGGACCCGCTTTCACTTTTACACCCGTACACATGCTAAACGCTAAATTGAATAAAGGTGGAAAAGCAACTTTTAGTTTCCCAGAAAACTACAATACAGTAATTTTGGTTATTGAAGGAAATATAAAAGTGAATAATTCCGAAGAAATAAACACGGACGCACTTGGACTTTTTGCAAATGATGGTGAAGAATTCACGGTTGAAGCAAAAGATGATGCAATCGTTTTAGTATTGAGCGGCGAACCTATAAATGAACCGATTGCCGCGCAAGGCCCATTTGTAATGAATACTCGTGCGGAACTTGTTCGAGCAATGAGCGATTTCAATATGGGGAAATTCGGGTATTTAGAATAAACCATTTCATAATTTTAAACGAAGGACTAATTTTTTAATTAGTCCTTTTTTTTTGCTCAACTTGTTTTGAAATTTTTATGCGCCAATTCTTTTCGAACACGGCTCAAACTTTCGGGCGTAATTCCCAAATAGGAAGCAATCATCCATTGGGGAACGCGAAGCAATAAATCTGGGTACATTTCAATAAAATTTAGATAGCGTTTTTCCGCAGTAGCGCCCAATAATAAGTTGATCCGCTTTTGCATTTGGCGGATGTGGTTGTGTAGTAGTTTATCATTATAGCGGCCAAAAACAGCGCTCACTTCGGCTGCGTGGCACATAAAATCTTCGGCTATGAAAACAGTTTCCGTATCTTCAACAGCCTCAATATAACTTTCCGAAGGATCATTAAAATAAACGCTGCTTCTATCAACTATAAACCAATTTTCGGGTGCAAACTGAATTACGTGTTCCTTTCCACTTTCATCTAGCATATAAGAGCGCAACAAGCCTTTTTCTACAAAAAAAGAATGTTGACACACATCTCCTTTTTTTAAAAGAATGCTTCCTTTTTCATAGGTCTTTCGCTTAAGAGGAAAAGATAATTGTTCCGCTTCAGCTTCAGCCAGACCAACGGTTTTCATTAAATAGGAAGTGAAATCTTTTGGAATTATAAGGTTTTCGTTTTTAATCATTTTAGAGAATTGAAAATATGAATTACGTTTAAAATTAAACTATTCTTTTGAAACGTGTTTCCGAAGCTGAAAAAACTGTGGCACTTTTTTTGTTTTAAAAAATATTCAACTTAAAACCCTTTCAATTATGAGAAATTCCATGCCCTCCGTAAATGCCGGCAGTATGTCCGACATCGCTTTTTTACTTTTGATTTTCTTTTTAGTAACCTCGATGATTCCAAACGATAAAGGAATTGCGAGAGACCTTCCGCAAGCTTGTCCGCCTGGAGCAGACTGCAACATTCCTTTAAAAGAAAATAATATTTTCACCATTAATGTAAATGAAAAAGGTGAAACTATGGTTAATAAAACATTTACTAATATTGAAGATCTTAAAGATCAATTAAAAAATTTCATTGATAACAATGCAGACAAATCTTGCGCTTACTGCAAAGGCGAAGAACTTTTAGATGCGTCAGACAATCCAAAAAAAGCTTCTATTTCCTTGACAATTCATCGTGAAGCTCCTTACCAAAGTTTTATTACTATTCAAGATGAAATAGCAAAAGCATATTTTGAATTACGGGAAAATTATGTTTCCGAAGTTTTAAAAACCACTTCTAAAAATATTACCGACCAAGAACTTAAAAAGATGCAAGAAGCTTATCCTTTTAGGATCATTGAATCTACGTTATAATATTTTGCAACACCATTGCATAACATTTTCTCTATATTTGCTCAGTGAAAATTTTGGCAATCATATTATCTGTTTATTTCTTGGCACTCAATTTTGTGCCCTGTAACGATATTGAGCCTGCTTCAGGTGATTCTCAAATTGAAAAAATAGCAGATTACAATAACGATCATAATCACGAAACTGCTGATCTTTGTTCACCTTTCTGCCATTGCCAATGTTGCCAAGTACCCACTATTGATAATAATACAATTGTTTTTGAACCGTTGACTCAAACTGTTTCAAAAGAACCTTTCACACATTTCGAAAGCTTTTGGGAAGAAATCCCCAATGCCTTTACACAACCTCCTCGAGTTTAATTCAGTTTTTATAGGATAGCTATATCCTGTTGTGATCTATTTTCTTGATCACTTTAATTCGTGCATTGTTCCAAACATTCGCACTGAAATGTTCAACTGAATTAAACCTATATTCATGATTAATAAAATCATTGATTTTTCAATCAATAACAAATTTATTATTGGGCTTCTCACCCTTGCTTTAATTCTGGGAGGAATTTGGAGCATGATGCAAGTACCAATAGATGCGGTACCTGACATCACAAACAATCAGGTACAAGTAATCACCCAATCGCCAAATCTTGGTACTGAAGATATTGAGCAATTTGTAACCTATCCAATTGAAATCGCATTAAGTAACCTTCCGAATGTGAAGGAAATTCGCTCGGTTTCACGTTTTGGACTCTCTGTAGTTACTATTGTTTTTGATGACAAAATTGGAACCTATCTTCCGCGGCAATTGGTTTCAGAAAAACTTCCTGAAATCCGCTCTCAGATTCCTGATGGTTTTGGAGAACCTTCTATGGGTCCAATTTCTACTGGCTTAGGCGAGATTTACCAATATACTTTGGAAGTGAAAGAAGAGTTTAACGATAAATATTCGTTAACCGAACTACGAACTATTCAAGATTGGATTGTGCGCAGACAAATGGCGATGGTTCCTGGAGTTGTTGAAGTAAACGCTTTCGGTGGAAATAAAAAGCAATACGAAGTTACGGTAGATCCAAATGAACTTTTGGCTATTGGAACCACTATTTCAGAAGTTTACGAAGCACTCGAAAATAACAATCAAAATACAGGTGGTGCCTATATTGAAAAAAACCACCAAGCAAATTTTATTCGTGGTGAAGGTCTCGCAAGAACTGTTTCCGACATCGAAAATATTGTTGTTAAAAACAACAACGGTATTCCAATAAAAATAAAAGACATTGGTGAAGTTACCATCGGAAGTTCTGTTCGCTACGGAGCACTTACAAAAGACGGTAAAGGAGAAGCTGTCGGCGGAATGATTTTAATGCTGAAAGGCGCCAACTCCAACGAAGTAATTGAAAAAGTTCGGGAACGTATGGAGCAAATCCAAAAATCCCTACCTGAAGGAGTTTCAATTGAACCATTTATAGACAGAAGTGAACTCATTGCAGAAACCACTGGCACAGTGAAAAACAACCTCTTGGAAGGAGGTTTAATTGTAATTTTTGTTCTAGTGATTTTATTAGGAAATTGGCGCGGCGGATTGATAGTTGCTTCTACAATTCCGTTGTCATTATTGTTCGCCTTTATATTAATGAATGTTTTTGATGTCTGGGCAAACTTGATGAGCCTTGGCGCCATTGATTTCGGAATTATTGTGGACGGAGCGGTCATTATTGTTGAAGGAACCGTTTTTATGCTATACAGATATGTAGCAAAAAAGAAAACAGTTACTAAAGAAACAAACGACGAAATTGCAGCGAAAGCATCAAAAAAAATGATGAATACCGCTTTTTTTGGGCAGTTGATAATATTGATTGTTTTTCTTCCAATACTCGCTTTGGAAGGGGTTGAAGGAAAAATGTTTCAACCCATGGCGCTGACTTTTATTTTCGCAATGATTGGTGCAATGATCCTTTGCCTTACTTATGTTCCGATGGTTTCAGCACTTTTTCTTCGCGCTCCAAAAAATGAGGAGGATCAACATAAAGGATACGGAAATCGGTTTGTACGTTGGACGGAAAATAAGTATGAAAACTTATTGGTAAAATCGCTTAACAAAGGAAAAATTATAATCGGCTCCGCAGTCGTACTTTTTGCGCTAGCAGTAATCGTTTTTATGCGAATGGGTGGAGAATTCATCCCGCAATTGGATGAGGGCGATATAGCTTTTCACGCACTTTTGAAACCTGGAAGTTCCCTAACCGAAACCATTGAAACCACCACAAAAATTGAAGGAATTATAAAGGCGCAATTTCCTGAAGCCGAACATGTTATTAGTCGTATTGGCGTAGCAGATGTTCCCACAGACCCTATGCCTATGGACATTGCGGACGTTTTTGTAATTCTAAAGCCTACCGATGAATGGACTTCAGTAAATTCAAAAGAAGAACTTCTCAAAAAAATAAAAGAAGCGATTAGCATCCTTCCTGGGGTGAATTATGAATTTACTCAACCTATTGAAATGCGCTTTAACGAGCTGCTTACTGGCGTTCGTGAAGATGTTGCCATTAAACTTTTTGGAGAAGATTTGGACATTCTTGCCAGTAAAGCGGAAGAAATGGGGAGGCTAATTTCAACAATTCCAGGAGTAGGAGATATGAAAGTTGAGGCAACTGAAGGGCTGCCGCAGATAACCATTAACTACAATCGCAACAAATTGGCGCAATATGGTTTGGAAATAAATAATCTCAATAGCATCGTGCAAGCCGCTTTTGCTGGCGGCCAAGCAGGAGTGATTTTTGAAGGCGAAAAACGTTTCGATTTGGTTGTTCGTTTAAAAGCTGAAAACCGGGCAAGTATTGAAGACCTTCAAAATCTTTTTATAAACCTCCCCTCTAATGCACAGATTCCACTTCGGGAAATTGCGGAAGTTAGCTATGAACCAGGTCCAATGCAGATAAGCCGTGACAATACAAATAGACGGACTTATGTGGGAATCAACATTCGCGACCGTGATGTAAAGTCGGTTGTGGAAGACATCCAGAAAAAACTAGATGCCGAATTTAAATTGCCGCCTGGCTATTACATTCGCTACGGAGGTGCTTTCGAAAATTTGGAACGCGCCAGCGACCGATTGAAAACCGTTGTTCCCATTGCGTTAATACTAATTTTCGTACTTATCTATTTCGCGCTAAAATCTTTCCCGCAAACACTGATGATTTATTTAGCTATTCCAATGGCAACAATTGGCGGGGTTTTCGCGCTTTGGTTGCGCGATATGCCTTTTAGTATTTCTGCAGGAGTTGGTTTTATTGTGCTTTTTGGCGTTGCAGTTTTAAATGGATTGGTGATGATTAGTGGCTTAAACGAACTAAAAGATGAAGGTGTAACAAACTTAAAAGACCGAATAATTCAAGGTACTAAGAGAAGGATTCGCCCTATTATGCTTACTGCTTTTACAGATGTTTTGGGGTTCCTTCCAATGGCAATTTCAGCTTCGGCTGGAGCTGAAGTACAAAGACCGTTGGCCACCGTAGTTATTGGTGGTTTGCTCACTTCTACCCTACTCACGCTATTCATTTTACCTATATTTTATCAATGGGTTGAAAAGCGTTCCGAGAAACAGAAGATAAATAAAAAATGGATTCCTGCAACTGCTATTTTGGTATTGCTATTTTGTTTTCCGCAGAAAACTTTTTCACAACAAAAGCAGGATTCTATTCCAGTTATTTCTTTGGAAGAAGCTGTGAAAATTTCCAAGGAAAATTATCCGATGTTGAAAGCTTCACAATTGGAAATTCAGAAACAGCAAGCCTTGAAATCTTCCGCATATAATTTCGGAACCACTGATATTTTTACAGGAGGCGAAGAAATAAACGAAGAAAAAGGAATTTACACCACTATTGGGATTGGCCAATCCAACATAAATATTTTCGGGATTGGCGCTAAAAGGAATTTACAGGAAAAACGCATCGCACTTGCTGAAGCATCTTTTGGACTTTCTGAAATTCAAGTAGAAAAAGAAGTGAAAATGGCTTGGGCAGAAGCTTTTCAGAATAAAAAAAGACTTCAATTATATATTGAATTGGATTCTATTTATAATACTTTCAGTAAATCTGTGGAGCTCAATTTTGAAGTGGAAGCTATTTCAAAACTAGAATATTCGGCGGCGAAAAACCAAGCACTTCAAATAAAAAATAAAAAGCAACAAGCTTTCAGCGATTATAAAGTTTCCTTGCAACAATTGAATATTTGGTTGGTTGCTGAAATTTTTTATAGTGTTCCTGATGAAATGAATGAACAGAATCTTTCAATTTTAAACAATGATTTCGATTTAAAGAATCATCCTGAAAACCTTCTTTCACAACAACAAATTGTTGAAGCTGAAGCCGATTATAAAGTTGCAAAAGCCGATTTATTACCCAAAATAAATTTACAAGGAGGTTTGCAACAAGTGAATGGCCAAAGCGGTTTTTACAGTTATCAAGCTGGACTTTCGCTTCCTATTTTTGCAGGTACAGGCAGAAGTCGCGTAAAAGCTACAAAACTTGAATCTGAAATTGCCCAGACAAACGCTTCATTTAAAGAAAAACAGCTGGCTTCAGAATATAAACAAGCCTTTCAAAATTATCAGAAATGGCAACAATCTTGGAATTTTTATAAAACCGAAACATTACCATTGGCAAGCGAACAGCGCAAAGGCGCTTTGCTCGCATATAAAGAAGGTGCGCTGGATTACGCTGCTTTTACCCAACTAATTCGAGATGCCATACAAACCGAAATTGATGCGCTGGACTCTTTGGACAATTATCTTAACGCATTATTTGAACTTCAATATTTTAAAAATTAATTATTATGAAAATTTCAATTATATATAAATTAGCTGCCCTCTTTTTATTCTTCGGAATAATTTCTTGTGGTGAAAAAAAGCATACTGACGATCATTCTGAAGAAGCAATTGAAACAGAAGAACACGCAGAAAATGAAGTGATGCTTAGCGCACAGCAATTTGAAGCGCTTCAAATGAAAATAGACACGTTATCAAAAAGACCAATGAGCGGCTATGTTGAAGCAAACGGCGAATTGGAAGTGCCACCACAAAATGAAGCAATAATCACAGCGGTGGTGGGTGCAAATGTTACATCTATTAAGGTAATAGAAGGAGATAAAGTGAAAAAAGGGCAGATTGTAGCTTACTTATCACACCCTAATATTGTTGAAAAACAAACTCAATATATGAATGCTTATAGCAATACCGTATTTTTGAAAAAGGAATACGAGCGTCAACAAAAACTGTATGATGCTGGGGTTGGTTCAGGGATGAATTTTCAGAAAGCCGAAGCAGATTATCAAGCTTCAATAAGTATGGCAAAGGGTTTGGAAGCGCAGTTACAGCAATTAAATATTAGCACTTCGGGAGTTCGCAATGGAACAATCTACCAACAGGTTGGTGTGCGAAGCCCTATTGAAGGCTCGGTTCAATCGGTTTCTGTAAAAATTGGGCAGTTTGTGGAACCTCAAACCAATATGTTCGAAATTATTGATACTCACCACGTGCACGCAGATTTAATGGTTTTTGAAAAAGACGTGAATAGAATAAAAGAAGGTCAAACTGTGAATTTTACAGTTCAATCCCTTCCGGGGAAACAGCTTTCAGCGATCATTTATTCCATAAGCCAAACTTTTGAAAAGGACCCAAAAGCAGTACACGTTCACGCCGAAATTGAAAATAAAGAAGGCGATTTAATTCCCGGTATGTACATTCAAGGAAGAATTTCAGTTGAAAACACGGTTCCTTCGATTGCAATTCCAGAAGGTGCCATTGGAAAGGATGGTGATAAATTTTATGTGTTTACCGTTAAAAAAGAAGGCGATGCATGGAGTTTTGAACCCGTTGAAATATTTAAAACATCGCAAGATGGGGAATGGGTTGGAATCAATTTCCTAAATAGTATAGCTCCGAACACACAATTTGCATACAATAATGCATATTATTTACTTGCTGAAATGAAAAAAGGTTCAGCCGAACACAGTCACTAAAGTTATGAGCGAAATAGATAAATTATTGCAGAAAAACGACGTGAGGCCAACCGCGATGAGGGTTCTTGTTTTTAAATTTCTTTTAGAAAAAAGAGCTGCAGCTGCGTTGACGGATATTGAAAATCACTTTGATCAATCAGACAGAACCACACTTTATCGCACCATAAAAACTTTCGAGGAAAAAGGAATTGTCCATCAAATTGACGATGGTACTGGAATTGCAAAATATGCGCTCTGCGAAGAAGGTTGTAACTGCGAAATTGAAACTGATCTTCACCTTCATTTTCATTGCAATACATGTGATGAAACGATTTGCTTAACAGAACATAAAATACCTCAAATCAATCTACCTGAAGGGTTTATCGCAGAAAATGCAAATCTAGTAATTAAAGGGATATGCGATAAATGTTCTGCTTAATGCACTTCCATTGCATCGGCTAATTAAATAACTTGCATTAAATATTAAACTTATGACCTGGACCTTTGAAAATTTTAAAGCAGACCTCGACAACTTGACTCCACAGGTTCGCGAAAAAGCACTCGAAATTGCCCATCAATTAATGGAAAAAGGGGGTTTTTCTGAGGAGCAGGCTATCAAAAAAGCAATTGTAAAAGCAGAAGAATGGTTTCTGGATTCTGAAGGCTAATTAAAAAATTATAATGAAAAAAGAAAAAATTAAGCTAAGCGATTTAACCGCTGAGGAAGGCTGTTGCAGCCATGACCAAAATAAAAATACTGAAAATACAGCTTCAAAATTTAGAATATATCTTCCTGCAGTCATAAGTTTTGTAATGCTGATTCTGGGAATTGGCTTGGACTATTTTGAAGCATCTTTTTTTAAAGATTGGATTCGATTGATGTGGTTTGGTATAGCCTACATTCCCGTTGGTTTTCCCGTGATGAAAGAAGGTTGGGAAAGTATTTTAAAAGGCGATTTTTTCACGGAATTCTTTTTAATGACCATCGCTACAATCGGTGCTTTTGCAATTGGCCATTATGAAGAAGGTGTTGCTGTGATGCTATTTTACGCGGTTGGGGAATTATTTCAGAATTCAGCCGTGAAAAAAGCAAGAGGAAACATCAAAGCTTTATTAGATGTTCGGCCAAACGAAGCTTTAGTTTATAGAAATGAAAAATATGTTTCCGTAGCTCCAGAAAAAGTGCAGATTGGTGAGAAAATTCAAGTGCGTGCTGGCGAAAAAATTCCTTTGGACGGAAAGCTACTTTCTGAAAAAGCATCCTTAAACACAGCTGCATTAACTGGCGAAAGCAAACCCGATACAATTCAGAAAGGAAGCGACGTTTTTGCGGGAAGTATAAATCTTGAAAGTGTTATAGAAGTAGAAACCACAAAAGAATTTAATGACAGTTCCATAGCTAGGATTTTACATTTGGTTCAAAACGCCACAACGCGTAAATCCAAAACAGAACTTTTTATTCGAAAATTCGCTCGAATTTACACTCCAATCGTTGTGGTTTTAGCCATCGGGGTCACACTTCTACCCTACTTTTTTGTGGAGAATTATGTGTTTCAAGATTGGCTTTATAGAGCATTAATATTCTTAGTTATTTCCTGTCCCTGCGCTTTGGTAGTTTCTATTCCTTTGGGCTATTTTGGCGGACTTGGAGCTGCTTCAAGAAACGGAATTCTTTTTAAAGGCGCTTCCTTTCTCGATACCATTACACAAATAAATACGGTTGTAATGGATAAAACGGGAACAATAACCAAAGGAGTTTTCAAAATAAAAGAGATTAAGACTTATGATTCTTCGGAAACAGAAATGATGAATTCCCTTTTGGCAATGGAAGCACAATCCACACATCCCATTGCACGTGCCATTATGGAATATCAAGGAGCAGACAAAAGCATAAAAGCATCTGATGTCTCTGAAATTGCTGGAAAAGGTTTAAAAGGAATTGTAAACGGAAAAACAGTTTTGGTAGGTAACAAAGCGCTAATGATTTCCAACAATATTGAAGTTCCTTCAGAAACAGAAACAATTGTCGAATCTATTGTTATGATTGCAATTGACGGGAAATTTTCAGGTTATGTAACCATTGCAGACGAATTAAAAGACGACGCACATGAAGCTATAAAGCAAATTCGAGAATCAGGCATTTCAAACATAATAATGCTTTCTGGTGATAAAGCGTCAATCACGGAAAAGATAGGCGCCGAACTAGGGCTACAAAAGGCAATTGGTGGTCTTCTTCCAGAAGATAAATTGAAGGAAGTTGAAGCCTTAAAGAAAATCCCTGGAACCAAAGTGGCTTTCATTGGCGACGGTATAAACGACGCACCAGTTATAGCCGCGAGTGATGTGGGAATCGCAATGGGCGGGCTAGGAAGTGATGTTGCCATTGAAACGGCAGATGTAATTATACAAACCGACCATCCTTCAAAAATAGCAAGAGCAATAAAAATTGGCCGATCAACAAGAAGGATTGTTTGGCAAAATATCGCTTTGGCATTTGGGGTTAAACTGATAGTTTTAATATTAGGCGCTGGCGGCATAGCAACAATGTGGGAAGCTGTTTTTGCAGATGTTGGCGTTGCTTTTTTAGCAATTTTAAATGCTATTAGGCTTCAAAGAATGAAATGGTCTTAAAATTATTCTGAGGAATTTTAAAAAATACTTCTAAATTTATAGAGAATTGAAAACACCTGAAATTTATGTCTCTACAAATGCAAAGAAAATTATCAGCTGAAGAAAGTGAAAATCTTTTCAAAATATTAAAAACTCGTTTTGAAAAAAATAAGAATCGTCACGAAGGACTTGAATGGCCTAAAGTACAAGCAAAATTGGAAGCCAATCCCAAAAAGCTTTGGTCACTAGATATAATGGAAGAAACTGGCGGAGAACCAGATGTTGTTGGTTTTGATGAAAAAACGAAAGAATTTATATTCTACGATTGTTCCGCTGAAAGCCCGAAAGAACGCAGAAGTTTTTGTTATGACAACGAAGCGTTGGTAGCAAGAAAAAAATTCAAACCAGCGAATAGTGCAGTGGGTTTGGCTACCGAAATGGGCATCGAAATTTTAACTGAAGAAGAATATAGAAAGCTTCATACTCTAGGGAAATTCGACACAAAAACTTCCAGTTGGCTAAAAACTCCAGAAAATATTAGAAAACTTGGCGGCGCTATTTTTGGCGATTTTCGTTTTGATACAATTTTCATCTATCACAATGGCGCAGAATCTTATTACGGAGGAAGAGGTTTTCGAGGAGTATTAAAAGTATAATCGAATCACTCAGTCTAAAATTTACCAATCCCGAAGTAACGAATCACGAATTAGCGAATTCACCCTTTTTCATGTTCCTCCAAATCCTTTCGCAAATCCAGCTTTCGAAGTTTTGGGAAAAACGCTCCTGTTCCAAGAACGGTAAGAATAGTCATTCCACCTCCAAAAACCACGGCAGTTACTGTTCCCATTAATTTAGCAGTTAGTCCGCTTTCAAAAGCACCAAGCTCATTGGAAGAGCCAACAAACATAGAATTAACGGAAGCCACACGGCCACGCATTGCATCGGGAGTGCGTAATTGCAATATGGTTTGTCTAATAACCATTGAAATTCCATCAGTCACACCGCTTAAGAAAAGCGCAATTACAGAAACCCAAAACCACGTTGAAACTCCAAATATTATGATAGATATTCCAAAACCAAAGATGGCTGCAAGCAATTTATATCCAGCATTTTTATTTAGCGGAAAATGTGCTGAAGTAAACATAATTATTAATGCTCCAACAGCAGGGGCAGCACGTAGTATCCCAAACCCTTCCGGACCTACTTTAAGAATATCTTGTGCGTAAATAGGAAGCAGCGCTACCGCCCCACCAAAAAGAACAGCAAACATATCCAACGTTAGCGCACCCAAAATTACACGAGTGTTCATAACGAATTTTATTCCTTCTTTTAAACTTTTAACGATGGGTTCTCCAATGTTTGGGTTTAAAATAGGTTTCTTCGGAATTTGAAGCAACAGCAATAAAGCCATCAACGAAAAAGCAAAAACAAAACACATAGACCAGTGAACACCAATCCAATGAATGAAGAATCCTCCTGCGGCTGGTCCAACAACAGAGCCCATTTGCCAAACAGAGCTGCTCCATGTGGCGGCATTTGGATATATTTTTTTGGGAACTAATAATGAGAAAAGTGAAAATATAGTCGGTCCTAAAAATGCGCGAACAAGTCCACCTAGAAAAACCAGAAAATAAACTGAGTAAAGTACTGTATTAGTTGTGAGATCGCCGACAACTCTTGGCCATGTAAGCAGAAAAAGCCCGAGACTTACCACAGAGAAACCCAAAATACATTTAATTAAAAGTCCTCGTTTTTCAGATTGATCTACAATATGACCCGCAAAAAGCGCCATAGAAACTGCGGGAATAACTTCCATTAAACCAATGATTCCTAACGAAAGTGGATTTTTGGTAATGCTGTAAACTTCCCATTCTATTACAATAAACTGCATGCTCCACGCAAAAACCATCGCAAAACGAACAAAAAGAAATAGATTAAACTCCCGAAATCGTAATGCTGCGTAGGGATCGTTTTTCTTCATTTAAAAGAAATTGCTGTTTAAAGATGAAAAGTAGTTTCTTCCAAAGCAAAATGCTTCAGCATAACAAAAGTACTACAGCAAACTGAATATGGCAATGGCATAAAGATAAAACCTTACAAAACGAAGCAATCCAAAGAGTAGATAATTTCTGAATTTATAGTGAATCATACCAGCAGCCATACTTGTCATAGAATAAGGTATTGGCAACAAAGCACCAACAACAATCAAGAAACCACCCCATTTGCGAATTTGTTTAAGGTGTTTCTTCATTTTCCCTTCCATATAGTCATAAACTCGAGGAATGGTAAAAACCCATTTCCCGATGAAATAGGAAATAATACCTCCGATATAGGAAAGCGACGCCAAAATTGTTAAATACAAAATAGGCTCTGGCATTTTATCACTCCAAGCGATAAATATTTCCGGTGGAACCAACCCCAATAAAGACTCTGACGCTAAGAATACCAATAGAATATTTATTGGCGCGTATGTTTCTGTAATGTAGGTAAAAAGATTGCTGAAATCAATTACATAAAAATCCAATACAATTAAAGCAACAATTATCAGAACGATCGGAATGATTGCCTTTTTAATACTCTGGCCAACAAACGTGTAAAACCCAGTGTATTTATAATACAGGTGCGTACGCTTGAATTTGTTTGTTTCAGACTTTTTAATGGTATCCATTTTAATTAAGGGTGCAAAATATTTTAGAGCGCAAATATAAGACTAAAGCTGCTACACTACAATCTCATGGCAAAGCATTCACGGTTAATTGTTTGTTAAACACATTCAAACTAATTAAACAATAAGTAATCCAATATCTGTGCACCTATTCTCGATAGAGCTAGACAACGTGTTTATTAACCTTTTGTTAAATCATTACTTTGCATTACATAGTACTGTAACAAATCAAAAGCTATTGCGTCTTTTAAGTATAACCCAAAACAATAATTTATTATGAGAACATTAGACAGCAACTTATTAACCGAAAAAATGAAAACTTCAAAAGCTTATTCTTGGAATTTGAAAAGAAGATTTCGATAAAAATTAATTAATAATCATTAAAATATAAAAACCATGAGAACTTTAGACAGTAACCAACACACTCACAGACCCCAAAACTCCAAAGCATATAGCTGGAATATGAAAAGGCGCAACAAATAAGCACCTTAAGTTTAACCAAAAAACATATTAATTATGAATACCTTAAGAAACATTCAAAAACGCATTAAATGCGGCTCGCAAAAGCAACATACTTTAAATTATCTATTTGGAAACCAACATCTATTTGAAGATCCTACAATAAGAAAAACATGCAGATACACGTATTGAAACAAATAAAATCGATAAATAATTAGTGCTGGATTGAACAAATTTGATCCAGCTTTTTATTTCCGAGGATTTGGAATGTGTTTACGAACTGGCTTTGGATTGGATTCTAACTTTACTTTTGGTTCCTTTCTTTCTGGCATCGGTCCGCGTAGATGTATAACCAATCCATTTAAAAAATTACGAAGAAACTGATCGCCACACTCCATATATTTTTCGTGATTCTCGTTTCTAAAGATGGCTCCAAGCTCACTCTTTGTTACTGCAAAATCTACAAGTGAACAAATTTTCAAAATATCCTCATCGCGAAATTTGTGCGCCACACGCAATTTTTTCATTATATCGTTATTGGTAAGAGCCATAATTATTTTTTCAAGATGAAGTATTTCCTTGCGAAGGTACTATTTTATGAAGTAAACCATAAATGCTTGTTATATTTTATTTAATCTGTGTTAAATGAAGTGTCATATTTATCACTTTTAAATACCTTTAAAATAAAAATTATGAAAAATTCAGAAAAAGCTTCAGAAACAAAGACTACTTCAGATTCTAAAAAGACTAAAGACCAGAAACTTCCTTATAATCCTAATATCACCGAACACGATAAAGACATTCTTTCTCAAAAGAACATACACGGCGATGGTGGTGACGATCAACAACTTCGAAATCGTAAGAACAAAGTTGATTTTGCCGGAAAAGATTTAGATGTACCAGGACGAAATCAAGCTAAAAAGTCCAATACAGGTTTCCGCGATGAAGAAAACCAGCTTTTTAGCCAAGGTGGCGATGACAAGGACAACTTAGAAGAAGATAAACCAAGAATTTAATTCTCTCTCAGAATATTATTTATTTCCCCGTTGGCACCATGTAAACGGGGATTTTTGTTTGCTCCAAAATGCTGGACGCAACAGTTCCTAAAAATAGTTTTTCCAAAGCTCCGTGATGATGGGCTCCCATCACAATTAAATCTGCATTCCATTCCTCGGCGTAATCTAAAATCTTTTGTGCGGTATCACCTTCAGCTAAATGTGTTGAAATATTTTCACCTTTTAAATGTACTTTTGTTTTGTCAAGATAATCTTGCGCCACCTTCACAAATTCCTCCTGAATTTTAAAATCCACCGGAAATGCGTAGCCTTCATAACCCATAAAAGGTTCGTATTGCATTCCATAGTAACGTACTTCTGCAAGCACGTGAAACAGGCAAACCTCAGCGTTCATAAGTTTTGCGAGTTCATAACCCATATTCACAACTTTTTCAGAATTGGGATTATAATCTAAGGTAATTAGCACTTTTTTCATGATAATAATTGTTAACGGTTAGATTCACAAATTTGCATTTTCAAGAAATTGTCCTTCGGAAATTATCGGATAAATTTCATCATAACATTTAATGTCTGTCGCAATTTGCTTAAAGATATAACTTCTATTCAAATCTGAAAGGTTATTGCAACCCGCTGCTGCAAAAAGCTCTAAAAATTCTTTCACTGTTCTCGCGTGATAATTTCGAACGCGCTGCCATTTTTCTTCAACAACAAGCCCTCGCATTAATGTTGGATTATTTGTTGTAACTCCTGTAGGACATTTATTAGTATCGCACCTCAGCGCTTGTATGCAACCTAAAGCAATCATCATTCCTCTGGCAGAATTACAAACATCTGCACCGATGCTTAACGCTTTAAAAATATCGAAAGCTGTAAATATTTTGGTGGCTGTTACAATTTTTATATCTTTTTTCAGACCATAACCGTTTAAAGTATCAACAACAAAAACAAGGGCTTTTTCCCACGGCATTCCAACATAATTTGAAAAATCTATTGGTGCGGCACCAGTTCCACCTTCAGAACCATCAACGGTTATGAAGTCGGGTTTTATTCCAGTTTCAACCATTTTTTCGCAGATGTCTATAAACTCTTGTTTGCTTCCTATACATAATTTGAAACCTATAGGTTTTCCATTGCTCAGCTCACGCATCTGTTTTACAAAACGCAACAAACCTTCAGCATCACTGAACGCACTATGTCCAGGAGGTGAAATAACGTCCGTATGCGGTTTTATTCCTCTAATTTTTGCAATTTCCTCATCGTTCTTAACTGCTGGCAAAACGCCACCGTGACCAGGTTTTGCTCCTTGTGAAATTTTAATCTCAATCATTTTAACTGTAGGATAAGCAGCTTTTTCTTTAAATATTTCTGGGGAAAAGTGCCCGTCTTCATTTCTACAACCAAAATAACCTGTTCCTACTTCATATACCAAATCGCCTCCTTTTAAGTGATAATCTGAAATTCCACCTTCACCTGTATCATGGAAAAAATTACCTGCTTTTGCCCCTAAATTCAACGCCATTACAGCATTTTTGCTCAAAGCTCCAAAACTCATAGCCGAAATATTAAAAATACTAGCGCTATAAGGTTGTTTACAATCCGGGCCGCCAATAAGAACTCTTGGCGCTTCCTCCTTCAACGGTGAAGGATAAATACTGTGTTTCATCCATTTGGCATTTTCAGCTTCTACATTTAACTCGGTTCCAAAAGGATGGGTTTCCTTTTCAAGTTTGGCACGTTCATAAATGTAGGTTCTGTGGTTTCGGTCTATTGGTTTTCCATCGGTATCAGATTCCACAAAGTATTGGTGAAGTTCTGGTCCAATCATTTCTAGTAAAAAACGCATATGTCCCAAAACAGGGAAGTTTCTTAGAATGGCGTGTTTTTTCTGAAATAAATCATAAATACCAATCGCGAAAATTGTAATACCCAGAATTGAAAAACCATAAACTGGCCAAATTGCAGTGCAGGTTATGATTGCAATGATTCCTAAGGCGATAAACGTAAATTGTATTGCTTCTCTCATTTTGAAAAATTTATTAATATTATAATGTTTATCAATTTTGAAAATTGATTTAGGACAATAAGACTTAAGATATAGGACGAAATAGTGTCGAAATAACTTTTCTTATCATAAAACTGAAGTTGTCTTACGTCCTATGTCTTATCGTCCTATGTCCTGTTTGAATTATTTTGAATTGTGAAAAAATCCTTTTATCTCGTCCATCAAGTTATTTTTCTGGTTTTTATCACCTTGAACTGAGAGTAAAATTTCCTTCACTTTAGATTTTCCAAAGCCCCAGGCTTCTTCCAAAGTTATGTTCGGCGGCAATGAAAGTTCTCCTGGATTAGTTACGGCATCTATAATAAAAGGCTTGGGTGAAGCGATTGCCATTTCAATTGCTTTTTCAATATCTGCGGCGTGTTCCACTCGTATTCCGTTGCCGCCACACAGTTTGGCATATTCGGCAAAATTTGGGTTTTGCAGGCCGAGAGCTTCGTCTGCCATTGCATAACCAGCTTCCTCCATTTCAATTTTTACAAAACCGAGTTGGCTGTTGTTGTAAACTAAAATTTTCACGGGCCAATTGTAACGAACGGCTGTAATAAAATCATTCATACACATTCCAAAAGCGCCGTCCCCAACAATTGCCCAAACTTGTCTTCCTGGATTTACAGATTGAATTCCCATAGCTGCAGGAAAACCAACAGCCATAGAACCGTGATTAAATGAACCCAGCAAACGTCGTTTTCCGCGAAAAGATAAATGATGCGCCACCCAAATGGCACTTTCGCCAACGTCAACAGTAAAACAAGCATCGTCCGAAGCTTTTTTGTTTATAACATTCATAAAAAGTTGTGGATGTAAAGGCTCTTCATCCATCTTCAAACTACTGCTTTCCAATTTATGTTGTTTCCATTTTTTAAAGTTTTCAACCAGATTATCTAAAAATTCAGAATTTTTCTTCGGAAGAATCTTAGCTTCCAATTTTTCAAGTGTTGCCAAACAATCGCCTTGCACGCCAATATCCACCTTTACACGATTACCAATGTTTTCAATACGTTTGTCAACTTGAATGATTTTAACATCGTCTGGAAGAAAGTTGCTGTAAGGAAAATCAGTTCCCAACATCAACAACAAATCTGGTTTCATAACGGCGTGATATGCGGAAGGATTTCCTATTAATCCTGTGAGACCAACCACATTTTTGTCATCATTATGAATCACGTCCGAAGATCTAAACGTATGAACAATTGGCGCTTTCAATTTTTCGGAAAGAGCTAAAACCTCTTCCCTACTATTTCGGCAGCCTGCTCCTGCTAGAATTGTGATCTTTTCGGCTTCATTAATTGCGTTTGCTATTTTGTTGATGTCTTTTTCAGAAGGAACTAAAACCGCATTGCCACGAAAAACAGGATGCTCAAAGTGAGCACCTTTGGCTTCTTCAACCGCAATATCTACAGGAATTTCAACCCGAACTACAGCTCGTTGTTCCAAAGCGATTTGAATTGCTTTCAAAACCACTCGAGGCGCTTCTTCCGCAGATCGAATTATGGCTTGGTATGCGCAAACATCATCGAAAATTTTAGTAAGCCCAACTTCTTGAAAATAATTGGTTCCCATATTCACACGCGCCACTTGGCCGCTAATGGCAAGAACTGGAACGCGTTCTTTTTTTGCATTGTAGAGCCCATTAATAAGATGAAGTGTTCCTGGACCAACGGTTCCTGCGCAGACTGCTAGATTGTCCGTCATCTGTGCTTCAGCGCCAGCGGCGAAGGCACCATTTTCCTCGTGGCGCACGGCAATCCATTTCATATCATCATCATCGCGGAGGGCATCTGTGAAAGTGTTTAGGGCATCGCCAGTTACACCCCATATTTGGGTTACGCCGACATTTTTAAGAATTTGAAGAATTTGTTCAGATACATTCATACTTTAGTTTTAATGTAAAATTAAAGTACGACTTTAAGAATTCTCTATCTTTTAGATTCTATTTTTAGGAATTATGAAAATTTTAACGCCGCAAGACTATTCCAATTATGGAATATATAAAAAATGACTACGAATATGATAATGGATCAATCATTTTCTTCAAGTTTAAAAAAATTGTTTACAGGCTTGTCAAAAAGTTTTGATAGTTTTAGTGCCAAAAGCGTTGAAGGCACATACCGATTGGTCTCAATAGAATTAATGGTCTGTCGCGATACCCCAATTTTTTGCGCAAGTTCATCTTGCGTTAGGTTGAGAATGGCACGTTCAACTTTTAAAGTATTTTTCATGAATTCCTCTTTTTTAGAAACCAGAAAGTCATTAAATACACCACAAGTAAAAACCAGAGTATTTGAAAATCACCTAAATCTTCATAATTTGCATTTTGTGGTTTTACAATTACAAAAGCCAAGTAATTTATTAAAGGCTGCACCAAAACATAAACGACTCCTATTATAAAGGCGAATGAAAATGCCTTTGATCGAAGATTTTCTGCTAATTCATCCTCAATCTTTTCCTTTGAAATGGTTACAATTAGTAAACCCAATAACGCTGTCTTCTTGAAAATTGAACTAACCAGTGTATAATCTCCGTCTAAAAACTTACTAATTATTAGAAATCCAAAAGAGAGAAAGAGAATACCCCAACCTATTTTTTTCCACTGGTTTGGCAACTTAAAGTTTATTAACCAGTGCAATCTGTGCTCTTCAGCATCACAAAATTTTCGCTTGTTCATAATATAAATGTTTTATTAGTTAAAGTAAGTACGCTTAACAATAAGACAAATATACTATTTATTTTGTAAAACAAACTTTACATTATAAAATTTGTTTCTATCTAGGTTCTATTCAAATTTTAAAAAAAATTACTGTTTTACAACTATGGCAGTAGCCTTATTGCCCGTAAAAAGATTCCATTCATAGGAAGCGAGCAGATTGCCAATTTCGTCGTAGATATTTAGTTGGGCGGTATTTGGTCCAGAGGTCCCTTGATTTAATGCTTCAAAATCTATTTTGTTGAAACCTGATTGCAAGGGAAGGTTAAATCCTCTAAAACTGCCTTCCAGTCTTGCTTGCGGAATTAGAATATCGCCATTTACATATACACGAATCATATCGCCATCCACAAATTCATGGTCGCGATACATAAAGGTTGCTGTTTTTGCTGTTGTTTTAAAATCCCCTAGATATTGGTCTTTTCCGTATTCAGGTTTTGCTTCTTTATCTTCGCTGAAGTATTTTGGCCCTTTGTTATTCCCAGTATAGGTAAGCAAACCATCACCATTTTGCATATCTATCTGTTTTTCTTTTTCCTTACCTAAGTCGGAATTATTTGAAGTATTCGGATTCTTATTGTTGGAGAGTGTTGGCGATTTAATTGCTGGAATTTCAAAACCGGTAGAACTTTCCATATTGGATTGAGAAGATTCAAACCGAACGGAATTGTTCTGCAAATCAATTTGAGAAAACATTGTTCCCGAAAAAGCTAGTAAACCAATTAAGAAGAATTTCTTCAACATAACATAAAATTTTAAGCAACTACTACAAGAATTGCACCAAAAAATGAATTTTCAATTTCAGGAAAACCTTGAAATCTTCATTTATTGAAAACAGAAATTGCTGCTGCAAACTAATTCTTTTCAAAATTAATGTATAAACATTTAACTTTTCTTGTTCCGTTGCTTTTTATAGACGATAAAAAACAATACCGCACACAATGGCAGAACAATATAAATTATAATATCAGCAGGATTATTTAAATCGATAGGTTTATCACTTGGTTTTGGAACTTCTGTTGGTTTTTGAGCTAAAACACTTATAGAAACAAGCATTGCGATTACTGGAAAAGCTATATTTTGAATTTTCATTTTCTTTTTTTATCAAGGTAATCAAAAAAAAATAACACCATCAAATTTTAACAAGTTGTGTTAACTATTTGGAAAATCGCTAAAAATGTCATACTATGCCGTGTTATTATAAAAAACAGAGAGATATATGAGACAACTTAAAATCACGAAGCAGGTTACCAACAGAGAAACCAAATCTTTAAACAGTTATTTACAGGACGTTAGCAAGATAGACTTGATAACTGCTGAAGAAGAAGTAGAGTTGGCACAGCGTATTCGTGAAGGAGATCAAGCCGCACTGAATAAATTGAGCCGTGCAAATTTACGATTTGTAATATCGGTTGCAAAACAATACCAAAATCAAGGACTAAGTCTTCCAGATTTAATTAATGAAGGAAACGTTGGTTTGGTAAAAGCCGCTAAACGATTTGATGAAACTCGCGGTTTTAAATTTATTTCTTACGCAGTTTGGTGGATTCGTCAAGCAATTTTGCAGGCAATCGCTGAACAATCCCGTGTTGTTCGTTTGCCTTTGAACAAAATTGGCGACATCAATAAAATAAAGAAGGCTTCCATACATTTGGAACAAAAATTTCAGCGTATTCCTACAGCTTCCGAAATAGCTCAAGAGCTTGATTTCAGTGAGTCTAAGGTGAAAAGTTCGCTTAAAAATTCAACGCGAAGTCTTTCAATGGACGCTCCTTTTCAAGAAGGAGAGAACGATAATAATCTTTATGATGTTTTGAGTTCTGGTGAAAGCCCGAACCCAGATAAAAACTTAATGCACGAATCACTTCGTATCGAAATTAACCGTGCTTTAGACACTTTAGCACCTCGCGAAGCAGATGTTGTAAAATTAAATTTCGGACTTTGTGGGCAACCCCCAATGACGCTACAGGAAATTGGAGACACTTTTGATTTGAGCCGCGAACGCGTTCGTCAAATTCGTGAGAAAGCGATTAGAAGATTACGTCAAACTTCAAAAAGCCACATCTTGAAAAAGTATTTAGGCTAAACAAAATGTTAAAATATTGACAGTGTCAATATTTTATGAAATTCTTAGGAACGAGTTTTATTTCTGCGGTTATCTTTATAAGATCAACCATCAATACAAATGACCACAGAAATAATACTCGTTTTTTCTATTCTGTTCGTTACGATTATTCTTTTCGCTTTTGAAGTCTTTTCTGTAGATAAAATTGCAATGTTGCTCATAGCCACACTAGCCATTTCTGGACTGGTTGAGCCAGATGAAGCGATTTCAGGCTTCTCAAATTCCGCTACAATTACCGTACTTTCTTTAATGATTATTGCGCTTGCTTTGGAGGACAACGGTGTTATCGCTTCCTTGGCGCGCTTTCTTAAAAATCTTCATGTACTTCCACTTTTTCTTTTGCTTCCTATTTTCATGTTTATTACTGGAGGTATTTCAGCATTTATAAATACCACTGCCGTGGTTATTGTGTTTATAAAAATAATTGCAGAATTGGCTAAACGCTTCAATGTGTCTCAATCCAAACTGCTACTTCCTATTTCATTTGCAGGTATTTTAGGTGGAAGTTGTACATTAATGGGAACATCCACAAACCTGATTGTAAATTCCGTGGCGCGAGATCTTGGAGCAGAAAAATTCAGTTTCTTCGAATTTTCGTTTTTTGGACTCATCTTTATGATCGTGGGAATTATCGTGATAACCATTCTCTCTAGATGGCTTCCGAAGGATTCAAAAGAAAATTTACAAGAGGCTTATGATCTAGAAAATTATGTGACAACAGTTGTAATAAGCGAAGATTCAAATTTGATTGATAAAAACATTGAAGACACCTTTCTATATACTAATCCTGAAATTTCCATTTTAAAACTTACTCGTAAAAAGCAAATTACCAACGCTCCGGGTCGTTATATTACCTTAAAAGCAAACGATAGATTGGTTTTGATGTGCGACATTGAGAATCTAGCAAAACTTAATGATGCCGAAGGTTTAAGCGTTCATAAGAACAAAGAAAGCGACAAAAAGAAGTTGATTATAGAAAACGAAGAAGAAGCCGAAAACACAAAAAAACAAGACGATTTGGGCTTTGTGGAGCTCTTAATTTTACCCGGTTCAATCCTTATTGGAAAAACATTAAAACAACTTAGAAAACAAACCTTTCAAAGTGCACTGCCTATTGCCATAAAAAAAAGAAGAAATATTCGGAACACCAAAGAACGTTTGGTAAGAAAGAATATTGAACAAATTACGCTAAAACCAGGAGATAGGTTGTTGGTTGAAGTGCCTAAGAACGAAATTGGCCAGCTTTATGAAATGGAAAACGTGGCAATATTGATGGAACACAAAACCAAACCCGCCGTAAACATTAAAAAGCGAGCTATGTCTTTTGCTATTTTGTTAATCGTTGTAGGGTTGGCGGCCACCGGAATTCTTCCTATTTTAATAAGTGCTTTAACTGGAGTATGTCTTTTACTTCTTACGCGCTGTTTGGAATTGAATGATGTGTATCATCGCATAAACTGGCAGGTAATTTTTCTACTTGCAGGAATGATTCCGCTAGGTATTGCAATGAACAACACTGGCGCAGATAAATGGATTTCAGACCAGTTATTAAACATTTTGAGCGGTCAATCAAACCTAATCGTTATTGGGCTTATATTTTTGATAACCATGTTAATGAGTAGTGTGGTGAGCAACAACGCAACCGCAATAATAATGACACCTATTGCTATAGCTGTTGCCGTGGGCTTAGACCTTTCTATGAAACCATTTATACTTTCGGTTTTATTTGGGGCAAACTTTAGTTTTTTTACGCCAATGGGTTATCAAACAAATACATTAATTTACGGTATGGGCTTCTATAAGTTCAAACATTTTTTTATCATTGGGGGCATCCTTTCTATTATTCTATGGATATTAGGTACATTTTTGCTTTCATCACTCTTATAAACAAAACATATTATGACACAAGAAAAATTTTCAGTAGAATCCTCAATTACAAACTTATGGGACAAGCTTGATGGCTGGCTGGACACTATAATCCTGAAATTGCCAAATGTGGCGGTGGCTATACTCGTTCTGGTTGTCTTTTATTTCATTGCCAAAGGCCTGAAAAAACTTTCGCATAAAGTCCTATTTCGCAAAATGAGCGATGAGTCCATCAAACAGGTACTTTCCAAGTTAGTTTACGCCATTGTCCTGCTTATTGGCTTTTTTATCGCGTTGGGTGTTATGCAACTAGATAAAGTACTAACATCGGTTCTAGCTGGTGCTGGAGTTATGGGATTAGCCATTGGATTCGCGTTACAAGGAACCTTAAGCAATACCGTTTCGGGTTTTATGCTTTCTTTTCAACCAAAAGTGCGCATAGGAGATTTTATTGAAGCGCAAGGTAAGAAGGGTTATGTAGAAGAAATAGATCTTAGAACAGTAACAATCCGCCAACCAGATAATGATTATGTAATGATTCCGAATAAAATATTTGTTGAAAATCCGTTCACCAATTATTCTTGGACGGAGCGTTCAAGAGTATCCGTAAGCTGCGGCGTGGGTTATGAAGACGATTTGCAAAAAGTGGAAGATCTCGTGGTAAAGCTACTTTCAGAAAATTTTGAACAAGATGAAGGAGAAGGCGTAGAATTCTTTTATACTGAATTTGGCGATAGCTCCATCAACTTCATTACACGGTTTTGGATTCACAGCGAAAAGCCAAAACCTAAACTGGAGGCGCAGCACAAGGCCATAAAACTAATCCGCAAAGGATTTGATGAAGCTGGAGTTAATATTCCTTTCCCTATCCGCACTTTGGATTTTGGAAAGAATAAATTACGAATGGAACCACAGGATGAAGCTCCTAAAAAGAATGATTCCAAAACTAATAGAGAATAACTAGCAATTATTGCAATCACCTTAAAATTATACTCATGAAAAAATTACTTAGAATTTTATTAGCCGGCTGGGGTGCCAAGAAAATTGGTGGCGGAAAATGCGGCTGCATCGGTACCATTGTTGTCTTTATCATACTTTATGTTGTATTGGGATATGTGTTTGAGTGGTTCGGTTAAAATTCATTTAACAAAACAATAGCACTCATTAACTAATTTTTTGGAGAGACACGCTGTTATATTTGCGTAACAAACCCTTAAAAACTTAGTATTATGAAAAAAGCTATTGCACTAACCATGCTGGCGACAGCAATTTTTGCTACCTCATGTGTATCAAAAAAGAAGTATGTAGAATTGGAAAATCAATACAATGATACCCGTTCTACGCTTACAAAAACCCAGTTTGAAAAAGAAGAAATTGAAGCCAAGTACGCCAAAATTGAAGAGCGCGTTGCTAGCTACAATTCCAAAATCCAATCATTGACTGACAGTAACAACAGTCGCCTGCAAGAAATTGAAGGCGTTGTAATTTCAGAAAATGATAAGGAAAAAATGAGAAAAGCCCTTGCCAATGTAGATCCCCAAGAATTGGCACAGGCTAAAACGTTGAAAGATTCTATGAATCTAATCGTTTCTCACAATCTTAAAAAGAACCTAGACAGCAGTTTGGTTGGCGAAGGTGAAGAAGATGACATCAAGATTAACATTGATGAAACGGTGGTAATGATTACAATTTCAGATAAATTATTATTTAAGTCTGGTAGTGCAACCGTTAATTCTAAAGCCAATCCATTATTAGAGCGTCTTGCTAAAGTAATTAACAGCGAACCAGCCCTAGAGGTAATGGTTGAAGGTCATACAGACAGTCAAACCGTTAAGCCTGGTGCTTACATTAAAGACAACTGGGAGTTGAGTGTAGATCGTTCCACTGCCGTTATCCGCAAATTACAGGATGACTACGGTGTAGCTCCAGAAAAGCTAATTGCAGCTGGACGAAGCAGTTTTCACCCACTAACAGAAAATGAAACTAAGGATGGGCGCGCAACTAACAGAAGAACGCGTATTGTAATTTTGCCAAACCTTGACAAATTTTTGGCTTTGCTTTCTGCCAAATAAAAAAGAAGGTAAATAACTATGGTAACGGCGGTTCATCACAACGATGAACCGCCTTTTTTTTAACTACCGTCTACCAACTAAAGACTACCAACTAAGAAGGTGGCATTGATGGTCTAACTTCAATTTTACTTGGCAAAGTTCGCGGATTCATCTTCAATAAATCCACAACTAACTTTCCTATATCTTCTTTCTGGATTTTCCAAGCACCTTTTTCATCTGGTTCGTTATTATTAAAATGAGTTGAAACCGAACCTGGCATAATAGTACTCACCTTTACTCCAGCGTCGCGCAAATCTAGCATCGCAGCTTGTGTAAAACCTGTAAGACCAAATTTACTTGCGTTATAAGCACTTCCTCCTTTAAAGAAATTAGTTCCAGCCAAACTTGAAATACTTATAAAGTATCCTTTGTTTTTCTTTAATTGATCAACGCTCGCTTTCAAAGAATAGAACGGTCCCGAAAGGTTGGTGTCTATGGTTTCCTTCCATTCTTCAATTGTAATATCTTCAACAGAACCAAAATGGCCTAAACCAGCATTAGCAATAACAATATCCAAAGCACCAAATTTACTAACAGCTTCGTTAACTGCTTTTTCTTGACTTTCATAACTACGTACGTCTGCTTCTAAACCTATTGCCTGTGCCCTATCGTTTCCGTTAGCGTTTAATTGCTTGGCAGCTTCTTCGGCAGTTGTTTTTGTTCTTCCGGTTATGGCAACATTTATTCCCTCTTTCAGTAAAGCTTCAGCAATTCCGTAACCTATTCCTTTTGTACCGCCTGTAACAAGTGCGGATTTTTTTCCTAAATCATTCATAGTTTTTCGTTTTTCCCAAAGTTACAAATAGCGAAAGCGAATGTTATTAAATTCTGCTTAAATTTGAATAATGAAATTATTATTTTTTCTGTTTTTCGTATCTTCATTCTTTTGTCTTTCTTCCCAAGAAAAACCAAAGGAAACACTCGTAAATCTTAAAGACCTTTCAACGGAATTTAATTATGAAATCCGTTACGCTACACCAAACAACTTCATAGGCGAAACACTTTACGACTGCGCCGAATGTTTACTGCGTACCGAAGTAGCAGAAGCACTCCTAAAAGCCAATCAATACTTCTGCGAAAAAGGGTATCGCATAAAAATATACGACTGCTACAGACCGTTGGATGTTCAGAAAAAAATGTGGGCTAAAGTGCCGCGCGCAACGTATGTGGGCAATCCTTATGGAAACGGTTCCGTGCACAACAAAGGTGCTGCGGTAGATATTACTCTTGAAACTTTGGATGGTTGTTACGTTGAAATGGGCAGTGATTACGATTACTTCGGAAGAGAAGCGCATATTGACAACTATAATTTTTCAAAAGAAATACTAGCGCATAGAAAGTTGCTTTTTGAAGGAATGCGGAAAGTTGGTTTCAATACTATAAGGACAGAATGGTGGCATTTCAGCTTTAAGAAGAATTGGAGTTATAAAACATTGAATGTTCCATTGCCCTGTGAATAATATTTCTCCGTGTCCTCTGTGGTTAATTATTCAACACAGAGGCACAGAGGACACGGAATTTATTGCTTTTCTTTTTTCGGAAACTCTGGACTATTTCTAAATTTAATAGGAATAGCATCCTCAGTTCCATAAATTTTAAGTTCTTTAATATCCGCAGGAAGATTGAAGCCTTTTTTGAAGAGTTCTTCCTTCACTTCACGAATAATCAAACCGCGCAAAACTCTGGAAGACCTTCTATAATCAACAGTATCGACCCAAAAAAATACTTTTAAGTTTACGGTGCTTGCAGCCAGTTCATCTTCAATTACAAAATTTTCGTGTTCGGCGTCTCTCATAATTTCTTCGTTTGAATCCAAAATGCCTTGAATTGTTTTCTTAGCCGCCACTATATCGTCTTCGTAACCAATTCCAACTGTAAAATCTACTCTATAAAAACCATCTGCGGTATAGTTTTCAACTGGTTTTGTAAGCACATCGCTATTTGGTATGTAAATATCTCGCCCGTCAAAAGTTTTTATGTGCGAATATCTAAAGCTTAATGCCTTCACCCTTCCGAAGATATCGTCTACTTTTATCGTATCGTTAATATTAAAAGGTCTGTTGAAAGCAAGAATAATTCCAGCCAGAAAGTTCTTTCCTATATCTTGAAAAGCAAAACCCAAAATAATTGCGCCACCGCCAACGGCTGTTAAGAGCCCAGTTGCAATTCCATCCAAACCAGCAACACGCAAGGCAATCATTATGGCTATAATAATCAAAATTATTTTTACAGCTTGCGCCAAGAACTTTGACATTAACGGATCTTCAGACTTCTTTTGAAATCTTCGCTTATAAAAATTGGTAAGAACCTGCGCCAGTAAAACACCCAAAATTATAACCAAAATTGCCATAGCAATCCTTGGTAATACTTTTAGGAATTCGTGGTAATAGGTTTCTAATGAATTTTGAATTGTTTGTCCTGGGGATTGTAACAATGGAATCATATAATTTTTTCTTTTAAAGATATACATTTCTACAAAGTTATTTGTTCGATTAAAGTAATCTTAAAATTTAGCTGTGCGAGTTGCAACATGTATCTTTGCCGAAAATTAGACAATCTTGGAACTTTCAGTAAAAACATTTAGATTAATTAGCACTTTGGAAGCAATTTCATTTTTAGTGCTTTTAGGAATTGCAATGCCTTTAAAATACATTTGGGACATGCCAAGAATGGTGCAATTAGTGGGAATGGCACACGGTGTTTTGTTCGTTCTTTATGTTGGTGGCGCAATATACATGTTCAAAAAACTGAAATGGTCAATCAAAGATTTATTCATTGTGGTTATGTGTTCCGTGCTGCCTTTCGGTCCCTTTTATGTAGAACGTAAATACCTATAATGAATACAGATACGCTTCAAAAATACAGTTGTTTACTGCAAGAATACCTCAATGGCGAAGGGATGGCACTGGAATGGGCCATTTTTCTCAATGTGGTTTTAAACTGTATTGTTGTTTTTATTGGCGTTTATATCCTTGACGTTATTTTTAGAAAATTTATTGTTGAAGCCTTCAAAGCATTCAGCGACAAGACAAAAAATACCTTTGATGATTATCTTGTGAAAAGTAATTTTCCAAGATTTTTTGCCCACATTTTGCCTTTGTTCATTATGTGGAAGTTGATTCCAATAATTTTTATTGAATCAGCTTTTATGACCGATCTTTTGCTGATAGTTGTGCAAGTTCTGTCGGTTATACTTTCTATCTATATTTTCCGAAGTATTCTGCGGAGCACACGTAATTATCTTGAAGAAAGCGAAAGGTTTAAGGACAAGCCGATGGAAAGCTACGTGCAGGTAATGATGATTTTTGCTTGGGGAATCGGAATTTTTTGGATTATTCAGCTTCTTACGGGCTTTTCAATTGTTAGCCTTACTACTTTGGGAGCGGCTTCTGCCGTGATTCTTCTAATTTTTAAAGATACCATTCTTGGTTTTGTTGCGAGCATTCAGGTTTCTGTGAATGATATTGTTCGCATTGGCGACTGGATTACTTTCAGCAAATTTGGCGCTGATGGACACGTTACCGAAATAAACCTCGCGACTGTTCGCGTACAGAACTGGGATAATACCTTCACCACAATTCCCACCTATAGCTTGATTGCAGATTCGTTTCAAAACTGGCGTGGAATGCAGGAAAGCGATGGGCGAAGAATAAAACGTTCCATTTTTATAAAGCAATCTTCCATAAAATTTCTTTCTTCGGAAGACATTGTGAAGCTGAAAAAAATTGAACTGATAAAACCGTATTTAGAACATCGCCAAAAAGATGTGGATAAATTCAACCATAAAAACGAAGTTGATAAAGAACTATTGATAAATGGTAGAAATCAAACAAACCTCGGTGTTTTCCGTTATTATACTGATGCTTTTTTGAATGAAAATTCCGCAATCAATAAAGACTTGTTTTTAATGGTGCGCCATTTAGCACCAACAGATAAAGGAATTCCGATTGAAATATTTTGTTTCAGCAAAGACAAACGCTGGGTAAATTACGAACACATTCAAGCAGATATTTTTGACCATTTGCTGGCCTCCATCCCCTATTTCGACCTTGAAATTTTTGAATTGCCAACTGGCCAAGACTTTCGAGCCTTGTCTTAAAACTATTTTCCCAAACGGTCTTTAACGTATTCAATTTCATTTTTTCCGTGCGGTGTTGGATTTCCATTGTCATCCAAGCTAACCATTGTAATCCTGTCAATACTGATAATTACTTCCCGCGTCATTTTGTTGCGCACTTCGCAAGCTAGCGATAATGATGTTCTTCCGAAGTTTGTTACCTCAAGACCTATTTCAATAATATCACCTTTTTTTGCAGAGCTTCTAAAGTTTATTTCACTCATAAACTTTGTAACTGTGCGTGGGTTTTCAAGTTGAATGATTGAGTATAGTGCGGCTTCCTCATCAATCCATTCAAGCAATCTTCCGCCAAAAAGTGTTTCGTTTGGGTTTAAATCTTCGGGTTTTATCCATTTTCTTGTGTGAAAATTCATAATAATTTCGAGTTTTGAGTAAAGATAATTCTTAAAATATGTTTCAAAAAATTAATACACCGTAACTTTTTATTATTCTGTTAGGCTTAGTAAACCTATTCCAACTCTCAAGATTAACGTATCTTTAAACCTGCGACCCGTTTAAAACGGTTATTTTTGTTTGAATTTTTCTAAAGAATCTATGCCAACCCATTCCATTCCCTATCAAAACACAGGTTATTTCTCTAAGCTCATGTGTGATTATCTCGCAGAAGATGAGAACTTAAAACCGTTTTACAATCGCTTTCCAAACTTGGAGAATTTCAAAAAGCAACTAGACGAAAAACAAAAGAATTTCACGGAAGAGAAACGACATTTGTTGGCAAAACGAATCATGTTTCAATATGGCGATAATTCTATCTCACAATCTACGCTGAGCAATATTGATTTGCTGAAAGAGCACACCACGTTTACAATAACAACGGGACATCAGCTCAATCTTTTTACTGGACCTTTGTACTTTTTATATAAAATATTCTCAACAATAAATCTATGCGAACAACTCAATAATAAGTACCATAAAAACCATTTTGTACCTATATACTGGATGGCTTCGGAAGATCATGATTTTGAAGAAATAAATTATTTTAATCTCTTCGGAAAAAAAGTAAAATGGAACAGAAATACTTCTGGTGCCGTTGGCGAGCTTTCCACAGAAGGTTTGAAGGAAGTGAAAGAACAACTAAAAAAGGAATTCGGCGAAAGTGAAAACGCTAAAAAATTGATAGGTTATTTTAAGGATGCCTACACAAAGCACACCAATCTTGCTGATGCAACACGCTTTTTGGCCAATTGTCTATTTTACCACCACGGTTTAGTGATTTTAGATGGAAATGATCCTGAACTAAAAAAATGTTTCATTCCTTATGCCGAAAAGGAGTTAACTGAAAACCTAAGCTTCAAAAAAGTTTCTGAAACTACTGAAAAACTAACTAATTTGGGTTTTTCTGAACAAGTTCACCCACGAGAAATCAATTTGTTTTACCTAAAAGAAAACCTTCGAGAACGTATCATTGAAAAAGATGAACGATTTTATATAAATGAAACCAACATTTCTTTTTCAAAAGAAGAAATTTTAAAAGAATTACACGAATATCCAGAGCGCTTATCACCAAATGCTTTGTTGAGACCACTCTATCAGGAAGAAATTTTACCCAATCTCTGTTACATTGGCGGCGGCGGCGAGTTGGCGTATTGGTTTCAGTTAAAGGATTATTTTGAAGCAGTTCAGATTCCTTTCCCAATACTTTTATTGCGAAATTCCGCGCTTTTAGTTCCAAAGAATCTTTCAGAAAAACTTAAAAACTTAAACACCGGAATTGAAGAATTATTTCTTCCGCAGCACGAATTGATTACGAAACACACTTACAAAATCTCAAAACTTAAAATAGATTTTTCAAAACAGAAAGAGTTTCTAAAAAAGCAGTTTAAGGATTTATATCTTTTAGCTGAAAAGACCGATGTTTCATTTCTTGGAGCCGTTGGTGCTCAAGAAAAAAAGCAATTAAATGGTTTAGAAAACCTTGAAAAACGATTGTTGAAAGCTCAAAAACGAAACCATTCCGAAGAAATTGAGCGATTAAAAAATATTCAAAACCAACTATTTCCAAACCAAAGCTTGCAAGAACGACAGCTTAATTTTTCAGAATTCTATTTAGAATTTGGAGAAGAATTGCTAGATGTTTTGAAAGAAAATTTGGATCCCTTGGATAGTAATTTTACTGTTTTGGAATTGTGATTATTTTCTCGATTCCAAACCTAACAGGTCTCTAAGACCTGTTAGGTTTTACAACCATTAAAATTCTAAACTTTCAATTTCTAATTCATAATTAAAAAAGTATTTTTGCCTATGCAAAACAACGTCCTCATATTAGATTTTGGCTCGCAGTACACTCAACTTATCGCTAGACGCGTGCGGGAACTGAACATTTACTGCGAAATTCATCCATACCACCACATTCCAGAAAACTTGGATCCTTTTAAGGCAGTTATACTTTCCGGCAGTCCGTTTTCCGTTCGCGCGGAAGATGCACCGCATCCAGACCTTTCACAGATTAAAGGTCATAAACCACTTTTAGCAGTTTGTTATGGCGCGCAATATTTGGCGCACTTTAACGGCGGAAGCGTGGAACCTTCAAACATTCGTGAATACGGCAGGGCGAAACTTTCAATGATAAAATCTGGAGAGGAATTCTTTAAGGATATTCCCGAAAATACAAACGTTTGGATGAGTCATAGTGATACCATTGCGCAACTTCCCAAAAACGGAGTGCGTTTGGCGAGTACGGATGATGTGGTGAATGCTGCTTATAGAATTGATGGCGAAGAAACATACGCAATCCAATTCCACCCAGAAGTTTACCATACAACTCACGGTGCGCAATTGCTTAAAAATTTCTTAGTAAACATCGCAGAGGTTCCACAAACATGGACGCCCGCAGCTTTTGTTGAAACTACCGTTGACAGTTTGAAAGAGCAAATTGGCGACGGCAAAGTTGTTCTTGGTTTAAGTGGCGGAGTAGATTCTACCGTAGCAGCAATTCTTTTAAACAAAGCCATCGGCAAAAATCTGTACTGCATCTTTGTTAATAACGGACTACTTCGTAAAGATGAATTTGATAGTGTACTTCACCAATATAAAGATATGGGACTTAACGTGAAAGGCGTTAACGCTTCTGAACGTTTTTTGAACGCATTGAAAGGTGAAAGCGACCCCGAAAGAAAACGCAAAGCCATTGGAAACGCTTTTATCGAAGTTTTTGATGATGAAGCGCATCAGTTAACTGGCGTGGATTGGCTAGGACAAGGAACTATTTATCCAGACGTTATTGAAAGCGTTTCGGTTAACGGACCTTCGGTAACTATAAAAAGTCACCACAACGTAGGTGGTTTGCCAGATTTCATGAAACTCAAAATCGTGGAACCGCTGCGTATGCTTTTTAAAGATGAAGTGCGACGCGTTGGAAAAGAAATGGGCATTGATGCAGAGTTATTAGGCAGACATCCTTTTCCAGGACCTGGTTTGGCAATCCGTATTTTAGGCGATATTACGGCCGAAAAAGTTCGTATATTACAAGAGGTTGACGCTATCTTTATCAACGGTTTAAAAAAGTGGGACCTTTACGACAAAGTTTGGCAAGCCGGAGCAATTTTACTTCCAGTGAACAGCGTTGGCGTTATGGGCGACGAAAGAACTTATGAAAAAGTTGTGGCCTTAAGAGCCGTAGAATCCACAGACGGAATGACGGCAGATTGGGTAAACCTTCCTTATGAATTTCTGCAAGAAGTGAGCAACCATATAATAAACCGCGTGAAAGGCGTTAATAGAGTAGTCTATGACATCAGCTCTAAACCGCCAGCCACCATTGAGTGGGAATAAAAAAACAAGACTATGTTTGACAAACTTAAAAAATCGATTATTCCTATGTTGAAATGTTTAATATACGTTTCGGTTACCCTACTTTTTATGGTTAGTTGTGGTTCCGCAGCGCAACAACAATACAAAAGTCACGCTGTTCAAAAAGGTGAAACGGTCTACAGTATTGCAAAGCAATATAATATTTCTGAAGAAACCATTTACAACCTGAATCCAGATTCTCGAAATGATTTGAAGGTAAACAGTGTGTTGATAATCCCTTCCAATAACGCTATTAGCTCTGGAACAAACAAAAATAACTACCGCGATCACAAAGTTAAAAAGCAAGAAACCCTTTACGGAATTGCACAGCTTTACAATGTTAGTGTTGACGATATCAAAAAGTTAAATAAAGAATTGTATTCCCGTGGCCTTCGTAACGGAGAGCGATTGCTGATTCCTGCAGCTTCAGATAACACTAATAATACTGGAGGCACATTAGCCAGAACCCAAAAATATACTGTACAAGCTAAAGAAACTAAGTTCGGCATAGCCAGAAAATTTGGAATTTCAATTGCAGAATTAGAAAATCTAAACCCATATTTGGGCGAAAGTCTTAAAGTTGGAGCAACTATAATAGTTCCTAATAAATCTGTAATTGAAAATGCTGAAATTGACGATAACAACTTTCAATATTATGAAGTTAAACCCAAGGAAGGATTTTACAGATTGAAAGAAAAATTTGGTCTTTCTGAAGAAGAAATCATTGCCTTAAATCCTTATGCTAAAGACGGTTTGAAAGAAGGAATGGTTCTGAAATTGCCAAAAGAAGAAAGCACAATTTCAAAGGACGATATTTCAATAATTAATCTTGAAAAGAAGATTGAGTACAAAAATATGAAAACCGTTGCCTTGATGCTTCCTTTCCGTTTAATGCGAAGTGCGAGCGATTCTACAAACAACGATACTGATTTACTTAAAAAAGATCCAACCCTTCGCGTGGCTTTGGATTTTTACAGCGGCGCATTGATGGCTGCTGAATTTGCCAAAAACAAAGGAATTTCAGTTACCCTAAATGTTTACGACACTGAAAGAAGTGATAGCAAAGTTGCTTCAATAATTTCAAAAAGTGAATTCAAAAACGTGGATGCCGTGATTGGACCGCTGCTTCAAAAAAATGTTGAAAAAGCTTCAGAACTTTTGAATGATGAAAAGATTCCAGTCTTTTCGCCATTGAGCAATCGAGATATGGCTATGAACGATAACTTTTTCCAAACGCTTCCCACAGATGCTGTGCTTCAAAAAACGATGATTCGATACATAAAAGAAAACGCTTCAAACAAAAATATTATCATCATTTCAGACTCAAAAAGTGCCAGACAAAAAGACATGATTCTGGCAGCCATTCCAACAGCAAAAACTGTTACTCCTAGAGGAAGCGGTTATATTCAAGCAAGTGACATTTCATCCATAGCTTCAGAAGGAGTGGAAAACTGGGTAATTCTTGAATCTGAAAACCCTGTTTTAGTAAGTAGTGCGGTAAATGTTTTGGCAGCAAGTTCGGCCAGTTATAAGTTGCGCTTGTTCACTTTAAACAAAAATGAAGCGTATGAATGGCACGAAGTTTCAAGCACACGCTTAGCAAAATTGAACTTCACCTTTCCATCTGTAAACCGAAACATTTCTGAGGATGATCGCGAACCATTTTTAATTAGCTATAAAAATAAATATGGTGTACTTCCTAACAGATACGCCATTCGCGGTTTTGATGTAACGTATGATGTATTGCTTCGTTTGGCTTCAGAAAAAGATATTTATGACGCAATTCTTCCCGAAAATGAAACGGTTTATATTGAAAATAAATTCAGATATGAACCTTCAAAAACAAGAGGGTATTCCAACGAAGCCGCTTATATTTTGAAATACAACAAGGACCTTAAATTTGAAGTAGTAGAATGAGCACATCTAAAGTAACATACCTCGGAAACCTCCGCACAGAGAACGAACACCTTAATTCTGGAAACAAATTTATAACCGATGCCCCAACCGACAACAATGGAAAAGGCGAAGCATTTTCACCCACAGACACAGTGGCAACGGGACTTGCGAACTGTATGATTACCGTTATGGGAATCAAAGCGCGGGACATGCAAGTGAATATGAACGGCACTACAGCGATGGTTACAAAAACTATGGCAGCGGATCCACGCCGAATTTCAAAAATTGAAATAGTCCTAAATTTCCCTGCCGGAATAGATGATAAATCTAGAAAGATTCTTGAAAACACTGGTAGAACCTGTCCAGTACTTTTCAGTCTGCATCCAGATATTGAAAAAGTAATTACATTTAATTGGGAGTGAAAATGTAGGCTCGCGATTTATCGCGTGCATTAAAATTAAAAAAATAATTAGTGTATTCGTGGTAAAAACACCCACCACGAATACACGAATTAAAAATATATAAGTTGGCAGTCAATGCCCTCAAAAAAAACTGGTAGTATTTTTGATTGTACTATATTATGAAACTACTTTTCACCTTTATATTCTCTTTAATATTTTTTCCACAGAACATTTCAGAAAAAATAATTTGGAATGAAAACCAAAAACTCAGTTGGGAAGATTTTCGCGGAAAACCCAATGCCAGCGCAAGTTTTGTAGCTACCACAAATTCTGGAATCAGCTTTCATTATTCTTACTCCACAAAAAATGGGGTAACAGATGTAGAATATTCCGTTGAAAGTTTTTTTACTCCTGAAGGTTCTTGGTATATTCCCAATAGAGTGAATCCTCATATTTTAAAACACGAACAAGCCCATTTTGATATTTCAGAATTACACGCCAGAATGCTTCGGAAGAATATTGCTGGTAAAAAATTTACTAAAAATGTGAAGCCGGTAATTGAAGCAATCTATCAAAAAGTAGAGCAAAATAGACGTGCAATGCAAACCAAGTTTGATGCTGAAACCGACCATTCTCGAAACGAAGCCAAGGAAGCATTCTGGCAAACATACATCGCCCAACAACTCGCCGATTATGAATCTTGGAAGTAGCCCAGACCCAAACCACTTAATAGAATTGGCAAACTACAAAATGCCTTTCGGAAAATACGAAGGTCGTTATTTAGCCAATATTCCTGAATATTATTTTGTATGGTTCAAACAAAAAGGTTTTCCAGAAGGTAAATTGGGCCGTATGATGGCCGAAATGTATGAACTGAAATTGAACGGACTTGAAGGATTGGTTCAGAAATTAATAAAGAAGTAGTACTTCGACTTCGCTCAGTAACCTTAAATGTTTGCGGTTAACCAATATCATTCAAAGGTTATTTAACTTAAACTTGAATTCAACTGAAAAAAATTCTCAGCTATATTTGGCCAACTACTAGACATTTCTCTTCTGAAATAAATGGTACTTTGGAAGTGACCTACGTTAACGGTAAAAAAGTTTTAGACACCGAAAACGCAAACTATTCCTACGGTTCACTTCAAAAAATACTGGAAATTGGACTCACAAAAGTCAATTTAAAGAATGTTGAAAACCTCTTGCTACTAGGAATGGGCGGAGGAAGCATAATTCATTCGCTTCGAAATACTTTTGAATACACAAAAAAAATAGTCGCTTTAGAAATTGATCCCGCAATCATAAAACTAGCAATGGAAGAATTTGGAATTTCCTCTTCAAAAAATCTTCAAATTATTGAAGGTGATGCGTTTCAATTCGTGAAAACTTCCAACGAGAAATTTCAACTTATAATCATTGATCTCTTCATAGACACCAACGTCCCTCCTATCTTTTATGGAAAAGAATTTTGTGAAAATACAGCAAGACTTCTTCAGAAAAACGGAGCTTTAATTTTCAATGTTGGAATAAATCTCAATGAAAAATCCAAAACTATTGAAACCTTAACCTCCAATTTTGGAAAAGATTTTGAGTTCCGAATACTCCCAAAAGTGAACGGTACAAATACATTAATCGTTGGTCAAAAACTTTGAAAAGAATAAATCATTTAAACTTCAATTAACTGTTAACAATTAACTAGTATCATTTCCCGCTTTCTGCAATAAAAATGTACCTTTGCATCCCGTATAGTCATTTCAGCAAAGGCATTCATGAGCACTACAAAATACATCTTCGTTACGGGCGGGGTTTCATCATCTTTAGGTAAAGGAATTATCGCAGCATCGCTAGCTAAGTTATTACAAGCTAGAGGTTACCGCGTTACTATTCAAAAATTGGATCCATACATAAATGTAGATCCGGGAACGCTAAATCCGTACGAGCACGGCGAGTGTTATGTTACCGATGATGGCGCCGAAACTGATCTAGATTTAGGTCACTACGAGCGTTTTCTGAACGTAACTACTTCACAAGCCAACAACGTTACAACCGGTCGCATTTATCAAAGTGTGATTGAAAAGGAACGTCGTGGCGAGTTTTTAGGTAAAACCGTACAGGTTATTCCTCACATCACAAACGAAATTAAAGAACGCGTACAATTGCTAGGAAATACTGGCGATTACGATATAATTATAACTGAAATTGGCGGTACCGTGGGCGATATTGAGTCGTTGCCATATATTGAAGCCGTGCGCCAAATGAAGTGGGAAATGGGCGATGACAATGCCTTGGTAATTCACCTAACATTGGTCCCCTATCTTTCTGCCGCGGGCGAATTGAAAACAAAACCCACCCAACACTCTGTAAAAACCTTAATGGAAAGCGGAATTCGCGCAGATATTTTGGTTTGTAGAACAGAACACGAACTTTCGGACGACTTAAGAAGAAAGCTTGCCCTTTTTTGCAACGTAAAGCAAGAAGCAGTTATTCAATCTATTGATGCTTCCACCATTTACGACGTGCCGAATATGATGCTTGAAGAAGGTTTGGACACCGTTACACTTCAGAAATTAAATCTGAAAAACTCAAAGAAACCAGATTTAAAAAAGTGGAATAAATTCCTTCAAAGACATAAAAATCCAAAAGGCGAAGTTCATATTGGCCTAATCGGAAAATATGTGGAGTTGCAGGACAGCTATAAATCCATTCTTGAATCTTTCATCCACGCTGGCGCAGAAAACGAGGTAAAAGTGAAATTGGAATTTATTCATTCCGAACATATAAACGCAAAAACCATAGGCAAAAAACTATCAAAACTTGACGGAATTTTAGTCGCTCCAGGTTTTGGAGAGCGCGGTATTGAAGGAAAGGTTGCAGCCGTACAATACGCCAGAGAAAACAATTTACCTTTCTTAGGAATTTGTCTCGGAATGCAAATGGCAGTAATAGAATTCGCAAGAAACGTTCTGAAATTGAAGGACGCAAACAGCACAGAAATGAATCCAGCAACCAAAAATCCAGTAATAAGTATTATGGAAGATCAAAAAAACATTACCGATAAGGGCGGTACTATGCGTCTTGGTTCTTGGAAATGTGATTTGAAAGAAGGTAGTATTGTAAGTAAAGTGTATAAATCTAGGACTATAAACGAAAGACACCGCCACAGATATGAATTCAACAACAAATATCGCGAGCAACTTGAAGCTGCGGGACTTGTTGCTACAGGCATAAATCCTGATACAGGTCTTGTGGAAATTGTGGAAATACCAAGTCACCCTTGGTTTGTTGGCGTGCAATATCACCCAGAATACAAAAGTACCGTTGCCAATCCGCATCCACTTTTTGTGGCTTTTGTGAAAGCGGTACACGATCACGCTGAAAACAGAAAATAAGACAATTTGGCGTAAAGCAAAAAAAGGCGGGATTATTGACCTGCCAAACAAAATTAACGATAAACCACTTTTGAAATAGTTCAAAAGAAGCAATAAAAGATGGAACAAAAGAAATTCGACATTAACTCACTCATAGGTTTTTTATTAATTGGTGGAATCCTAATCTGGATGCTATACCTTAACAAACCAAGCGAGGAAGAACTTCAAGCAGAAAAAGCAAAGACAGAAGCCGCCGCAGCAGAAAAAGCCACTTCAGAAAAAACCAAGCAAGACATAACACTCGCGCAAGCAACTTCAGACACGATGGATGCTGTAAAACCGGGTGATTCTTTAGCTTTGGAACAGTTGAAAAATAAGCTGGGTTCTTTCGCATATTCTGGAACACTTCCTTCAGCAACTGATGGCACTACTGTTTTAGAAAACGATGTGTTAATGCTGAAAATTAGCAACAAAGGAGGTTATATTACCGAAGCACTTTTAAAGAATTTCCATAAATATGATTCTGTACCTGTCTATTTAATTAAAGATGGAAACGCTTCATTAGATCTTCAATTTTCAGCAGAAAATAGAACTTTAAATTCCCAAGATTTATTCTTTGAACCTACTTTGAGCAAAAATGGCGAAGACCAAGTGCTTTCCATGAAACTCAAAACTTCTGAGTCTGGTTACATTGAATACCGATATACATTGCATCCTGGAGAATATATGATGGATTTCAGCATCAATAGTCAAGGATTAGACGGTGTTATTAACACTTCGCAACCAATGTATTTAGATTGGAAGCTGAAGGGGTATCGCCACGCAAAAAGTATTCAGTATGAAAACCGTTACTCGCGCTTAACATATGAATATGAAGACGAAAAACATTCAAAACTTTCACCTTCAGGCGACGATGACGAATTGGAAAAAGATGTTACTTGGATGAACTTCCGCCAGCATTTCTTCAGCTCCATGCTACTTACCGACACTCCTTTTAAAGAAGTAAAACTAACCTCTGAAAACCTTGTACACGACGAAGAAGTAGATACAACTTTCACCAAACAGTACGGTGCAAAAATACTTTTAGAGCCTAAAGGCGGGGCATTGTCATACAATATGAATATGTATTACGGCCCATCGGACTATCAAATTTTCAAAAAATACGACCGTAATCTAGATGAAGCGATGCCGCTGGGTTGGGGTATTTTTGGGATCATAAACAAATACATCATCATTCCGTTATTCGCTTTCTTATCAGACTTTTTACCTGCGGGAATTGCGATTATCGTTTTAACCATTTTAATAAAATTATTGTTGTCGCCAGTTCAGTACAAACAATACTTAGCGCAAGCAAAAATGAAGGTTTTAAAACCTGAAATGGACGAAATAAAAGAAAAGTACAAAGACAATAAACTTAAAATTCAGCAGGAAACTATGAAGCTGCAAAACTCTGCCGGCGCCAGTCCGCTCAAGGGTTGTTTGCCGGCCATATTGCAAATTCCGGTGTTTTATGCGTTGTTTACATTTTTCCCTTCGGCCTTTGATTTAAGGCAGAAAAGTTTCCTTTGGGCAGATGATCTTTCCAGTTATGACACCATAGCAGAACTACCTTTTCCTATTCCATTTTATGGCGATCACGTTAGTTTGTTTCCTATTTTGGCATCCATCGCCATCTTCATTTATATGATGATGACCACGGGCCAAAGCATGCAACAGAACCAAACACCTGGAATGCCGAACATGAAATTCATAATGTATCTTTCGCCATTGTTTATGTTGATATTCTTCAACAACTACGCGAGTGGACTTTCATTGTACTATTTCGTTTCAAACTTAATTACTATTGGAATTATGCTTGTGATTAAAAATTTCATTATTGATGAAAACAAAATTCACGCTAAAATTCAGGTGAAAAAAGCACAGCCGAAAAAACAGAACAAATTTCAGCGCAAAATGTCTGAAATGATGGAACAAGCTGAAGAGCAGAAAAAGAGGAAATAACTCTTTTTTAGTGTTGCCAAAAAAATTATTGAATAAATACAACTAAACGCTGAAAGGATTTTGAACCCTTTCAGCGTTTAAAATAGAATACAAATTGCAACGTTTACTTTAGGTAAATGAATTATCAACTATGAAAAAAATTGCTTTTATCCTTTTCTTCGGAATAATTTTAAGCTCCCTTAACGCTTTCTCCCAAAGTGAAATCAACCAAATGGACGCTCAAGGTAAACGTCACGGAGTATGGAAAAAAAACTTTAATGGAACCAAGCAACTTCGTTATGAAGGCACTTTTGAACATGGAAAGGAAATTGGCGAGTTCAAATTTTATTGTGAAGAGTGTAAGACCCAACCAATGGCAACTAAAAACTTCAGCGGTAAGGATGGTTTAGCTGAAGTAAAATATTTCACCATTAAAGGAAAATTGGTCAGTGAAGGAAAAATGAAAGGCAAAGACCGCATTGGCGAATGGGTTTACTATCACGAAAAGTCCAAAGATGTAATGATAAGAGAAAATTACGCCAACGACAAACTGGACGGAAAAGTAACCACCTACTACCCCAACGGAAAAATTACTGAAGAAACTGATTACGTCTTGGGCATAAAAGAAGGCGAAGATAATTACTACTCTCCCGATGGTGTTTTATTGAAAAAACTGCTTTACAAAAATGACGAATTGCAAGGTCCAGCCTTATACTATGACGCATACGGAAAAGTGATAATTGAAGGTTTTTACAAAAACGGAAAAAAGCACGGACTTTGGAAATACTATAAAGATGGCAAGGTAACTTTGGAAGAAACATTTCCGAAAACCGAGAAAAAATAAAACGTTCAAGGTAAGTTAACTAGCAATTCTCCGACTTTTAAATACAGAAAGTCTTCTTATCTTTGTGCAATCTTAAATTTTATGAAAAAACGAGTAGTTGTCGGACTTAGCGGTGGTGTAGATTCCAGCGTTGCAGCCTATCTTTTAAAAGAGCAGGGCTACGACGTTATCGGACTTTTTATGAAGAACTGGCACGATGATACCGTAACAATCTCAGATGAATGCCCGTGGCTTGAAGATAGTAACGACGCGATGCTTGTAGCCGAAAAGCTCGATATTCCTTTTCAAACTGTAGATTTAAGCGAAGAATATAAAGAACGAATCGTTGATTATATGTTTCGCGAATATCAAATGGGACGTACTCCGAACCCAGACGTACTTTGCAATCGCGAAATAAAGTTTGATGTTTTTATGAAAATAGCTCTCAGCTTGGGAGCCGATTTTGTGGCAACAGGACATTATTGTAGGAAAGGCACTTTTGAAAAAGATGGTCAAGAAATTCATAAATTATTGGCTGGAAAAGATCCAAACAAAGACCAATCTTACTTTCTCTGCCAACTTTCGCAAGAGCAACTTGCAAAAACCCTTTTTCCTATTGGTGAATTACTTAAACCCGAAGTTCGAAAAATAGCTTCGGAACAAGGCCTAATTACTGCAGAGAAACGCGACTCACAAGGTTTGTGTTTCATCGGGAAAGTGAGACTTCCTGAATTTCTTCAACAAAAATTAGCGCCAATAGATGGTGTTATTGTGGAAGTTCCAGCGAGCTTTTCAGAATATAAAAGAAGTCAACCAGTATTTTCTTCCGAAGAAGAAAAGTTCAAATACCTTTCTACTAAAAGAATTTATACCAAAGTAGATGGTAAACAAGTGGGCATTCATCATGGAGCGCACTATTTCACCAAAGGTCAACGAAAAGGTTTGGCCGTTGGCGGAACCAAAGAACCGCTCTTTGTAATAGATACCGATGTGGAAGAAAACATAATATACACCGGCCAAGGCAAAGACCATCCAGGTCTTTATCGCCGCGGACTTTTCGTTAAAAATGAGGAAATACACTGGGTTCGTGAAGACTTAAAACTTGCCGAAAATGAAAAAATGGAAGTCTTGGCGCGTATTCGTTACAGACAAACTTTAGAAAAAGCGATTTTACATCGCACAGTTTCGGGACTTTATGTTATATTTGAAAACCCACAATCCGCTATAACCGAAGGCCAGTTTGTTGCTTGGTACAACGGTTCCGAATTACTCGGAAGTGGCGTAATCTCTTAAAAATTATATATGATGAAAAAATTATCCCTATTACTCCTTATTTTTGTTTCAACCTTCAGTTTTGCTCAAACTGAAGACGCTCTTGTCTATTTGGAAGCTAAAAATCCAGCCGTGGTTTCCGCAGCTTTGGCTGCTCCAATAACTATTCTGACCCAAGCGGCCATTGATAGAAAAAACACCCAAGGTATTGCAATTGATGATCGCGACGTACCTTTAAACGAAACCCAAAAAGCTGCAATTGAAGCTGCTTCTGGAATTACAGTACTTGCTAAATCAAAATGGTTAAACGCAGTATATGTTCGTGGAACCGAAACTACTATCAATGCTCTTTTAACCCTTCCTTTTGTGATTGACGTTGAATTTGCTGATAAAAGTTTAAACCGACCAACAGGTGGGAAACAATTCACCAAAACAGACAAATTTGAAATTGAAAACCAATCAAGACCTGTATACAACTACGGAAGTGCTAGAAACCAAACCGAAATGATAAACGTGGATTATCTTCACGAAAACAATCATATTGGTCAAGATATTATTGTTGCTTTTATGGATAATGGGTATCCAGGTGTTTTAACAAACCCTGCGTATGTAGATCTTAGAAATGAAGGTAGATTAAAAGGTTATTATGATTTCGTTGCTCGTGTTGAAAGCCCAAATGGAACAGGAAGCCACGGAGCTGGAACATTTAGCGATGCTGCCGGATTTTTGAACGGACAATTTGTGGGTACTGCCCCAGGCGCATCCTATTATTTATTCATTACGGAAGATGATAATGAGGAGTCTCCAGCAGAAGAAGCATATTGGGTAGAAGCCCAAGAACGTGCTGATAGTTTAGGGGTGTATGTTTCCAATACTTCTTTAGGATACCAAGCTTTTGATAATTCTAGTTACGATCACGATTATGCAGATTTAGATGGACTAACCACTATTGGAGCAAGAGGATCAAATGCTGCTTTTGAAAAAGGAATGATACCTGTTACTTCCGCCGGAAATGAAGGAAATGGTTTTGGAAAAGTCGGAACTCCTGCAGATGCGGCTGGTTCATTTACAATTGGTGCTGTTGATGCTGGGAAAAATTATGTTTCTTTCAGCTCTCGTGGACCAAACGCCGCAGGAGTTATAAAACCAGATGTTATGGCAAAAGGTTTGGATGCAGCAATTGTTAGCCAAAATGGCAATGTTACTACTTCAAGTGGAACTTCATTTAGCTCACCAATTACCGCTGGAGCTGTGGCTTCCTTATGGAGCGCCGTTCCAAATTTAAAAAACGATGTGATTATGCAGGCTATTCGCGAATCTGCAGATAGATACAACAATCCTACAGATGAATATGGTTATGGTATCCCAGATTTTGGTGAAGCTTTGAATAATCTTTTAATGATAGGTGTTGAAGATCAAATGCTAGAAAATAATTTTGCACTTTATCCAAACCCTGTTTCAACGCAAATAAACATTTCTTTTCCAAAATCAGCAGAGAATGCTGTATTTGCTATTTATAACATTTTGGGTGAAAGAATACTTCAAAAAAATATCTCTACCTTAAATAATAGCGTTGATGTTTCAGGACTTTCTTCTGGAATGTATATTGCTTCCATCACTTCAAACAGTAAAACAACAAGTTATAAAATTATAAAAGAGTAGTGAAAAACAGGGTTACCAAACTTTTTAATATTGAATACCCTATAATTCAAGCCGGAATGATTTGGAACAGCGGATGGCAACTTGCCTCCGCTGTTTCAAATTCTGGTGGTTTGGGACTTTTGGGAGCAGGCTCCATGTATCCTGAAATTATTCGTGAGCATATTCAGAAATGCAAAAAAGCTACAGATAAACCATTCGGTGTAAACGTGCCAATGCTCTATCCTAATATTGAAGAGATAATAGAAATCATTATTGAAGAAGGTGTAAAAATAGTTTTCACCTCAGCAGGAAATCCAAAAACGCATACGTCAAAACTGAAAGAACACGGAATTACCGTTGTTCATGTTGCGAGCAGTGTGAAATTTGCATTAAAAGCACAAGAAGCTGGCGTTGATGCCGTGGTTGCTGAAGGCTTTGAAGCTGGCGGACATAATGGTCGCGAAGAAACCACAACTTTCACCTTAATTCCTATGGTTAAAGAACACTTGAAGGTGCCTTTAATAGCCGCTGGCGGAATTGCCACAGGACAAGGAATGCTAGCTGCAATGATTCTTGGCGCAGACGGCGTACAAGTTGGAAGCCGCTTTGTTGCTTCGGAAGAAGCATCGTCTCATCTTGCTTTTAAGCAAATGGTGGTTGATGCAAAAGAAGGAGACACACATCTCACTTTGAAAGAATTGGCACCTGTGCGAATGCTGAAAAATAAATTCTTCGAAAGTATAATGCAGCTTTATACTACTAGTCCTACTAAAGAAGATCTAATAAATCATTTAGGTCGGGCCAGAGCCAAACGGGGTATGTTTGAAGGCGATTTGGAAGAAGGCGAATTGGAAATCGGACAAATTGCAGGACTTATTCACAATATAAAACCAGCAGCCCAGATTCTAAAAGATATGGTTGAAGAATTTCAAATTGCCAAAAAAGAAGCTGCCACTCTTTAGTTACAATAAAAAGTTACATTCGTTAAATCTCTATTCTTCAAAACTGCTGAATAATTTCTGGAAATAGCTCGAGGGCAAACTTCTGCCTCAAATTTCTGTAAAGTAATTCTATCTGTGTATTCAACTAAAAAGACAGCTTTTCCTGCAGCTATAAATGGTGTTAGTTCTTCGTAAAAATCATCTACAAAGGCATCCTCGGTTAAAATCCAATCGAATTCATCAAACAATCGTGGAATCAGTTCTTCAGAATTTTTTTGCCCGATTGAAAGCTTTCTACTGTGTGCCTGTTCAATCAACCAACGAGAATAGGCTATAGCATCTTCTTCAGAAACATCAAAGCCTGTATTGTTTTGATAGCCGTTCATATTGTCTGGTTCAATGCCGTCAAAACCTTTAGTTTTTATCATATTGAATCTAGCTTCCATAATTGGAGCCAATAATTGTATCTGCCGAACGTCCAACCACTTTTCATCTGGATAGCCTTCGTAATCATTTCCTATCACGGATTCGGGGAAATCATCCACATCTGGTCTATAGTTTTCCACGCTTCCAACGGAAAGATAGGCTATTACAGTTTTTCCTTGTGCTTTTAAACTTGCTACCAATTCTGGTGTTGCTGAAAAAGCATCAATATCTATAACATCGGCAACTGTGGTATAATTATTAGAAAGACTATCTAAGCGCCATTCAAAAGTTTTTCCTATTGGAATAACGTAGTTGGAATTGGGCTGTTGCGCTTCTTCAACAGTATCGTCATTACTAGAACAAGCTGTAAAAATGATAACTATAACTATTGAAAACAAAAATTTCATAATTGAGGAGTTTTTATTTGAACGCACTTTTTAAATTTTAAATTGTTCTTATAACTTTATTTAACAGTAGCTTATAAAAACATAAAACCCCTCCAAGATAACTTTGGAAGGGTTTTATTTTTATTGAAAACTAAAATTTATTCCTTGATAAGCCTTTTGGTTATTTGGCCTTCTTTACCTTGAATCATAATAAAATAAGTAGCAGATTCCAGTTGAGAAACATCAATATCCTCTTGAGAAGTCATATTTTCAAGATTAATTGTTGTTATCAATCTTCCACGGATATCATAAATACTTAATTTCTCCAATTGAAGGTTTTGTGAATTTACCAAAACCACCTTATCTTTTGCTGGATTTGGTAGCAGACTAAGGGAATTATAGTCAAAACTATCCACTCCGACCAAAATGGTCACGGTAAGTTCAAATGTACACGTTGCAGTATTTCCACTTAAATCTTGCGCAGTAAATGTAATGGTATGTACACCGTCTGAAAGTTGAGTTCCAGGTGCTGGATTCTGAGTTGTGTTAGTTACTGGATCAGTACAATTGTCTGTCACGGTTGCTTCACCATTAGCAAAGTAATCTGGCAAAGTATATAATCCACCCGTTGGAACAATCACCGTTTGATCTAATGGACAGCTTAGTATTGGTAGTTCTGTATCATTTATAGTAATATCGAAAGAACAAGATTGTACTGGGTTTACACCATCGTCATATTCAAATGTATTTGTAGTAGTTCCAACTGGGAAAGTACTTCCACTGGCCAAACCTGAGGTCTGTGTTAATGTTCCACCACTACAACCTACAGGCGAAACAACGGTATAATCCACTACAGCACCACATATTCCAGTATCATTACCTTGAGAAATATTACCTGGACAGCTAAGAGCTCCTCCGCCTCCACTGCTGATAACGTTTACCATAGCCACACAGTTGGCAGCTGCACCACTATCATTAGTAGCCTGCACTGGAACGTTATTTATTCCAATATCTGCACAGGTAAAAGTTACTGTAGCCGTCAAAGGACTTCCAGCAAGAACAGTGTATCCGCCACATTCAACAGCAATATCATACAATAAATCTTCTGCATTTACAGTTGCAACACCATTTCCGTCTAGTGTAACGTCTAGAACGGCAGCGGTAACTTCATAACCATATTCTATTCCCCAAGTGTTCAAAGTACCTGAGTCTCCACCTGCATTGTCTATTACCTTAAGTTCCCAAACACCGACGGTGCTTTCCCCATCAAATACTGATAAAGGATTGTTAGGGCTAAAAGAACCGTTAATTGTTGGCTCAGAACTTTCACATTCATCTTCCACTGGGTTAGCTGCTTCATCATCTAACGTAGCTACTATGTTATTTCCAGAACAACCAAATCCAGATGAGATTCTTCCTGGTCTGTCTATAATAAGAGCTGTAGTGCCAGAAGGCGATTTAATGGAAACCGAAATATCTCCCACCCAAGAATGAGTTATGTTCACATTCACATTCAAATCTGTAATAGAAACATCTTCGGTAACATTCATAGTTACTGTAACACCGGTTGAATTGCCATCAGGAATAGCAACTCCTGCAGTACTGGTTTGTGAACCGTTCATAGGAATTAAACCAGAACCCACACATATAATTTCTGGAGGATTATTGGTCACATTAATATCGTCCGTTAAAGTAGTCGGCGCGCCAGTACAGAAGTCGTTAACCATATAGGTTACAGTTACCAATCCAGGACCACCTACAGCTGGGTCAAAAGTATAAGTTGTTCCGTTGCCGTTGTCTGTTACACCTGGACCGCTATAAGTGCCACCTGCTGGAGAACCTCCAGATAGACCAGTTTGTATTCCATCAGAAAGGCATACTTCATCTATAACATTCAAACTTGAAAAGTTAGGAGGTAAATCAAAAGCTTCAGTTCCGTCCGTCTTACTGCTAGAAGAACCCTGACTTGCACTGAATCCTAAACCTCTTCTTGCGAATGCTTCCCAAATGGCGCAAACGTGAGCACCACCATACAATGCTTGATCTGCTGCTAAAATAGCATCTCGACCATCTACAAAACCAGGACTACAAGGTTGTAATTTCAAGCCTTCGGTAACGATTGCTAATGCAACATTGTTTCCACCTGTACCATTATAAACATCTGGATTAAAACCATCGGTGGCTATAATTTCCCAAGTTACATCCCATAACATTGTAGCCCAAATTTCTCCGATTCCGTGAGGAACTACTGCGGATTTGATATCATCGTAAGTATGGTCGTTCACAGCGAAATCTGTACTATATCGTTTTGTTCTCACACCATTTCCTGTTATAGGCTGGCCTAACAAATAGGTTCCTACACCACGGGCATCCGTACCAGTATCTCCTGGTTCAATAGTTAACAATAATCCGTAAAAATCACTCCAACCCTCTCCCATCTGCTCGGTGTTATTTAAACAGTTAGTGTTTAACGCTCCTCCAGTAAGTCTGTTAGAAACGCCGTGACAATATTCATGAGTTATAACTCCAGCATCAAGATCACCATCATGCGGTGGATTTGAATTGCTGCATAAAAACATATTCATTGTAGGATTTTGACCATCAGAAGGCGTACCAAAATTTGCATTACAATCTCCAGAAGCCTGGGCATTGGCATTTACGCTATCAGAACCTAAGCCTCCATTTCCATAGTTATTTTCTTGAAAGTTACCACCGGCTTCATCAAAACCATATTGGTAAAGAACGTCGTGAATAATATTGTTCCAATAAAATAAATTAGTAATATATGGAGCTGTATTTGAAGCTGGGTTCTGGTTTAAATCAATAGGAAAATCGAAAATTAAAGAAGCCGTTCCATCAGGACGTGCCGAACCTTTATGAGCATCCACGTTATTACCTGTTGTTACTGTAAATTCAGGACCAGCGACTCCATTAGTATCGTGCCAGCCAAAAGGAGAGGCTGTTGGATTGTCTGGATTATTTTGCAAAGTACGTGCTCCATGGTTAGGAGATTCTACCGGCATTGCGTAAACTCTGTAACCTCCAACCATCGCAGGGGAGAGTTCGAAAACAGAGGTTTGCGTAGTTTCCCTCTTATTATTTACAATTTCATTTTTGTTAAGTGGCCCAACAGCTGGTGAAATATTTACCGCTTCTGCACTGTGGAAATGTTCATTATGGCCATCCATAATATTACAGGAAACCGTCCAATTGTTTTTATCTATTATTTTTCCATTAGAAGCATCTACTCTAAAATTCCACCAATCAGATGAAGTAGTTTCGGCAATTGAAAGTTCCCAAATCAGTTGAGTGCCTAATCCTTCTCTATAATAGTACATCAGTTTAATAGGAATATTTACCAGAGAGATTCCAGCCTTATTATAAACGGCAGCTTTATTAATACCGCCAATATTTTTTACTTCGTTAAGATTCGAAATCTTGTAACCCATTTGGTTAGCAACCGATACAATGGCTGCACGAGCATCAATGACTTGCGAGCTATTTTTAACCGTAGCTTGCACATCGTTTAAAAACTTGTTGTGCTCCATCAAAACGCTTCCCGTTACATCGAAATGCACGCTGGATTCAGTTCCAAAAACCTCCAAACCATTGATGGCCTGCCGTAAATAGATATGGCGAACACCGCTGTTTTTACTTGTGCTTTCCTGTGAAATCACATAATCAGAACTTTTATTCTGAATTAATGTAGCTAAGGTTATTGTGCATTGCTCCATAGCCTTTTGCGCCGCTTCCTTCTCTTTTTCGGCGTTTTTTTGTTGTGCCAAAATTGGAAGAGATGCCAAGCACAACATCATTAATACTAATGTAGATTTTTTCATTTTAAATATAGAATTGGTTTAAGTGATAAATTTAAAGTAAAATCTTACATATTAATCAAATATTTTAGGTTAATTCATAAATTATTTAACATTATGAATAAATAAAGCATAAAAAAAGCCTCCCAATTGGGAGGCTGTGTCTTAAAAAAATTGTGTGTATTAAAGCACTTTTACGTTTACCGCATTCAATCCTTTTTTTCCTTCTTGTAGATCAAATTCTACTTCGTCACCTTCGCGAACTTCGTCGATTAGGCCTGTAACGTGTACAAAATGTTCTTTGTTTGTTCCTTCTTCAGTGATAAAACCAAATCCTTTAGTGTCGTTGAAGAATTTTACTGTTCCTTTGTTCATTGTATTTAAATAAAATAATTAATATAAGCCGCAAAGATAGTATTATTATTGACAAATTATGATTTTAACAAGAATTATTTTAAAAAACTAAAATCGCAACGTTTCTTCTAGTCATTAAATCTTGAGTAATCAAATTCAGTTAAGCCAATTAATTAGTTACTTTCAACTTTTCTTTTTTTACTTTCAACCTTATTATTCAACCATTCTGGATAATCCGTATTATCCTCTGCTTCTAAGATTGTTATTGATTGGTCAGTCTCCGTTTTTAATAAGTCCTTTTGCTTCAAATTCAAAATTTCTCCAGCAGTCTGTAGCCCCGAATAACCAGCTCCTGCAACTCCGTGGCTTACGATACTGGCACCGCACAAATAGAGATTTTTTATTTCGCTTTTGGCTTTATATGCGAATGGCCCAATTTGCATTAGTTTTTTTTCGGTTCCATAAACACTTCCGTCCGTTGAATTTATGTAATATTGGTTCGTGATAGGCGTGCCCAATTCTTTATGAACAATATGTTCTCGAATATTAGGTAATACTTTCTCCAAAGTTTTTATCATTTTCTCTGTAAGCAATTCTTTAAACTGAAGATATTCTTCGGAACGAGGTTCTTTTTCGTCTTTAAATTTTTCAAAAAGTTTATAATCTAGATATGTGATCGCTTCAATACTATGGTGTTTTCCGTCAAAACTAGAAGGATCTTTTAAGGTTGTGCAACTAACAAACATTCCTTCAATTGCCTCATCATTTGTTATATCTGGCATCATCATTCGCTCGTAAACCCTATCCATATCTTCGTTTGGCATTAACCAAATATTTCCAGAATCGAGTCCGGCAGCTTTCACATCCATAGCCACAGTAAGGAAAAGCATTAAAGAGGAGCAAGAATACTTCGTTCTATTTAATTTTTTCTGAAGGCTTTTACTCAAGTTTTCTTCACCTATAAGTTTTTGATAGGTGATATTTGGATCTGCATTGGAAATGACTTGTTTTGCAAACAACTTCTCCCCGCTTTCCAATTCCACGCCAATAACGGTTTTTTTCTTTCCTCCTTCTAAAAGGATTTTTTTAACAGATTGCTGCGTTTTTACAATTCCATTATGCTTTTTGATTGCTGTTGTCATCGCCTTTACAATCGCGCCGCCGCCGCCGCAAGGATAAAAACCGCCGTGAAAATAATGATCCATAACTGCACAATGCAACGGGAAACTCGCTTTTGCAGGAGCAAGCCCGTGATCGCCAAACTGAATATTGAGAATTTTTTTGAGCAATGGATCTTTAATATGCCAATCAATAACTCTTTTTAAGCTAAATAGCGCATACTTACCCATATGCTTAGTGCGAAAAGGAATAGTGAGATGTTGCCAAAATCCTTCAACATTTGGAAGCTTTTGTAGCTCGGAGCTTACAGTTCTGACAAGGTTTAAGTACTTTTTTATATTATTTTCTTCCTTTGGAAATTTTTCAACCAAAGCCGAAACCAAATCATCAAAATTTCCTGGAAAGTTAAAACGTTCCTCACCAATGTAAGCGTGCTCGTATGCTGAAGGATTCATTCTGAAAAAAGTAAGATCGTCCGCAATCCCCAATGATTCATATAGTTTTGCTGTGGATTGCCCTTTTTCCAATAGCCCAACATAATGAACGCCTGGCGTAAAACGATGTCCATTTAGATAAAAACTGTGGCACCAACCCCCGGGAACGTCGTGTTGTTCTAAAACTAAGACTTTCTGGCCAGCACGCGACAAAATAATAGCTGCCGTAAGTCCGCCAACGCCACTGCCTATAATAATTGTATCAAAATGACTTTCAGGAAAATTAGACGAATTATTTTTCAAGCTTATATTTCTGTTTAAAATTCTTTATACGAATCTAAACAAATCTATCACTTTTCTTCAGAAAGAAATACGGCTAGTTGAAAATTTCAAAAATTTACAATTCGACTATGACCTGATTTCTCATAATATCATCAAAAGTTTCTCTTTTTCTAATTAAATGTGCTTTGTCTTTATACCAAAGCACTTCCGCTGGGCGGTAACGAGAGTTATAATTGCTCGCCATAGTGAAGCAATACGCGCCTGCATTGTGAAAAGAAAGAATATCGCCTTCGTGAATTTCCGGAATTCTACGATTGTTTGCAAATGTGTCCGTCTCGCAGATATAACCAGTTACTGTGTAAAAACGATCTCTTCCTTTAGGGCGAGAAATGTTTGAAATTTCGTGTTGCGAACCGTAAAGCATCGGACGGATTAAATGATTGAAACCGCTATCAACTTGAGCGAAAACTGTGGAAGTGGTTTGTTTTATAACATTTACATTTACTAAAAACTGTCCGGCTTCACTCACCAAAAATTTTCCTGGCTCAAAAGCCAATGTTAGTTTTTTACCGTATTTTTTACTGAATTCATTAAAACGTTTGCTCAGTTTTTTACCAAGCTCTTCAACGTTTGTTTCAATATCGCCTTCTTTATAAGGAACTTTAAAACCACTTCCGAAGTCAATAAATTCAAGATTATCAAAATTTTCTGCTGCATTGAAAAGTATTTCTGAAGCGTAAAGAAAAACATCAATATCAAGAATATCACTTCCTGTATGCATATGAATTCCGTTGATATTCATCCCTGTATTTTCAACAATACGCTTAAGCAAAGGCATTTGGTGGATTGAAATTCCAAACTTACTATCAATATGCCCCACGGAAATGTTAGCATTTCCGCCTGCCATTACGTGTGGGTTTATGCGAATGCAAACTGGAGTTTTAGGATGCTTTGTTCCAAACTGCTCCAATATAGAAAGATTGTCAATATTTATCTGCACGCCGAGTTTTACAGCTTTTTCTATTTCTTCCAGAGAAATTCCGTTAGGCGTATAAATAATAATTTCAGGTTTTGCGCCTGCTTCCAAGCCGAGCATCACTTCTTGGATTGAAACCGTATCTAAACCACTACCCATATTAATGAGTAATTTCAAAACTGAAATATTTGAAAGCGCTTTTACGGCATAATATATTCTCAACTTCTCTACCTTATCAAAAGCGCTGGTCAAACGTTTATACTGCTTTTCAATTTTAGCAGCGTCATAAACATAAACTGGGCTCCCAAATTCTTGGGCAATTACCAAAAGGTCTTGATTTTTCATCGGTGAAAAGTGAGTTTTTAAAAATTAAGGCGTAAAAATAAGGATGTCTTCAGAAATACTTCATTAATAATCAATTAAAATTTCAATTTATCAACTTTTGAAAATGTGCTTCTATAAACCTTCAAAAAACATTAGTGCATTCCTGTTACATTTGTTATTTTTGCAATCCATAAACAAGAACAAAACCGCTACTATGAATTTACACGAATACCAAGGAAAAGAAATCTTAAACAGTTTTGGCGTTGAAATACAACGCGGCATCGTGGCAACTACTCCAAAAGAGGCAGTAGAAGCCGCAAAAAAACTTACAGAAACAACCGGAACGGGCTGGCACGTAATTAAGGCTCAAGTTCACGCAGGTGGTCGTGGTAAAGGTGGTGGTGTAAAACTTGCGAAGAACTTACAAGAAGTTGAAACGATTGCAGGAAACATCATTGGGATGGATCTTGTAACTCCACAAACTTCTGCTGAAGGGAAACGAGTTCATCAAGTTTTGGTTACTGAAGATGTTTATTACCCTGGTGATAGCGAGCCAGAAGAATATTATATGAGTGTTCTTTTAAACCGCTCTACAGGAAGAAACATGATTATGTATTCTACCGAAGGTGGAATGGATATTGAAACCGTTGCTGAAGAAACTCCGCATTTAATTTTTACTGAAGAAGTTGATCCAGCTGTTGGCCTTTTGGGCTTTCAAGCTAGAAGAGTCGCTTTCAACCTTGGATTGAGCGGCAAAGCCTTTAAGGAAATGACAAAATTTGTTACTGCACTTTACAAAGCATATAATGAATCTGATTCTTCTCTTTTCGAAATAAATCCTGTTTTAAAAACAAGTGACGATAGAATTATTGCGGTTGATGCTAAAGTGAGTATTGACGACAATGCACTTTTCCGTCATAAAGATTATATGGAAATGCGCGACAAACGCGAGGAAAATCCTGTAGAAGTTGAAGCACAAGAAAAAGGACTAAACTATGTGGATCTTGACGGAAACGTTGGTTGTATGGTTAATGGCGCCGGACTTGCAATGGCAACAATGGATCTTATTAAGCAAGCTGGTGGTGAGCCTGCAAACTTTCTTGACGTAGGTGGAACTGCAAATGCTGAGCGAGTTGAAGCTGCTTTCAAATTAATTTTGAAAGACCCGAACGTAAAAGCAATTTTGGTAAATATTTTTGGTGGAATCGTACGTTGCGACCGTGTGGCACAAGGAATTATTGACGCTTATAAAAATATGGGAACTATCAATGTGCCTATCATTGTGCGTTTACAAGGAACAAATGCAGATGTTGCAAAGAAAATGATTGATGACAGCGGATTGGATGTTCAAAGTGCGATTGAATTTCAAGAAGCTGCAGATAAAGTGAAAGCTGTATTGGCCTAACTATCATCAACATAAACTATTGAAAAAGCCTTTTGGATTTGTCTGAAAGGCTTTTTTTATGACTCTTTTTTCAATCCCGCTAAGGCTCTTAAAATACGGTCGTCTTTTTTAGAATCAAAATCCATATCGCTTATTAAAACATCCAATTCTTCTGTAATTTCCGTTGTATATGATTTGTCTTCTACTGGTTGATTTTGTAAATACTTCAACATCCAAATCAATTTTTGCACTACTATCGGATCGTGTTTGCAATAGGTGCGCAAAGAAGCCATAACGTTATAAAGCAATTCTTTAAATTGGATAATGGCAATTTTTATATGAGCTTCATTCTCAGTTATTAGTACGCCTGTATCATTCTTTTTCATTCGAAGCGCAAAGAGTTCGGTTAAATAATCAATAGCGTTAACAGCGGTTCCTGGATCATTTATTCCAGGCGACATTGCTTTTACAGCAATCTCGGTAATTTGTTTAAACGCTAAGGTATAATTGTCGCGAATGTATTCTCCTCGCGCGAAATTTATATTTGAAAATATATCATCTACAATCTTTTTATCCAGCAGTTTACTCGTTTTTAAAACTGAATTGTTCTTCAAAACAAACAAGCCTTTTGGCACCGTTATATAAACACGAACATCATTCTCTTTACAAATATCGGTTATGTTTTTAATTGAAATATTCTGAAAATAACCACTTCTATTAGAAGTATAACTGTGCCATTCCGTAGTATCTGGAAAATGCGCAACAAGCATTTTAGAAGCTTTCTCTTCGGCTTCAATAACTTCATTTAGTCGATCTATCGCCTCAGCATAAATTCCGTCCATTATATTATTTATCTGAATGCTTTGCGAAATATTATGAATGAAAAATATAAAAGCTGAAAGACAAACAATAGTAAAGAAAACACCTAGAAGTATAGAAAAACCAGGAAGAGTATATTTCTCTTCGCTAGTATTTACAGAAAAAAGGGTAAATATATTATAAACGATTGTCGCTAAAAAAACACCTAATATAATTTGATGTCTTTTGTTAGAAATAAGTCCTGGAAGCAAGCGCGGCGAAAAATTACTCGATGCCTGACTCAACAATAGCATCACCATTGAAAAACTGAAAACCATCATAGAAATTAGGCCACCAATACACGTACTCAGCACATTAAGCGCAGTATCACCATCTTCCACCATTAGCATAGGGAAAACATCGATTATTTTTCTAGAAATACCTTGTTTCTCTAAAATAATCATTCCTAAAGCTAGGAAGAATCCTGCTGTCGCTATAAGTGATGGATAAAAAGCAATTTTACTTTTTACAGTTCTAAAAAAAGTAGCAATTCGTATAAAGAAATGTTTCATCTGAATTTTTTATAAGACATAATGACATATAAAAATCATTGAATTCGGTCAGAATGTCTTGTTTTTAACAATGGAATTGTTGTTGACTATTGATTAATGAAATTAGTAAAAATTTAAACAATATAGACCTATGAAAACAGTTAATAAAAACAATATGTGGTTGCCAGGACTTTTGGACAATTTATTTTTAGAGAATCGTCTTGATGGCTTAAATAATTATGAAACATTTAGCAATCCAGCGATAAATATCATCGAAAATTTGCCGAATTTTGTAGTCGAATTGGCAGTGCCTGGATTAAAGAAAGAAGATTTTACCATTGAATTTGAGGAAGATACACTAAAAGTGGCCTCTAAGAAGGTAGAAGAGAAGAAAGAAGAAACTGATTCTAAATTTAGAAGAAGGGAATTCAATTTTAAGAGTTTTGAACGCTCTTTTAAACTTCCAGAAAACATAAAAACTGAAGATATTCAGGCCAATTACGAAAATGGAATCCTGAGAGTCACGCTTCCAAAGATGGAAGAAAAGAAAGTATTGAAGAAAATGGTTGAGATTTCATAATTGAAATTTAATTTGGTTAGTTAGTTGAAAATGACCGCGTGCTACTCAATCGGTGCGCGGTTTTTTCATGGGATTAATTCGTACCTCTTCTTCGTCTTCCCCCTGTGCTTTTCTGCTCTCTTTTTAAATTTCGTTCTTCTCGTCTAATAACTTCCGGTTTTTTAGGCTCTTCTTTTATTTGTCGACTTTCTTTTCCGTAAACTTTTGGCATTCCATCGCTATCCTTTACTGAATCTCTTAGTGTTTTCAACTCTTCCGAAGTAAGGTCTCGCCACTCTCCTACTGGTAAATCTCCCAATACTAAATTCATAATTCGGATTCGCTGTAGCGCAACAACTTCATACCCCAAATATTCGCACATTCTACGAATCTGTCTATTTAAGCCTTGAACCAAAAATATTTTAAATTCAAAACGGCTAATGCGTTCTACTTTGCAACGTTTAGTTACCGTGTCCAAAATTGGAATTCCCGAGCCCATTCTTTTTATAAATTCGTCAGTAACGTGTCTATCAACTTTTACAATGTATTCTTTTTCGTGTGCGTTGCCAGCGCGAAGAATTTTGTTTACAATATCGCCTTCATTCGTCAACAAAAGTAATCCTTCACTAGGTTTGTCCAATCTTCCAACGGGAAAAATTCGTTCGGGATGATTTACAAAATCCACTACATTATCATCAAAACGGGTATCTGTAGTGCAAGTTATTCCAACTGGTTTGTTCAGCATTATGAACACTTCCTTCGTGTTTTCGGCAATTGGTTTTCCATCCACACAAACGGTATCACCGGGCATAACTCTATCGCCAAGGGTGCTTTTTTCTCCATTTATAGTTACGCGACCTTTTTCAATTAACGTATCGGCTTCGCGACGAGAGCAAAATCCACTATCGCTAATGGCTTTGTTTATTCTAACGGAATCTGGATGGTTCATTTTTTTTTTTACAAAGATACCATTATTGAAGGGCAAAAGGAAAAGGTTAAAATTGATTTAATTCGTCTATTAAACTTTCTGAAAAATTGTAGATTCATCAAAAAATTTAAAAAATGGCAATACTCGGTTCAATTATAAAAGCAGCGATCGACCTTCGAGGAGCAATAGTTTCAGAAAATTCTCCTACTGAATCACAAACTGAAGTACTTAAAAAACTTCTTGAAACGGCAAAAGACACGGCTTTCGGTAAATATTACGGTTTTGCTAAAATTCTTGAAGCAGAAGATATTCAGAAAATATTTGCTGAAAAAGTTCCCTATTTCGATTATCACGAAATGGAAACGGAATGGTGGAGCAAAACTCAAGAAGGTTTAGAAGATATTACTTGGCCCGGATGCCCAAAATATTTTGCACGAAGTAGCGGAACAACTGGAAAAACCTCTAAAAAAATTCCTGTAACTGATGACATGATAGAAGCCATTCGCACTTCAGGAATTAAACAAGTTGGTGCATTGACAAATTTTGATATCGCTTCAGAATTTTATGATAAGGAGATAATGATGCTTGGTAGTAGCACAAATTTGGAGGCACAAAATCAATTTCTGGAAGGCGAGATAAGCGGAATTAGTGCAAGCAATATTCCCTTTTGGTTTCGTGGATTCTACAAACCAGGTGAAGAAATTGCCTTAATGGAAGATTGGGACGAAAAAGTAGAAACCATCTGCAAGCGAGCGAAAGACTGGGATATTGGCGCATTAAGCGGGATTCCTTCCTGGATGGAATTGATGATGAAAAAAGTAATGGAATATCACGGCGCAAAGAATATTCACGAGGTTTGGCCCAACTTGAAAGTTTATACTACTGGCGGCGTAGCTTTTCAACCCTATGAAAAGAGTTTTAATCAATTGTTGGCGCATCCTATAATTGTTATTGATACGTATCTGGCTTCCGAAGGCTTTTTGGCTTTTCAAAATAGACCCGATACTACTTCAATGAAACTGGTTACGGACAATGGAATTTATTTTGAATTTGTTCCCTTCAAACCTGAATATATTAACGAGGACGGTTCACTATCCCAAGATGCTCCTGCCCTAACCCTGGCAGAAGTTGAGACAGACACAGATTATGTTTTGATTATTAGTACCGTTTCAGGTGCTTGGCGTTATTTAATTGGAGATACAATCGCTTTTACAGATGTTGAAAAAGCAGAGATTAAAATTACGGGACGTACTAAATTCTTCCTAAACGTAGTAGGTTCACAACTTTCGGTAAATAAAATGGAAGTCGCTTTACGCGAAATGGAGGATAAATTTGATATAAAAATCCCAGAATTTACTTTAGCCGCAGTGAAAATTAACGATGAATTTCATCATCACTGGTATTTGGGAACTGAAACCGATATTAATTCTGAAGAAATCGCGCAGGCTTTGGATGAAGCTTTAAAAGAGGCCAATAAAAACTACGAAGTTGCACGTTCTAAAGCTTTGAAAGGCGTAAAAGTAACTACCGTGAGTACTGAAGTATTCCAAGAATGGAATGCCAAAAACAAAAAGAAAGGCGGACAGGTAAAGATGGAAAAGGTTATGGGTGAAGAAAAGTTTGCAGATTGGGAAGCGTTTGTGAAAGCTGAAACTTCAAAATAATTATTCCTTCTCTCCTGTAATTTCTGGTTCTTCGTGGACTTTATTTTCATTAATAAGTTCCATAACTTCTTCTGGTGAAATATATAGACGACGGATTCGCTCTTTGTATTTTTCAGAAAGATTGGCGTTATCGAGAATGAAATTTTTCGTTTTCAAGATATAATCGCCCATTCCGTGAGAGATTGCGAAAGTGTCCGCAGCACGTTCCACTTCTTTGATGTGTGCGGAGGAAAAGATATATTTCATTCCAAAAATTAGCATTCCCATGTTTGTTCGGTGACTGTAATCCAAAACGTGACCCAGTTCGTGACCTATCCAACCGACTTTTACGTCGGAAGGAATATCGTCCATCGTAAACTCTTCTCCTTCAATTTGAATTTTTCGACTAATTAAAATAATGTATTCTCTGTTATTTTTCGATTTAAAAAAACTTGCGAATCGCGGCTGCGCTTGCATTGTGGATTTTTTAATATTGTCTTTAAACTTAAACTCAACTGCGGTATCGTATAATTCGGGATAAAAGGAAAGCGCCTCTAAAGCTTCTTTTTTAATACTTTCAGGGATGATTTTGTTGTCTAAGTTGATTTCTTGCATAGGATTCATAGAAAGAGTAAAATACAAAATAGGTTTTATGAGGAACGTTAAAAGCATTATAAAGTTATGAGTGTGGAGTTATGAGGTAATTCGGGATTAGAGATTCGTTAATTTGGGATTCGGAATTTTGGTTGATTTGTTTCATAAAGTTAATGATGCACCTGACAAATTAATTAAGAATGCGCGCGATGAATAAATTTAAGAATGCACGCGATAAATCGCGTGCCTACACTTCACCTAATTGCTTTTGATAGGTTTTTATTTTATCGCGAAGTTTGGCGGCCATCATAAAATCTAACTCTTTGGCGGCTTTTTCCATTGCTTTACGGGTATCGCGGACTTTCTTTTCTATTTGGGGTTTTGTTAAATATTCCACTTCAGATTCTGCAGCTAGGCTTTCAGCATTTTCAAAAGTATAGGCTTCTTGTTTCGATTTTGTTAGGGCGTTTTCAAAAGACTTTTTGATTGCTGTTGGCGTTATGCCGTGTTCTGCGTTATAGGCTGCCTGCTTCTCTCTTTTGTAATTTGTACTGTCAATCGTTTTCTGCATACTGTTGGTTATTTTATCAGCATACATAATTGCTTTTCCGTTTAGGTTTCGAGCCGCGCGACCTACGGTTTGGGTTAGCGAACGTTCGCTTCTTAAAAAACCTTCTTTGTCGGCATCTAGAATTGCAACCAATGAAACTTCAGGTAAATCCAAACCTTCTCTTAAAAGGTTTACTCCTACTAAAACATCAAACAAACCTAGACGTAAATCCTGCATGATTTCTACACGTTCCAAAGTGTCCACATCACTGTGAATATAACGAGTGCGGACTTGTACGCGGATTAAATATTTGGTGAGTTCCTCCGCCATTCTTTTGGTTAAAGTAGTTACCAAAATACGTTCGTCTTTTTCTATGCGAAGTTGAATTTCTTCCAACAAATCGTCTATTTGGTTTAAACTTGGGCGCACTTCAATTGGCGGATCTAGCAAACCTGTTGGGCGAATAATTTGTTCTACAAAAACGCCGCCGCTCTTTTCCATTTCGTAATCTGCGGGCGTCGCGCTTACGTAGATTACTTGGTTTTGCATGGCTTCAAATTCTTCAAACTTTAATGGGCGATTGTCCATTGCGGCTGGTAAACGGAAACCGTATTCTACCAAATTCTCCTTTCGGGAGCGGTCACCGCCGTACATTGCGCCTACTTGCGGGATGGAAACGTGGCTTTCATCTACGATCATTAAGTAATCCTTCGGAAAAAAGTCCAACAAACAGAACGGGCGCGTTCCTGGTAAACGTTGGTCTAAGTAACGTGAATAGTTTTCAATCCCGCTGCAATAACCGAGTTCGCGAATCATTTCTAGGTCAAAATTGGTGCGTTCTTCCAAGCGTTTTGCTTCTAAATGTTTTCCTATTTCTTTGAAATATTCAATCTGCAAAACCAAATCATCTTGAATGCCTCTGATGGCACCTTGCAAAACATCTGGCGAGGTAACAAACATATTTGCTGGATATATAGTCAGTCGTTCGTATTTTGCTTTTATGTTGTTGTTAAGCGGATCGAAGACTTCGATTTCTTCAACCTCATCTCCGAAGAAATGAATTCTGAATGCGTCGTCTGCATAACCTGGAAAAACATCTACTGTATCTCCTTTTATTCGGAAACGACCGTGATTAAATTCTGCTTCGGTTCGTGAATAGAGACTTTGCACCAAACGGTGTAGCAATTTTGTTCGGGAAATGATTTGTCCTTTTTCTAAACTGATTACGTTTTTCTGAAATTCCGCAGGGTTTCCGATACCGTATAGGCAAGAAACTGAAGAAACCACCATAACATCCCTCCTGCCCGAAAGCAATGAGGAAGTTGTGCTCAGTCGCATTTTTTCAATCTCTTCGTTTATGGAGAGGTCTTTTTCTATATAAGTTCCGCTGCTGGGAATGAAGGCTTCGGGTTGGTAATAATCATAATAGGAAACAAAATATTCCACGGCGTTTTCGGGGAAAAGGTTTTTGAATTCTGTGTAAAGCTGTGCGGCGAGGGTTTTGTTGTGCGCCAAGACTAGGGTTGGCTTTTGAACTTGTTCAATGACATTCGCCACGGTAAAGGTTTTTCCGGAGCCGGTTACGCCTAAGAGGGTTTGGTATTTTTCATCGGAATTTAGTCCTTCCACTAAAGCTTTTATTGCCTTTGGCTGGTCGCCTGTGGGTTGAAACTCTGAGGCTATTTTAAAATTCATATTTTCTTTTTCGTTGCTTTACAAAAGTAGTGAAAATAGAAGTGATTAGTGAATAGTCAATAGTGAGAAGTGAGTCGTGAGAAGTTTTTGGATTGTGGTGGAGATTTGTGATTGCACGAGCGGGACGCTCGCGCTAACTGGGGGATTCTAAAACAACCCTTTCACGGCAGCTACTTCCAGTCCATATATTAAAAACAAAGCCGCTAATGCGGCTTATGTTTTATATTATAAAATTAAATACCGCGTCCATTGGCGCGACTAAAACTTTTTAGTAATATGAAATGATATAAGTAGTGGTATCTCCCATATCATCTTCATTTACGACGGTAGGATAACCACCATCATCGTATGTGTATATGTAGTTTAAGGAATCTCCCCCAACTTCATTGATGGATGTAATATTGTTTTTAAAGTAAGGAAAACTGTACCCTTCAAAACCGCTCACATAAATGCCATCAAAATCCTCAAAAAATTCAAGGAAACGTTCTATATATACAGATTCAAACTGCCCATAAAAGGGATTTATTTTAGAGTCATAGGTTATGGTGAATTCTGCGAGTGGGTTAGCATTATTGTCAAAGGATTTCGCAGAAACCATATTGCCATTTGCATCATAACCAAAGATGGTGTACTGGTAACTTTCAATAAACTTGGTTACTTGTCCCGCGCCGTTAAGTTCCATTTGTAACTCTGAAGGAGTATTGCCGCCAAAAATGCCGCTTGCGTTAACGGTGTTGCCATCGTAAGTTATAGCTATATCGTTAACATCATTACTGTAGCTGGATAAACGGCCATCGGCATTGTAAGTAAATGTACTTACACCGCTATATGGGGAGGTTCCAGTCTCTTCAAAACTCCATTTAGTTAATCTCTTTTCTGAATCGTAAATGAAGTCTGATGTGAAAGTAAGATTTGGGCGAGTCCCGTTGAAAGTTGCCAAGAGGTTATCTGCATTATAAGTATACTCTACTTTTAAATCATTGGATATTATTTCGGATTTGACCAGTTTGCCGGAAGGCGGGTCCGGGTCTGGGTTAGAATCGTCATCAGACGAACAGGAGATAAAAATTGCGTTAAGCAAGATAAGCGCAAGGATGAATTTTGTTTTTTTCATAAGTTTTTATTGTTAAAGGTTGTAATATTTTTTTTCAATGCGCGACAAATGTAGTGAAAATGAAATAATGGTGAAAAGTGAGACTCTAAGGAGTGAGAAATTAGTCGCGAATAAGGGATCGGGAGAAATTTTTGTGTTGTGGAAGCTTCTTTCTGCTATTAATTACTAAACCAATCAAACCTGTACTGAATAAAAAGAAATGTCTCGTACTAAAATACGGCTACAGGTTAAAATTGATTTTAAGCTATTAATTTATAGACCATATTCGGTGTTATGCCTTCGCCCTTTTTTGTTTGTCATATTACGTTGTTACTAAATTCCTTCTCGTATTTTTTTTCCGCCTTTTTTTTGAAAAACAATGTGTTAAAAATAGAGTGGTTAATTAAACGCATAACAACTAATGGAATTAAGAATAAAATCAAACCAATTATGTTAGATAGCCAAATAGGGAATGTTTGAAATTGCTTATTTATGAACCAAATAGAAGTTACAAAAAATATAAAGATTAAGTAAAAAATTATATTTTTATAGTCCCGTTTGATTTTACTTTTTACATAGATTTCCTTTTCTTTCATTAATTCTTCTATGACCTTATTTACCATTTTAATTGCACTTTCAGGGGAGCAAGAAGCTTGAATATGAAATTTCCCTTCACTTATTATATTACTAGTTTTTATTGCTAATTTACCAATATAACCTTCAGCTTTTTTGTTTTTAGTGTCTTCGATTACCAATGCTTTTTGTAATTCAGTAAGGTTTAAATCAGTATTATTTGAGAGTTGATTTTTTATATGCCTTTTGGTTTGTAGAGTTGTGAAGTCTTTTTTTACCATCCATTGAACATATTTAAAGTTAGGATTAATAAATATTATTGGTTCTTTAATATTATTATCAGCACTATGCTTTGCAATCGAACTACCGTCAATGAATTTTCCATCAGCTAGTTTGATTTTAAAAATATTTGAATTAAATTTTTCCTTTACTTTTTCTTCTCCCAATTTTTCAAGCTCTTATTTAGAGACTTCCTTCAATTCCATTTCATTTTTGACTGTTTCAAATCAAATTCAAGAGAAAAATTAATTACCGAATTTATAATTGTTTGGACTTTTTGTTCGTAGTCTATCATATTCGTTTATTATCGGTTGTGTGGTTTTTCAGGGTGAGGCATAACATGCGGATAAACACTATATAGCATTTATTCCCATTATATGTTTTATAGTTTACCTCCAAATATAAATAAAAACCCAACTACTTCCCCATCACCGCCATCAAGGTTTCTACCTTAGTTTTCAACATCTTATTCTCCTCCAGCACAGCAATGCGTTCCTGCAAAAGCAAGGTTGGGTTCGGGGCGTTGGTGGTAAAGTTTGGCTGCAGCTAAGCGGCGAGGCCATTTAAAAATTGATTTTACTATCATTCACTAAAAGACTCGTCATACATATAACTAATCTTGCCTTCCGTAATAACAATTTCTTGATTGCCGTCACTCAGTTTTCCAGAAAAAGTCATCCGGAAGCAACTTTTTGTATTTACAAGTACGTTGCTTTGCAATTCCCCATCCAGAAAGTCACCCCTAAAGATTATGTTGTCCTTGTACTGAGAATATATAAATTGTTCAATGATGTTTTTGCCCGTGGCTTTGTAGGGAAGATAAATAGCAATGTCCTGTTCTCCTAATGGATTCTGTACGTTTCTGCCTACGTTTATTATCAATTCATAACCGTCAGACCTAATACCAATTCCACGACCATAAGCATAAAAGGTTTGAGTTTCGCCATTTACAATCATTGTTACTACGGTTTCTTGGCAGATTGCAATTTCATCATTTTTGGAATCGTCTTCGGAACAAGAACTGAACAATACTATTACTGAAATAAAGAATATTCTAAAAATTAGGGAAGTTGTTTTCATAGTTTTTAGGACTGTTTGATGATAGATTTTCTATTTAAAAAAAGCAATATAACTAAAATTAGTACAACACCAAGCAACAGTCCAAATCACATATTCATTAATAAATTCTATTAAAATGATGACATTTTTCAAATTCTCCGATATATGATTGTAAAGTGGGAATACTTAAACATCATTACCATCTTTCTTACAAATTTATTCTAACCATTTAAACCATAACACAATGAATGAGCAAAATATTTCCCTATTAATTCGTCACATCGGAGGCTCCAAAAAAGGACAGGTTGAAAAATTTTTAGCTGCTAGTACTCCTGAAATTCGAATAGGCCGCGGATTAGATAACAATGTAAGCTTCGACCCTGTTAAGGAAGATACCATCAGTCGCGATCATTGCCGTATTCATCAAGATAGCACAAATCATGAGCTCTTCTTCATCTCGGACAGTCATAGCAAAAACGGAACATTCGTAAATGATGTACCGATTGCCGGTAAAACTGAACTTTTTGCTGGTGACATCGTAAAACTTGGCAAGGAGGGCCCTTCCTTTGAATTTGATCTTGATCCACGCCCACAGTCGCATATTAAAAAGACTCGCGTTATCGATCCAATTATTGCAAAAGAAACGAAGATGCATACTGCTGCGGATTTGCCTAAGGCCACTTCAGAGAAGTTGCCACCTGTTAAAGAAGGTATCGGCAAGAATACCATGCAACACATGATTCTCGAATCAGAAAAGAAAAGTAAGACTGGTTTAATGATAACTATAATCGCTGTTATGCTGCTGGCTGCAACAGGAGGCTACCTGTTTTATAAGAATAAGAATGTAAAGGAAATCGTTCACGTAACGGATCCTAAAACTACCTTTACTCCTTCCGAAATAGCGAAGGCGAACAAAGAGAAAGTGGTATATGTAGAGATGGCCTGGAAGCTTACAAGTACAGCTTCTAGCGAGGAAATGTATCAAGTTTATTATCCTGTTGTTCAGAATAAAAAAATTGTTGGATACCAAGGTGGTTATATTCAAAATGAGCAGGGAGCAATCGTACCATATTTGGTAACAAAGGGCGACTATCTCAAGGCTTTCAGTAATTATCAAGGTATAGAACTTGATCTCATTGCGAGCGGTGGAAGCGGTAGTGGCTTTGTTGTGGATGATCGCGGTTTTATTGCTACAAACAGGCATGTGGCTTCCAATTGGCTTACAAGTTTTCACTTTCAAGAGTATGCTTTTCCAGGTGTGATTGCAGAACCTAATAATGACGGACAAATGGCTCCTGCGTGGGATAAACAAGTTTCAAAAGAAATGATTGGGGAATGGGTTCCTGGCAATGATAAGCGCTACACCGGTGTAAATACTTATCTAGACGTGACCTTTGCCAATAACTCGCAAAGAACACCAGCCAAGATTGTCCGTATCTCCTCTACACATGACGTAGCTATGATTAAAATTGATTTGCCTGAATCTTTACCAAAGGTGGAACTTTATGACAGTTATGATGAAATTGCTCCTGGTGATGCTACAATAGTTATGGGATATCCTGGAATAGCGCCAGCACAACTTGTACTTAAGCGTTCTCAAGATGTATTTAATTCCAACCCAAATATCACTTCTGTTCCCGTTCTTACTGTTAGCACAGGAAACGTTGGGCGAATGGTTCGTGGTTCCGAAAAGAACAGCAAGATTGATGATTACCAATCTTCTTTCGGTGACTATTATCAGCTTACTATCAATTCTACTGGTGGTGGTAATAGCGGTGGACCTATGTTTGATGACAAGGGACGCGTAGTGGGTGTTTATAGCGCCGGCAAATGGGAGCCAGGTACTGCGATTAGTTTCGCTGTTCCAATTAAATATGTAATGGAGTTAATGGGGCGTCAGGAAGTTATTAAATAGACATCTTTTTCAATCAACAGTTTTTAAGACGATTACTGTCACTTTTTCCACCAGCTCTTTAATCAGAGCAGGTGGAAGACAGTAACCAAGCATTTAACAATACTAAATATGAAGTTTTTGTTTTCAAAAAAAAATAATAAGGTAACTGATTCAGCTAAAACTGGTCAAAGCGGGATAGCAAATTTTTGTGAAGTCTATGCGGTTTCAGAAACAGGTCCGGTACGCAATCACAACGAAGACTCCATCGGTTTTTCTTTTCTGGAAAATGATAAGAAAAATCTTATCGCCGTAGTTGCAGATGGTATGGGAGGACACAATGCAGGTGAAGTGGCCAGCAAGATGGCTTGCGATTTATTGCTTGACTACTGCGTCGAAAACTGGAAACAATACGCTCCGGAAACACTGCTTCATAAAGCATTTATGAAAGCACATCAAGAAATTATAGAAACCGGAAACTCAAATTCCGAGCAAAAGGGAATGGGTACCACAGCAACCGCAGTGATTATTAAGCAGGATGTTTGTTATATCGGCCACATTGGTGATAGTCGCGCTTATCTGTTACGTAACAGTAACTTAAAACAACTGAGCAGAGATCATACTCTGGTCAATCAAATGTTTGAAAGTGGTGAGATTACAGAGCAAGAGCGGGATCAACATCCAATGAAAAATGTATTATTACAAGCATTGGGGACCACGCCAACAATAGAACCTCAGATTTCCGCTGATGGATGGGCAATACAGAAAGGCGATCGTTTATTTCTCTGTTCCGATGGGGTTTATGATGCACTTAGTGTGGAAGACATCAAAGATTTACTTTTAATGAAACAACCAGAATTTGTATTGGAATGTCTCAGCACGACGGCTACGTCTCGCAATGTTTCTGACAACTTCTCCGCTTTATTGATAGATATTTCAACGGGTATGCAATCCATTCCTTCGGTAACAAAAGAACAAAACATAATATAATGAGCAGACAAGGTAGCCAGTATGAAATTATCCAAAAGCTTGGCGAAGGCGGAATGGGAACGGTATATCTCGCAAAAGACACCTTGATTGACAGATTGGTTGCTATAAAACAACTTCACCGAAATTCAGGATCCGAAGAAGAAAGCTTGGGAGAACGTTTTCAGGCAGAAGCACTTGCACTCGCTAAACTGAATCACCCAAATGTTACCCATCTCTACTCGTTCATTCCTCTGGAAGACACCTATTGGATGATAATGGAATACGTGGAAGGAAAGACGCTCGAAGGCTGGCTTTTCATCCATAAAAAAATTACGCACCAGCTCGCCGCCAGCATTGCAGTACAAATACTTGATGGTTTATTCCACGCACACCGTAAGGGAATCATTCACCGCGATATTAAACCTGCAAATGTGATGATTAATGAAGATGGAGAAGTAAAAGTTATGGACTTCGGTATTGCTAGAATGCGCAACGCACAGCGTATTACCAGTCACGGTAAGTCAGTAGGAACGCTGGAATATATGGCGCCAGAACAAATTCAAGGTCAAGAAGGTGATGAGCGAACAGACGTTTATGCAGTGGGTAATATTCTTTACGAAATGCTTTGCGGCGCCACCCCTTTTCATAGTGACACTGATTATAGATTGATGAAGGACAAGCTGGAGAAACAGCCAGAATCCATCCTTCGGGAGAATCCTACGGTTCCTGATTCTTTTGAGAAAATAATTTTTAAAGCCCTTCAGCGCAATCCAGACAAGAGATACCAGACCGCTCGGGAAATGAAAATCGCAATTGAGAAATGTCTAGATGGAACGCTCCTAGATCAGGCTACCCTTTCTAAAGTTCTTAAAGCGTCACAGGTTTTCACAGAGCCAGAAAAAGGAAATGAAATCATCTCCGTCAGCAAAATTTTAACTCGGGCAAAATCGATCTCGGGAAGGTTTAAAGTTCCAAATGTGGGTGGGTTTAAGATTCCCGCTGTTGGTAAAGTTAATAAGCCATATCTAATTCTGGGCGTCACCGTTTTATTGTGCGCTATTCTCTTAATTTGGGGTGGAGGATCAGATAGCAACAAAAAGGATGATATACCTAAAACCCCTGTTGCCGTTACTTGGGAAGATCCTGCAGATGAGACAGAACAAGACGTTGTAGATCAAAATTCGAATAATTTTGAGGAAACACCAAGCGAAATGTATAAGCGTATTGCTAAACAACCAGAGGACAAAGCAAAAACTCTGGTGAAGGAGAAGAAGAACGTTAAAACAATTGAAAACAACCAATCTAATAAATCTGATAGCAAGCCAACGAATACATCCAAAAAAATTGAGCAAAGTGAAAACAATAAGCGCAGCGAGAGCAATGAAGGTAATGAGCGCAGTGAAAAAATAGAGGAAAAGCGTACGGTTCCCAATACTCCTGCAGAAGTTCCTGCGGGAAAATCAATTCTTGTGACTTTAAGTGAGGATATAAGTTCCGAGGAAAAAGAACGTGATGGAAAATTTATTCGGCTCACTTGTAATGAAGATGTAGTTTCAGACAACAGGATTATTATTCTTAAAGGCGCAGCAGTGACAGGAAAGATTGTGGACTGCGTACCATCAAACAGCAGAAAGAAAGCCTTGATTGGCTTTGTAATCATTGGGGTGGAAGCAGTTGACGGGAGCACTGTTAAACTAAAGTCGAAACGTTTTAAATTATATGCCGATGTTTCTGAAAAAGCCATAAGCTATCGTTCGGGACAGACTTTTGAAGCAATATTGCAACGCGGTAGGGTGCAATAGGTGGTTTGTTATTTTAAATTTCAAACTTATTGTCACTAACGGTTTATGTTAATTAAACGCGGAGAATGTTAGGATAGTTTTGGATAAAATTTTTGGAAGAAAGGTTTAGTTTTTACCTCAGTACTTTGTTATGCTTTGTGTTTTGCGCTCGCTTGTCTATTAATTGTTCCCTTTCTTAATCACGAATATCAAGTTCCTAATTTTCATATATTTTATTCAAGATATAGATAGTGTTTATTTAGAGAAATAAAAAATCAGAGATTATTACACTTTTTAAAATCTCCGCTTTTTTAACCGCATCATTAAGCTTTTAGCAATTCGCTATATTGATTTTTATAGAAGTAAAGCATACTTATGTTGAGAAGCAAAAGCACCAATGCTCCATAAATTTTTTGTGGGTCTAATGCGATATGAAAGAGGACAGCATTGAAAGAAACACTCATTAATATAACTGCCATTAAAGCACCATACTTATTAAAAACAAAAGCGAGAGCCGAAACAATCTCTACAATTCCTACGACTTGCATTGCACCAGTAGATGATAAATTCGCAAAATATGCATTCGCTTCAGTTGTCATTTCTGGAAAAGGGATATAATTGAAAAAATGGTCAAATCCGAAAAAAAGCAGAAATATTCCGAAAATAATTCTAATAATCATAAATAGTTTGTTTTTCATAGCTTTTTCTGGGGTTAAAGGTATTGTTAAATTTTCATCAAATCTTATTTTATACTAATAGATAAATTTATTCAGTCGTGTTTTTCTTACATGTTATTTAAGGCACGTCTCCGTATTTGAAACGTAGCGTGTAAAAAGACACTATCGTTTCGGAGTATACACGAGCCGAATTTTTAAATTTTTCTTTTTATCTTTATTTTACTAAAAGCCAAATTTAAAAATTTGGCGGTCTTCGGAAACACACACAAACCTTTGTTAAAGCCTATATTAGCTATGTTTTATATACATTGTTAGTCACCGTATTTTTGACTTTTCAAATGGTCTTTTATCTGAAGTAGTCATTTTATATTGTTCCAAAGCCTCTTCCAGAGTAAGATCTGTTGGCATATTTTCAATGAATGTCATAACTGATGTAAATATGAACGATATGTTGCTTTTTGAATTAAAATCAGATTTTGTTGCAATGTCATCTAATTGATCAGCATTCCATTTTTTTCTTATTCTATTGGCACTCTCATATTTTTCCTTATTCAAATTTGGAAGCCATATTTTGTTATTTAGAGAATCTGGCAACAAGTGATGTCTATATTGCCAAGTTGAGTAAACCTCAAAATTTCCTTTATCTTTATCATTTTGGAAATGCAGGTAAGAGATTGCCTGTTCAGGATCAAATCGTCCCTCATTTACTGCCTTGCAAAGAATTGGTTCAAGATCAATTATGTTTTTATTGCTGCTTCTTCTTTGAGATGTATGAACTAAAACCACATCATGATTTTGCCCTCTTAAAGATTTTCTAAAACCGAGCTCTATCTGAGAAGGGAAGCCAAGAGAATCAGTTATTGAAAGTATCCTGTTCATATTTATTATTCGATTAGCTTGAATAGTGTCATCATGAGTATCATACTTTGGTCTGAACAATTGATCTCTTTCCCAAATTGATTTGAATTCATTTCTTAATCTTGAGTCATATTCAGTTGTTCTTTTCTCTATAAAAGAATTCCAGAGGTTTTCATCTATATATGTGTTGACAAAAATTGACTTTAGCAAACTTAAATCATCAGAATTATTTATAAGTAGTTGAAGATTTAAATTTCTTTCATCTAAATTATTAGAGAGTTGATTTGAAAGTGCGGCATTATAAACATCAGGACCAAAAGGTTTTTTGATTTCTCTAAATGCCAATGAGTAATTTTTGGATGCTCTATCGAAATCACCATCACAAATTGCAATTTCAGCTTTATTAGTTAGAATGTGATATTTAGTAATTGCTTCATTATTGTAGTTGCATTTCGTTAATTCAGTGATGGCAGAATTTTCAGACTTAATATTCGTCTCATTACGGTTTTTACAACCTACTTGAATTGTCAGAATAATTATAATGATTGTTATTCTCATTTTTTAAATTTTATGTTCGTTAAGGCACATAGTTTACAAAGTTAAAGCCACATGCTTTACACTAGATTCTGACTTAGTCTAATTGATACTTGTTTATCTCTGATTTTATTTTCATTAAAGTATCCTAAAAATACGTTTCTATAAAATACCCTCCAAATTCCATTTCCCTGATCTTCGGCACCAACGTATTTTCCCTTAAGTCCAGCAGTTAAATATACCCAATAATATGACTTCCAGCGCAGAGATGCATTTTGGCAAACTTTCATCACTTTCATGGCCGATGGGTAATCATATTTTGGGATCTTTTCAGGGTATGGCCTATTGGAAAAATCATGGCAATCTGCGGGAGTTTTCATTCCTAAAGCTTCGTGGGGTCTAATGTGGTTATATTCTTTTACAAACCGATTTAAACTACGTTGCTGGGCCTTTAGATCGAATGATGAGGGTTTGGCGCAAGCTGCCTTTAAATCACGGTGCATACGCTCGTGTTGTCCATTCTGGTCTGGTCTTGCGGGATCGGAATAGACAGGATCTATTCCCAGTTCAATAAACCAATAAGATAACCTGGTATATCTTTGAATGGCAGCTACAGATCCAAAGGGACTTCCGTTGTCGGTATGTATCTGTTTTGGGATGCCATATTTTCTGAAAACCTTTGTAAACTCTTGCTTAACAGAGATAAAATTTTCCTTGTAATGTCCTTTTGCAGTAAACAAAAACCTGCTTTTGGAATCGGCAATAGTAAGCGGATGACAGTATATTTTATTACCCATTAAAAACTTCCCCTTATAGTCTGCGCTCCAAACTTCATTGCACTTCTTAGGATCGAAAATTGGATACACAGGCTTGACTCTTCTGCTTCGTTTTTGAGGTTTAACTAGACCATTTTTAGAAAGGATGTTGTGAACCGTGACCACACTTGGGATAAGTTCCTCTGGATACTGTTTAAACAACAATATGCGGATTTTCTTGGCACCCCAGAGCATGTGTTTGTTCTTTAATTTTAGAATTGAATCCGCTACTTCTTGATCGGTTCTATTAGGGTGGTTAATCGGAGCTCTTTCTAGCTCAATTAACCCAGATAAACCCATTTTTTCATACCGAGAAATCAACTTGTAAGCAGTAGGCCGGGATATATTAAATGACCTACAAAGTTCTGTAATGGTGTAATTTTGAGTTAACCATTCGTGAATAAATTCTACTTTTTGTTCCATTTTAGTTTTTGCTTTCCAGACCATGATAAATCGCTTTTTCAAGCAATTTATGAATCTTAAAAGTGTAAACTATGTCCCTTTAACTTTGTAAAGGATGTCCCTTTACCGTACCTAAATGTGCTACAACGTTAAGCGGATATGATCCGTACCGTCTCAAGACCTTTTATAAAGATACTATAATTCGGAAAATTGGAATAGCTTTAAATGATATGCCGAAAAAAGGTATGGGTTATATCCGCCTGTTGTGTTTAGGTTTTTTGGGCCCACCCATGGATCTTTTGGCAACAACAAAACCGGAGTTTTGGCGACCCGGCATACAGCTGCTGCGCAAGAGTGCCTGGGCGATTTTTTGATATGCGGTTTATTCTTTGGATAAACAGCCGTCTCAAAAAGTAATTTTAAGCCCGCAATGCGCTAAAAATCAGGGCACAAAAGGCAGCGAACCCTTGACATTGTGATTTTTTTTCGCTACCTTGACCAAGTCTTCTTACGTTGACAACGTTTGGAAATGCCAATTTCCACGATGCAATCGACAAGACTTGGACGCACAAGTGCGTTTTCTGTCCAGATTTTCCCCGCTAAAAAACCAATTTAAAATTCGGCCAGAACAATAGGTCGGTAAAATTAAATGCAACGTGTTTGTGTATGATTAGTTGCGTGATTAAGCACGAAAATTAGCAAATAAAAACTGAATAGAAAATCCGCGAGGATTTTCGTAAGTAGCCTAAAACCAAGCAATTAATTATACACGGTGTTGGCAAATCGTTTTTTTATTCTTTAAGCGACTAAATTCAGTCCGCAATTTTTACATTCAGTTTCATTTGTCAAAATTCCGCAATTACAAGCAGGGCATTTGTCAGTCACGTTTATTATTTCTTGATTATAGTCTTTTTTTAATTCGTTTAATAATTCAGAGTCTTTTTCCTCAATAAAATTCAAATTCCGTTTTCCAAAAGGTTGAAACCAAGATTTTAATTCAGTCCAATAAATTTTGTATTTATTTTCTTTTTGTGAAAATCCAATTATTTTATATTCAGATTTTGCAGAAACTAATTTGTCAAATGTCAATCCTTTATTATGATTAAAAATATTCCTTTGTCTTTCTTTCTTATCCAGAGCTTTGTATTCAATAAATGAACATTCTTTCTCGTTAAGAAATTCGATAATTTCAGATGTCTTTATTTTTGGTTTAAAAAACAATGGATAGAGAAAATATTTTACGGTCAGAAACCATATTGATAAAACAATTAGAATTGCAATTATTATTAAAAATATCGAATTTTCCATTCAGTTCTGTAATGTTTGCCAACGTTTGGTGTAAGAATAGTTGCGTGGGTTAAACACCTAAAATAGTAAAAATTGACCGAGCCTGTGGAAATTCCGCAGGAATTTCCAAGTAGGCGAGAACTAGCAATTATTTTTACACAGTGTTGCCAAACGTTTTTCTTCTTTTATGTCTTCTAATTTGGATTAAAAACAGGAAAGTTGATAATAGAATTATTAAATATGGAGTATATGTCGGCCAACCTCCATTTGAAATTTCAATTAGCATATAAACTGAAAATCCATTTAAAGTTAGAATGAATAATGAAGCTAATGAGTCAAAGTATGAGTTCTTTTTAATGGTCTGTTTAAGTGACCAAATAACTTCAATAGTTGCAATCACTATTGGTAAGTATATCCAAATTATAGCTCCAAATTCCATTTGATTTTCAGGATCTATTTTAGTATTTCAACTTTTTGGTTCATTCTCCAACCTTTTGATAACATTTCACTTTCAGTTAAATAGAAGTTGTTCTTAATTTCCGTTATTTTAATTTTTAAGGTGTCTTTGTTCAATTCTGGCCAAGGGTCGATTCCTTGTAAAACTTTTCTATTATAAATTAAATATTCACATTCGTCCGTCCACTTAATATCAAATTCGCTTATCCGTTCTCCATCTCTAAAGTTTTCGATTTGCTTATTTTCATTTCTCGTAATAATCGTTAATGAGCCATCTTCATTTTCAGTTTGAAATTTTCCAACTCTTAGAAAATCACAGTTCGTTTTGTCAGAAGACACAGAGGAAATAAATATTATTATGATTAGTAGTAGGGTTTTCATTTTTTAAATGTTTGGCAACGTTAAGCGGATATGATCCGTACCGTCTCAAGACCTTTTATAAAGATACTATAATTCGGAAAATTGGAATAGCTTTAAATGATATGCCGAAAAAAGGTATGGGTTATATCCGCCTGTTGTGTTTAGGTTTTTTGGGCCCACCCATGGATCTTTTGGCAACAACAAAACCGGAGTTTTGGCGACCCGGCATACAGCTGCTGCGCAAGAGTGCCTGGGCGATTTTTTGATATGCGGTTTATCCTTTGGATAAACAGCCGTCTCAAAAAGTAATTTTAAGCCCGCAATGCGCTAAAAATCAGGGCACAAAAGGCAGCGAACCCTTGACATTGTGATTTTTTTTCGCTACCTTGACCAAGTCTTCTTACGTTGACAACGTTTGGAAATGCCAATTTCCACGATGCAATCGACAAGACTTGGACGCACAAGTGCGTTTTCTGTCCAGATTTTCCCCGCTAAAAAACCAATTTAAAATTCGGCCAGAACAATAGGTCGGTAAAATTAAATGCAACGTTTATGTATATGAGCTGTGGCGTGTTTTGGCACGAACCTCTCTAAATAAAAACTGACTTTAGAAAATCCGCAGGATTTTCCAAGTAAGGACAGACCAAGCCATAGCTTATATAATGTGTTGTGTGCAGTTTTTTATTCCGTTATTCTTTTCTTTAAATCCATTCTCTCGTGTAATATTCTTGTTATTTCAACATAACTTTCGCTTAAAGTCCTGTAAAATATAATATGTCGATTTGCCTTCATTCCGAGTAGTTGCTTTGATATTCCTTCGTAGCTTTTTCTCAAATCTGGATTTTCAGCAATTTCTTGACAGTTAGAAATTAGTTCGTCGTAATATTTGTCAGCTTGATTTTCCGACCAAACCTCAAAAGTATAATCCCAAATCTTTGATATATCCTCAACAGCTTTGTTGGTTAATTTATATTCAGCCATTAGAGTGCTTTTTCGCTTTGAGAGATTCAAGATGTTTTTTTGGGTCAAAGTCGTGAGCTATTCCGCTGTCAATTCCTTCTTGAATTGCGTTTTTTAAAGCAATCACTTTACTTTCTTCCTCTTCTAAAAGTCTTAATCCTGCGCGTATAACTTCACTAACATTTTTAAACCTTCCTTCGCTTACACAACTTTGAACGAATTGGTCAAAATAATTTCCGAGTGATATTGATGTGTTCTTGTTCATTTGATTACTATTTTACTCAAATATACCAAAAATTGGTATAATGGGAAAATTTTTCTCAAATTGTACACAACGTTTAGTATAAAAGAAGTAGGGCTGTAAATAAGCAATTGCCTTTCGGATTATCCACAAGCCAAATCTTTTGCATTTAGTTTTATATTATTCATCTAAAAGCCAAATCAAAAGATTTGGCGACTTCGCAAACAAGGCTGAATCATTGGGTTTAGCATTTATTTGCCCTATTTTTTTTATACATTGTTGCCCACAGTTACTCTGCGTATTGCTTTTCCAAATCATTAATATTACTTAGATAAATTTCAGTAAGATATTCATTGTATGGGTCGTTAATTTTATAATTCAGAGTCTGTTTTGACTTTTCTAAATATTCTCTTGCTTTTGGAAGACTATCCAATTCCCTATAAACTTTAGATAGATAATAGTATGCCTCCGTTGTTTTATCCGATTGCTCTAATGCTTTTTTAAATTCTGCAATTGAAGACTCATAATTTCTAAGTTTAAACTCACAAATTCCAAGGTAAACAAAGGACTGAATATCTGCCCAACCTGCTGTCTGGTTTACAATATTGCGTTTGAAACATACGATTGCTTTTTCGTATTCTTTTTTTCCGTAATAACTTTCGCCACGAAGAAAATCAATATTTTCTCCCCAAGGTGCATCGTTAAAATTAGGCGTCAACGAATCCAATCTGTTGAAATCAGATAGTGCACCATCAAAATCCCTCAAAAATCTTAATTTCATATAACCACGATAACCTAAGTGCAATGTTGGGTCTAATTCCACAGCTTTATCAAGATATTTAAATCCTTGGTTATAATCGCCAGCTTTGTTAAACCGAATAGAATATTGCATATATTCATTACTATCAGTTGAAGTAAAGCTTTCAACACTTTGAGCTTTTTCTGCGGACTTTTTATTCATCCCTTGCACTTTGATGAAGCCGTAAATACCGATTCCAATTATTCCAATCAAAATGATGCCAAAAATAATACCTGTTATCTTAAAAAATTTCTTCAATTTTTCCGTTTTTTATTGTTAACCGAATCAAATAGTAAGTCTTAGTTTCCGTATCGTTCTGCCAATCTCTAAGGTTTTGCGAAATTTTTTCAAGTTCCGCTATTAACTTGCCATTGTTAAAGTCTGTTGGTTTATATTCTGCATTAATTTGAAAATTTTCTTGATTGCAATATTTCCCATATTTATCAATGTGAATTTTTAGAGTTATATAACCGTTTGCTGGTACGATGTCAGTTTCTTTGTCTTTAATTTCCTGAAATGCTTTTCGTATAGTAAAATTTTCGCCTTGAATTTTTGAATTATGGGGCGTGCCAAACATTGTAGTTGTCCAATAAGCTGAAGAATGTTCTTCACAGTTTGTTTCTTTTTTTCCACACGATAAAAGAGATATAAAAAGTGATAATATAATTGCAATTTGTTTTTTCATAATTGTGGGCAACGTTTATGTATATGAGCTGTGGCGTGTTAAAGCACGAACCTCTCCAAATAAAAACTAGCTTTGGGAAATCCATAGATTTTCCAAATGGGCAAAGACCAAGCCATAGCTTATATACGGTGTTGCCCATAGTGCTTTCCGCAATGTAGTTCAATAATCTTGTATCAAAACTTCAGTCGGAATGTTCAATTTGGCGTTTAACTTTCTAATCATTTCTAAAGTCAGTTTGCGCTTTTTGTTCATTATTTCGCTCACTCGACTTTTAAAACCAATCATATCGACCAAATCTTTTTGTTTTAAGCCCATTTGTTCCATTCTAAAATTAATGGCTGAAATTGGGTCTGGCATTCCGATAGGAAAATTCTCGTTTTCGTAGTTGTCAATTACGATTGCAAGAATTTCTAATTCGTCGCCTTCATTAGTTCCTTTTTTGGAATCAAAGATTATTTCTAAATGCTCAAGTGCTTTTTTGTAATCCGCCTCGTTTCTAATCGGTTTAATATTCATCCTAAATTTCGTTTGCGTTAATTTTGTCATATTCGGCGTGTGTTCCTATAAATCGTATCCACGCAAGTTGGTACTCAAAATTAAATTTTACAATCAGTCGGTAATCGTTGCCTTTAATATTGAAGACAATCCGATTATCTTTCAAAATACTTGCGTTTGGATATTCCGATTTGAGGTCGTTAATAGATGACCAATTTGATTTTTCGGTTTCACGATACCACGTTTTCAATTGAAGTTCGCAATTTCCGTGCTTTTCCCAAAAATCTCGTAGTGTTCCTCTCGAAAATATTTTCACATTAAAGTATTTGTCGCAAATATAATAAAAAAAGTTACCAAAATGATAACTTTTGTATTTTTTTTCAGCATTATGGGCAACTATTAGATATACGCAATTTAACAAAAAAGTGCTTATATACAACCCAATTGGGTCGGTTAGCAGCATGTTTTAACGCAATTGCTTATATACAACCTTATAGCTGTATATAAGCAACTATAAAATAATAAAGCCTCCTGCTATTTTTCAATTTTAATCTGATAACTATCCAAAAGCCCAACAACTTCGGGCAAGCAGAACTTTGCGCCTTTTATTCGGTTTTGGTCTGGGTTTATGGAATAGTGGGTGGAATTTCTAAAATCTGCTTGTTCCAGGATTGTGTTTTGGAAGGTGGCGTTTTGCAAATTGCAGTTGGTGAGATTGGTGCTTTTTAAATCTGCTTCGGTGAAATCTACGCTTTGCAGTAGGCAGTTTATAAAGGAACTTCTGCTGAGTTTCATTTTATAGAAAATAGAATGGTCTAATTGGCAAGTGTGAAATTTGGCGGCGAAACCAAATGCATTGCAAGCATCAAATTGCAAACCGAGCATTTTGCAGTTTTTGAATTGCACATCTTGAAAGGATGCGTTTTTTAAATTGGCGTTGCTGAAGTTGCAGTCTATAAATTCACATTCCAAAAGGCGGATTCCTGAAAGCACTGTATTTGAAAAATTACAATTGATGAAAGTGCAATATTCATACTCCCCTATTTCCAGTGGGATTACTGAAAAATCTACTTTTGTGAAGGTTTGCTCGTCTGTGTATTTGGTGTTCATTATTGGGGAAGTTTGTGTTTTTTTTGAATGATTGAAAGTGAGAAATTCAATTTTGTTTAGGGAAACGAAATGTTCAAGTCGGTTTTTTTCAGTGTGATTCGGTAAGGAGATTTCATGATGATACTATCATTTAAGAATATCAAAGATAAAATCAATTAGCTATAACTGATGATTTGAAACGAAATTTTCACAATTTAATAGAAGCCAATTATTTCATGAAATTGTATTTTATAACTTTTCCCTAGAACTCGCTTTTAACGAACCTTAAGCATTATCTTTAAAACTAAAATTCTATATTGACTTCGCTATGGTTTTGAAAAAGAGTTTAAATTTTTATAAGAATATTCCTAAAAGCAAACTACCGCTTACGGAACTTTTAAAAAATGAGACCCTATTCTATAATGTTCCTAAAAGCTGGTCTATAGTTGTAACAGACATAGAAAATTCTACCGAAGCGGTTAATAGAGGCGCTCATAACGATGTTAATCTGAGCGCTACGGGAAGTATCGTGACTGTTTTAAATACTTTAAAAGCGCTTAACCAAAAAAATAAGATTCCTTATTTTTTTGGCGGCGATGGTTCAACTTTTATCATTCCGAATGCGGTGTTGGAGCCCGTCCTGGAGGCTCTAAATAATTTTAGCGAACACATTAAAAAAACAGTGGAGCTAAATTTAAGAGTAGGTCATTTAGGGGTTGAACAAGTTTACGCCAATAATGTTAGCTTAAGAATTTCCAAGGTTAGACATAATAAATATTTTACAACACCTGTGGTTTTAGGAAATGGTCTTAAATACGCAGAACATCTCATTAAAGAAAATTTTAAAGTTTCGGACATTAATAGTACTGAAAATACTACCCCAAATTTAGAAGGGATGGAATGTAGGTGGGATGAAATTTATCCAAACGAAACGGATAAAAAAGTAATTTGCCTACTTGTAGATTGTGATGACGAAAGCAAGCAAGCCGAAGTATATGGCGCCATAATGAATGAGATTGAATTGATTTTCGGGAATTTAGAAAAGCGCAACCCAATTTCAACGTTGAAATTGAAACTCAATACCTCTTTAGCCAAGATTAGAAAAGAGATGCTTATGAAACTCGGGAAGCACCAAATTACTTATTTGATTAGCAATTGGGTTGTGACTCATATTGGAAAATATTATTTCCAGTTTTTTAAATCAGGCAAATTATATAAACATAGAATCACCCAATTATCGGACACTATAATGCTAGATGGTTTTCTAAATACTGTAATTACTGGAACCGACGAACAAGTGGATAAACTAAAAATTCTGTTAGATGATTTAGAATTGAGAAAAGAAATTATTTATGGAATGCACATCACGCACGCTTCCATAATGTCTTGTTATATAGAAGATCGAGAGGAAAAACACGTTCATTTTGTAGATGGTACTGAAGGCGGATATACCAGTGCGGCTATAATGTTTAAGGATAAGTTGAAAAAGTTAGAGTTTAGAAATACATAAAATAGCTTCAACGTTCTTAATAATTGGCGTAGTTATTTGGCAATTCTACGTTTATAAAATGATCAAATTCTTCTTTTATTTTATAACCTTCCTTAAGATATTGAAATAAATAGGACACTTTTTTTCTGAAGTTTAGTTTAATAGCCCATATTCCAAAAAGCCAAATTGGAGCGTAACAGTTGTAGTTTATTTTATTGTCTTCTATCTTATATTCAAAAACCAAAATAGCGCCGCCAAAAGCACTTTTAATGAAGGTATCAAACCCTTTTACTTTGGTTAATTTAAAACTAACAGATTCGGCGAGCCAATCTGTGCTGAAGAATTCCTTGTCATTATTAAATTGAACTTTTTCAAATCCTTTGCTTTGGAACCATTTTTTAACATCGTTATGGACGGTATGATTTTCAGTTGGATTCATCGCTAGTCTCTATTTTGAAATATCCTTTTCTTTCGCAAATCTGTTTGTTCTCTGCATCTGGAACTGCTCAAAAGTTGTCTCATTATAACTGTTTTCAGCTTTAAAAATTAATTGCTGACCTTTTTAATAATTTGCTCTCTGATTGGTTGTTTTGTTTTTAGAGCGTTGGCACTTTCTCAATTACTATTTCATTCCCAGCCTTATCGTAATATATCCAAGTCATTTTATCGAGATTCACAATCCACTTTTCAATTCCTGTTTCGGCGCAATGTTTACAAAATGTAAGATAGTCTGTTTCCCCCTTTTGATGGATTTTTAAGTATTGACTGAACTTGTTTTTGTCGCTCTTGTTGGCTATTGTTAGGCGTCATATTTCGATTTGGATTTTGTTTGAAATTCGTTTTCGCCGAAATAATTTGTATGACTGTCTATAACCCAAGTTTCAAATCCTGTTACGCCAATTTCTTTAATCTCTTTAATGTATTTCGGAAATTCTGCTCCAGATTTAACTTTGCTGTTTGCTGACTCTATTTGTTTTATTGTGAACATTTTTTGTGAGGTTCGATTTTTTTGTTTTTTTGAGGGTATGTTTTGTAACCATCTTGTATAAGAATAGTAGGGCGGAAAAAAGACAACTACCTTTCGGTTAATCACAAGCTGTCCCGACGCTTCGGGATTAAATTTTTCTAATTATCTTTCTTTTCTAAATTTGTCAAATTTAAAAATTTGGCGACCTCACAAAAATGCCTGAACCTCTGTGATAGCAACGACTCGCACCATGTTTTATATACGGTTTTGCCAGTATTGCTTTCGTCACGTAGTTAACGTTCTGCTCTTTTTTGTAGTAGCTGTTTTCTTTTGAATTCGTGCAGATTTCTTCTTTTTCTTTTCGGCAAAATATTCTCTTAATGCTATTTCCTCTTTTTTGGTAAGTGAACCTTGTCCACCTATAAAATCTGGTTCGTTTATCTGCTTTTTCATAAATCTAAATTTTTGAAATATTTATCAATCAGTTTGATGGCAGCCTGTGTTTCAATTATCATTACTCGTCCTCCAAAATGGAATGCACCGAGAGTTTTTTAGTAATGTTCAATAAGTTGTGATTTTGATAAAAACGAAACGTTGCCTTCGTGTCCACGTTGAAATGAAAGTCGGCAAGCAAATGCGTCAAGATTTCCAGGAACACCTGCGTACATTTTTCCGCTACCAATGTTGAACGGTGCATTTTCAACCAAATGCATATACACGTAGTCTTCTTTAATTTCCAAGCACATTAAACCTTGAATTACTGTTGGATTACCGAGAATTGTCAATTTATAAACCTCTCTTTCAGGTTGTCAATGTTCAAATTTCCAGTTGAAAAGCCATTTATTCTTTTTCGTTACAGCTTTTAAATCGGTTGTAGAAACTAAAGAAACAACAGAATGAAAACTGTCGCCAGTTACCACGTTTTCAATTGAATTTGTCAGTTTATCGATTAGGAAATCAAGTTCTATATTTTCTTTCTTCTTCACTTGTCTAATTTACTAAAAATCACCAAATTAGACTAATTTTTAATTTCGGAAGTTGGTTTTTTTGCATTACCGGCAACATGCGTATAAACAACATATCCAATTAAGTTTATCCCGCAAATGTTCAAAAGCACGTAGCTATTCCCCAAATATAAAATAAAAACTCATTATTTCTACATTATGGCTTGGCTCTCTTTCAGAATATAATTGCTTTCAAAAAGGTACAGTTTCAAGCTAATTTATAAAAAAATAATCACCAAAATAGAACTGATAGAAATAAAAATCCAAAGTGAAACTCCTAAGATCATTGGTTTCCAACCTGCGGATTTTATTTTATCTAAAGAAAGTCCGGCGCCAATTAGAAATAACGTAAGTACCAATAATGATTTTGAGATGCTGGTAATGCTTCCGGTAATAACGCTTGGAATGGCAAGATAGCTGTTCATTATAATCGCTAAAATGAAAAGGAAGATGAAGTATGGTATTTTGACACTTTTCCCTTTTCCTTTAAAAAGAAATACGGAAAGTATGGAAAGCGGTATAATCCAAAGTGCGCGTGCAAGTTTTACTGTTGTAGCTACTTTTAGCGCTTCTTCGCCAAAGGTATATGCGGCGCCAACAACAGAGCTAGTGTCGTGAATGGCAATGGCGCACCAAAGACCAAATTGGTGCTGGCTAAGACCAAACAAATGTCCCAGAGGTGGAAAAACAATCAAAGCGATGGAATTCAATAAAAAGATAACTCCCAAAGAAATTGAAATATCTTTTTCCGAAGCATTAATAACTGGAGCAACAGCGGCAATGGCGCTACCTCCACAAATTGCGGTTCCAGAGCTAATTAGGTGACTGCTTTTACGATTCATTTTTAGGAGTCTTCCCAAGAAATAACCGAGTATTAATGTGATTGAAATTGAAAAAACAGTCAGAATAAATCCATCTTGACCTGCTGCAAGAGTTTCTTTTAAATTCATTCCAAAACCTAAACCTACTACGGCTATTTTCAAAAGCCAATTTACTGCTTTACTGTTTAATGAAAGAAATGGATGGCCAAGAAAATAGGAAAAGAGAAATCCGCCCACAAGTGCAACTGGGCTGCTAACGTAGCCCGAAATACACAAAACCATACTGATTATAAAAAGTACTTTTATAAGGGTTTCGTTATCCTTTATAATCTTTTTCATCTTAGATTGTTTTCTGTTTTATTGCGAAGATGTTCAAAATTATTCAAAACTATTCATTTGAAAAAGAAATTGTGATTTAGTCTTTATCCTTTGGATCGTCATTATTTTTTCTAAAAACATCTTCATCCTTAAAAACAATAGTTCTATGAGGATATGCCAAATCAATCCCTTCGTTATCGAAGCGTTTTTTTATAATTTCCAATAAATCACAATGCATATTGAAAGCATCGCCATAATCGCGAGCCCACGTCCACGCTCTAACGGTCAATGTAGATTCGTTGATTGAAATAAGCGAAGTACGCACTTTCGGTTTTCCGTCTAAAATATCTATTTCAGTGCGGTTGTCTATAAGCAAAGGATGTTTTTCACATTCCTCTTGCATTATTTTTTTGGCGAGTTCCAAATTGCTTTCGTAAGAAATTTGAAACTCTATACGTTCGCAGATTTTCAATTCGCCTAAATTGTAATTGATAAGTTTTTCTTTGTTGATGATGGCGTTGGGTATTACAATCATCTTATTTTCAAAATTGCGGATTACGGTATGGCGCAGCGTAATATCTACAACCGTTCCAATCATTGTATCTGTTACTTTTATAACATCGCCAATTCTAAAAGGTTTAAAAGAAATGATAAACACACCGCCCACCAAATTTGATAATGCTTCCTGAGATGCAACACCCGCAATAAGTGCGATAACTCCTGCCCCACCAAGAGCAGTCTGCGCTACACCTTTTAAGGACGGAAAAGCCAAAAGCGCGAAAAGAACTCCGGTGGTATATATTCCTATAATGGCTACATAGCGCAGAAACTTAAAACTTGTGGAATCTTCCAAGTTTTCAATCTTCCGTTTAATGCTCATTCGGAACCACATATTTGTGGAGGCTGCGCCAACTATGGTTACAACAGCCACAATTCCTAAATAAAGGATTATGTTGAAATTATGTTTAAGAGCTTCCTGCTTTTCTTCATTCACAAAAAGAATACTCAAAGAAATTAAACCCAAAACAAGCCAAAGTGCATTTAAAATTCTTCGCACCCAATTAATGGTCTTCGGCTGTTCATTAGGATATTTTTTCTTTTCCTGTTTAATTAACCATTTATGAAAGAGGTTGGTTAACAAACGAAGTATGATTACGGAGCCAACTACAACCAAAGTCCAAATAATCTGTTCTTTATGGATTTCGAAAAAATCTAACATAGAATTATACTTGTTTTATTATTTTAAATTGAATGTTTTAACGCGACTTAGTTTGGGATTGGTTATTATGCTTTCTTCTTTTCCCTTATCAGATAAATACCCCACAAGATAAGCAATCCGCCAATTACATAATAGATGGTAAATTTTTCACCATCCAGCAAGCCCCAAATTACGGCAACCAATGGTAGCAAATAAGTAACCGTACTTGCAAAAACTGCTGATGTTTTCTGAATTAATTTGTAGTATAAAATCATGGCGATTGCTGTGCCCACAACGGTCAAAACACTTAAATAACCTAAAGCTTCCCAAGTTTGTGGATTGGCTTCAAAATGACTGAAAAATCCTGATAATACTAATATAATTAACGAAGGAATCATCCAAACCGAAAATACCGCTCCCGAAAGTTTTACTGAAGGAACGTGTTGCAGTTTTTCTTTAATTATAAGTCCAGCCACTGCATAACAAGCTGTTGCAAGAACCACTAAAAGTGCGTAACCAATTTTAGATTCTTCTGAAGTGGTTTCTGAAAAATACATGAGCATCGCAGCACCAGCAAAACCGATTAATGCTCCAAAAACCTGAAGCCATTTGCTTTTTATTCCGAAGAGGAAAAAACCCAATATCAATACGAAAACTGGCACCAAAGAATCTAAAATTCCTGCCATTGAACTGCTCACACGAGTTTGTGCAATTGGAAAAAGGTACATTGGTAGAAAATTCCCGAAGAAACCCGTTAAAGCAACCCAGAACAAGGTTTTCTTATCCATTTTACGGAGTGCAGGAAAACCGAGATAACCTAGAATTAATCCCGAGATCGCAACTCTAAAAGCGCCAATTTCATAAGGCGAAAAAACCAATAAGGATTTCTTTATCAAAATAAAGGAACTGCCCCAAGTGAGGCCTATAATTATAAGCAGAATCCATTTGTTGTCGAAACTTTTTCCCATAAGTCTGCAAAGATAAAAGCAATTGCGTGATGCAATTGCTTTTAGAACATAATTTACAATTATCTTTTACTACTCCAATGTTTGCTATCCGGAACCATTGATGAAAACTGTTTGTATACTTACGCATTCATAAATCGAAGAAGATTCTATTAAAATTTCATCAATTCAATCCTTAACGATTTATCTGAAGTTAGATTGAATTGACAATCCTCAAAAGAAGGCGCTGAGAATTTAGGTTTAAAGTTGTTTGAAAATGCGTAGGGTTCTTTTGGAATGCCGAATAAATTCTGATTACATATTTTATCATCGTTTAGATCCTGAAACATTGAAATTGCATAGGTTCCAGGTGGAATATCCTTAATTACAAACGTTTCAGAAGTATTTTTCACTTTGACTGTTTTACTTTTATAGGCTTGTCCTTCTTCTAAAAACCGTTCATTACTATTAAAAAGACCTATTTCAAGAGTTCCTTTTACGTTTTCAATATTGTGAATTGTTACTGTTAGTGTATGGGTTTGACTTTGTGCATTGACAAATAACAGCGGGAATAATAGGAGTAAGTATTTCATAGAAAATTTTTTTTTGTGAATGGTTTCAATAATAGGTTCTGCTTTGCCACGACTCAATTCAATAAAAGAACTGCTCTTTTAATTTTTTATCATTGTTCTTAAAAGCTTCTAAAGGTTCAGATTGTTTTAAGAGGTAATATTTAATCGGCTTTCTAAATAATGAAGCTCCAATTTTTTTAAGGCTAGAAACTTTTTCCGCCTCAATTTCGAAATAATCCTTCAAACTATGGCTTCTAAAATGAAGAATATTTTCCAAATCGTCGCCGTCCTCATAAAAGCCACAATGGAAGTTCTTTTCAGCAAACGCGTTTTCTGGAAAACTTAGTTCCCCGAGACCAAAAATTTCGAATGAGCGCTCTAAAAATCCTTCGTAATCAATTCTACAAGACTCGCCTCCACCAAGATTGAATATTCTTTTTGAAAGCGCATCCTGCTTTCCTATGGTTTTAACGAAAGCCCGAGCTGTGTCTTGCGGCGTCGCAATTTCCAGCGAAGTGTTTAATGGTTGGTGAAACATTAGTTTAGACATTTTGTGGCCGCCCATAATGGCAGCCAATCTAAAAATTGTCCAATCCAATTTGCTTTGCTGAACAATCTCTTCCGAAGCTATTTTCGTGAGCGCATATTCATCTCCAGGACTCGGTGTTAATGGATCCGTCACAGAAATGTATGGATTTACCAACCGATCACCATAAACGGAAATTGAGGAACTGTAAATAAAAAAACAGTTTGGTGAATGCTTTTCTAACATTTCAACTAAATTTCGCGTGCCTTCGGTATTTACTTTTTTGGCAGGTTCAGGAAAATCGTCCGCAACAGGTGGAATGATTGCGGCTAAATGAATTACATAATCCTTATTCGCCGCAATCTTTTTAACATCATTTTTATTGGTGATATCTCCGTAAATCAATTCCACTTTATCTTTAAAACCATCTAATTTCTTGATGGAATTTTTCGTTTTCTTGTCAAAAATGGTAATTGCTAGATTCGGAATGTTGAGCAATTGCTTCAAAACTTCGAATCCTACAGTACCTGAAGCACCTGTTAATAAAACTGATTTCTTATCCATTTAATTGATAATGTATTTTGATGATTTCGATTTAATTAAAAATATACTGCTTCAAAAACTGCAAGTGGCGCTCTTCGGCCTACATTCAATGAAAGCGTGTCGCCATTAATAGTATAATTATCTGCCAATTCAAAAATCTTTAGAAATTCTGCTTCGTTAACATTCACATCTGGGCAAGCCATTAATGTGGTCGCCATTTGTGAAAAACGAATTCTGTTGCCTTCTTCCAAAGTATAAGATCCCATCATCGTGTTGCAACCTGCAAAACCTGTTACTCGATTATCATCGGTTTTCAACATAAAATAAATTTCCTTTGCTTGGTTTTTAGACATTACTACATTTTGTCCTTCCAAGGTTTTCAATTTCCAATATTTCTCTGTGATGGTTTCAGATTTATTTTCAAGTTTTCTGAAGGTTGCCAAAGGGGCTCGCTTCCCAACATTTAATGAAAGTATGTTTCCAGTAATGGTGTAATTGTCTGCCAAACCAAAAATCTCTAAAAACTCAGATTCATTGAAAGCCTTATCAGGGCAAGCCATTTTTGTAGCTCCTAAGGCTGAAAAATTTATGCGATTTCCATCTTCTAATTTAAAGTTTCCAAAAAACCTGTTACAGCCAGAATAGCCAGAAATACGGTTTTCCTTTGCATCCATGGTGAAACTGATTTCCTCTCCACTTTTCGGAGTGTCTATCTTTTTGCCTTCTAGAGTTTCTAGAACCCATTTGGTTTCAGTAATGGTTTTTTCGTCATTCGTATTATCACCATTCATAATTTCTTTGTTTTGGGTGGTTCCACAACCGTAGAGAGTTAGCGCAGCTATGGCAATTGTAAAAAGTTGAATTTTCATAGTTAGTGTTTTTATAGGTTTTTAATTCTTAGAGTGTTTTTTGAAGTTTTCAAAATCTATTTCGGAAAACTACCTTTTTACGTTCAAAATACATCTTAGTGAAAAGCTAAATAAAAGCAAAGGTTTCAACAACACGATAGTGGTTTGGCACAAAGCGAGCCATGATTCATAAATACGCTCATTCTTCCCATTTTTTGGGAAATGTTTCACTATTTACGAAAAGACAAATGCGATACAAGAATTAATGCTGATAACACAATGCCAAGAGTTGAAACCCCAACCCACTGATAATGTTGCCAAGCTAAAGCCCCTAAAATAGTTCCCAAACCACCACCAATGAAAAAGGAAACCATATAAACTGTATTTATTCTATTTCTACCCTCTGGATTCTTTGCGAATATTATGTTTTGATTGGTAATGTGAAGTGCTTGTAATCCAAGATCAATCAAAATTACCCCAACTACTAAACCGAAAATTGAATTTCCAGAAACAAGAAATATTACCCAAGAAACAATTAGAAGAACAGCAGAAAATATAATGATTTTATCTTTGTTTATTTTGTCGTTCAACTTACCTACTACCGTTGCACCAAGGGCTCCGGCGATTCCTAAAAGTCCGAACAAACCAGAAATTGTGCTGCCATAACCAAAATTATCTTCCATTAAGAAAACCAAAGTAGTCCAAAAAGCACTTAAGCCCGCAAAGGCCAATGCGCCACGGAGCGATGCCAAACGCAGCGAAGGTTCTGTTTTAAAATAATGTAGAATGGATTTTAATAAACTACCGTAACTCCCTGGAAAATGTGGATTTAGTTTAGGTAGTTTCGCATTTAATATGAAGAATAAAAACACCATTAAAATAGAAGCAGCGTAATAAATAATACGCCAACCAAATTGCTCGCCCACAAAACCGCTAATAACCCTACTTCCTAAAATACCAATCAGAAGTCCGCTCATTACGATTCCAATGGCGCGGCCTCTTCCTTTATCGTCACTAAGTTGAGCCGCCATAGGTACAAAAAGTTGCGGAATGGAGGAAGTAAACCCAATAACAAAACTGCTAATAATCAATAGTAACAGGCTTGTCGAGGTCGCTGCTGCTAAAAGTGAAAGCACCATAAGTAGGAAATCCAATTTCAGGATGCGATGATTTGAAATTTTGTCGCCAAGCGGAATTATAAATAATAATCCAAAGGCATACCCTATTTGAGTACTGAGAGCCACATTGCTTACTGCTGCTTCGGACACGCCGTAATCTTGGGCTATTTCATGCAGCAAAGGCTGGTTATAGTAGAGATTTGCTACTATAAGGCCAGCCGAAATGCTCATTAAATATAATGTGGAATTCGTGAGTTTTGGAGTCATTTTAAAAATTTAAAATCAACTTCCGCGATATGTGGAATAACCAAAGGCGGATAATGTGATTGGAACGTGGTAGTGATTTTTACCTGTAATCTTAAAGGCAACCTCAACAAAAGGATAGAATGTTTCTTCTTTCATTTTTTTAAAATAATCTTCAATCATAAAGGTGAATCTATAAGTACCTTCATTATTTTCATTTGAAGGTAAAAAGTCATTTACACGTCCACTTTCCGAAGTTTTTTTCTCCGAAACGAAATCCCAAGTATTTGTTTGGGGATTCATTTTTTCCAACTTGATTGTTACTCCTTCTGCAGGTAATCCTGCGGAAACATCCAAGATGTGTGTTGAGAGTTGAAATTCTTTTTGTTGTGCGAAACCTGCGCTTGTTGCAAATATCACTAATACTGCTAAAAATAAAGTTTTCATTTTTTCTTTTTTAAAGGTTACTAATTTTTGTTGTAATTCCCACAGCAGGAATTTCTGCTGCTTTTGCTATAATATCATCGTTTTCTGCGCTTCCGCCTCCGGCAACTCCAATGCTTCCTACTACATTTCCATGCCAATAAATAGGTGTTCCTCCACTTAGCAATAAAAGTTCTGGTAGTGTATTTAGATTTTCAGAATCTGGATTATTTTGAGCTGCTCGCATTAATTGTAGCGTACCTTGTTTTGTTGAAAGCGATGTGAAAGCTTTTCTGCGCGCCGCTTCAGTATTGTGCGGACCAATATTCTTGCCTCTAGCTGCTAGAATAACTTCTCCAGAAGCATCCAAAATTACAATTGTTGCAGTTTTTCCTAACGATTCTGCTTTGCTAGTAGCATTTAGCATTAACTGTTGGGCGGCAGCCAAGTTTATTGTGGGAATGTTCTCTATGAATTTACTCCCAGTCTCTTGATTGGAAGTTTGTGCCATCATCATAAATGGGAAGGTTAAAAAGAGAAATAATAAGTGAGTCTTTTTCATTGTTTAATTTTTTTACAAAAATATTAAACAAAATCACTTTTAGCGTTGATCTACGTCAACGATTTATTTTTTGTGATAACATTATACTTTTCACTCTTATTGATCTTCCAATTTGCTTTGTTGCTGTTCTTCTTTACGTTTAGTTTCCTTTTGAACATATATATTATGCTGCATCTCAGCAGTAAAATCCTTTTTGCGCGCGTAAATGCTGTGTATTCCTTCTGCTTTACCATATACTGTTACGACGTCATTCGGGAGTAATTTAAAATCGCCCATTGGTGAGCCAAAATAATCTTCATTATCCCTATCTATCCCTAAGATCGTTATGCCTTCCTTTCTTAGCTCGAGATCCTTTAAAGTTTTGTTGGCAAGCCAATCATTTTCTCCAATTCTTTTTTCACTTATTTTATAATCATCCTTTAAGTGAAGAACTGCTGCATAATCTTGTATTTCTAAATCTGTATATTTCTTCAGCATTCTATCTATAAGTTTAGAAAGTCCGCGATCTACCCATTTACTTTTTATAGCCCAATAAATAAGGCTTAATCCAACAACCACAATTCCTAAACCGTATAATTTTGAAGATAAAGTATCAGGTAATACAAAAGTTAAAATCAGCGAAGACATTACAGTTACAATTCCCGCATTCCCGATTAGCATCAAATTAAAAATAATTTTTCGACGAACTGGATGATTCATTATTTTTTCAGATTCTGAAGTCGTAAAACCTGCGCCAGTATAGGCGGAACGAGCTTGAAATCTTGCACTTTGGGTTGAGAGTCCAGTATAGGTTAACGCAATTGTTGCGATTTTGGTAATTAATGCTGAAAGGGCTACTACTAGAAATAAGGTGATTGCTGCAATCATATTTTTAAGTTTTTAATTATAAACCGTTTCTAAGTTTTGTAATATATCGAGCTAGTCTAATCTCCCATTTACAATTTTGCTTTAGTTCTGCTTAAGGTTGCGGGCGAAATACCCAAATAGGAAGCCGCCATTTTATTGGAAACTCTCAAAAGAAAAGTGGGTTGATTTTTAATAACCCATTTCACTTTTTCTAAGGCATTAAAACCTTGAAAACCATAAATACGCTGCTGGGCTGTTATAAAACCAAGTTCTAAAATTTCTCGATAAATTTTGTCGAATTGTGAAAACTCATTTACTAATTTGTAAAAATCTACACGAGAAATTTTTAATAATTCAGATTTTTCAATGGCTTCCATATATTCGCAAGCTGGTTTTTGATCAATAAAACTTGGAAGGGCAGTACAAAACATATTCTCAAATGCGAAATAGCGCGAAGTTTCAATGCCATCATTATTAATTGTAAACAACCGAAGACAACCGCTATTTATAAAATAATAATGCTGACTCACATCTTCAAAACCTAGCAGTATTGAGTTTCTAGAAACTTTTTCGAAGTCAAATTTGGAGGAAATCCGCTCCAGTTCTGAAGTTGAGAAGATAGCTCTTTCCGATAAATATTTTTCTAGTTGTTCAAACATTTAAAAAATACTCTAAATTAATTATTGGTAAATCTAGGTTGATTAATAAGAAAACGCTGATATTAAAATCAAAAAATAAATCCAGGTTTTAGAATAAATTTACTAAAACCTGGATTTATATATATGCATTTGCTTAATTATTCCAATTCCGCCTTTCGTAAACAATCTGCGTTATTTTTTTAAAACTTTCTTTGTGAATTCCATAATTGGCTGGACTTAGTAGATCTTTCATATCTGCATTCAGAGCATCTACAAGTTTGTCAAATTTCATCTTTCTTTCAGCTTCGGTATAGCCATATTTTTTCAATCCCAATCGGGACATTTTGTAGGTATAATAATTTAAAAGTGAAAGATAGTTATCTCGTCCTTCTTCGTTTAACTTCATTTTAAGCACTTGCTCATAATGCCAAAACTGAAGATTATCTTTGTCTTGTGAACTAAAAATGATTTCAGTTTCAAAAGGATTTTCGTCAGCAGTTTTTTCTTGTGCAAAGGCGTTTAAGTTGAAGCAAAGAAGGATATTTAAAAATAGTATGTATTTCATATTTCAATTCTTAGTGATTAGTATTTTCGTTTAATTGTATAGATTTTATAAAAATAAGCTATTGCTTTGAAAAGCTACTATTAAGTTTTATTAATTCTCTTTCAAAGGTTATGCGAACCAAAAAACCTTATAAAAAAGGCTATCAATTATGGATAGCCTTTTTTACAATTAGAGATGTTTTAAATCTATCTTTTTACAATTTTAAAAGATTTATTTTGCCCGTCAATAGCAATCTTTACAATATAAACACCACTGTTAAGTGTAGATAAATTCAATGTCTCATTAACTTCTGATAGCTTTTTTGAAATCACCACTTGCCCCAATACATTGTATAAAGTAATATCGCTCATTGGCTTATCTGCCTTCAGAATCATTTGATTATTGTTATCTAGGAAATAAGTAAAGCCTTGAAATTCATTATCGCCGATACTGAGTGTCCCCGCGGTTACTCTAAGATCATCCAAACCAAGCATCCACTGGTCTGACGTTTGATGCCTAAAGGCAAGGTAAATATCCTGACCTATGTAAGGATTAAGATCTAAATTTATGGTTCTGCCTAAATAAGTTGGAAGCGTTTCGGAATAAATAGGAGTGGCGGCCAAAATCTCTGCTTGCGTATTGCCCGTTGTAACGGTGACATAATAGGTCTCACTAAAAAAATTACTGGAAGTACCGCCGGCCACAAAGTAAGTAAGTTCTACGTCTGTTGCGCCCGCAGGTATACTAATTTTAGGAAAAACAAGAATATTGTTGGCATTTAAGGCACCTTGACCACCATTATTGTTAGCGCCTAAAGTAATGTAAGACGCAGACATAATAAAGTTGCCATCATAAATAAGGTACATATCTTGCGTAAAATTGGTTGGTTTTGTGAGGCCCCAATTATAACCATCTCCATCTACATCATAGGATAGAAATGTAGTGGGAATGTCTGTGTCTTCACCCACGTTGTCACCAACGGTATAAGATTCAAAATCTTCTTCATAAATAACGTTTTGGGCGTTCAAGGCAAGCGCAGCAAAGATTGTTGCGAATAGGGTAATTTTCTTCATTTTTATAGATTTGGGGGTTTGTATATTACCAAAATAATTGTAAAACAATTAATTCCCAAATTAAATTAAAGGAATTATCGTTCAATCTAGCGAATTTAAAGAATAATGTGGGCAATCTTTAAATTAAAAACCCACATTATTCTATAATAACTTTAATTACTTCAAAGGCTTCCCTTCTTGATCTAAAGATCCCGCTTTAATAATTATTAGTTTATCTACGTCAATATATTTTTTGATGGCTGCATTAACTTGCTCCAAGGTAACAGCTTCCAACATTGCAGGATATTCATAGATATAACTTGGTTGCTCGCCGCGTTGAACAACTGCTAGAATGTTACTTGCCATTCCTCGAGTAGTGGCCAAACCAATTTTAAAAGCACCAATCAAACTAGATTTTTTGTCTTTTAACTCTGCAGCGGTGATACCTTCCTCAGACCATTTTTTAAGTTCCTTCAAAGTTGCGTCTTCACCTGTTGCGAATAATTCCGGGTTAAATGACGCATTTATGTACCAATAACCATCTGCAAAAGTAAATCCGTTTTGGCGTGAAGAAATACCATACGTTAAACCAGCTTCATCGCGAACGGTAAGCATCAGTCTTCCTGAAAAACCACCGCCTAAAACGCTGTTTCCAATATAAAAAGGAAGAAAATCTGCATTGCTACGTCGCATTCCCGTGTATTGACCTATAAAAAGTTCCGCACTTGGCTTTTCTGGGATTGTTACAACTTTTACTAGTGCATCACCTTTTTTAGTGTCAAATGTTTTCGAAGTTCTCTTTACACCGCCGCTCCAATTTTTAAAATTATTTTCCAAAGATTTATAAACGGTTTTTGTATCCACATCTCCAACTGCAACAAGGTGCATATCTGCTGGTCCAAAATATTTTTTATGAAAGGCTTTTATATCAGCTAATTTCACATTTTCAATATTTTCAATAGTCTTTTCAATGGACGAAGTGTAATTTGGATGTCCAACAGGATATAGGTTCTGCGTAAGAGCAATGCTTCCTTGTGTTCCAGGATCTGAAAGACCTGGTTGCATATTCCCTATAAACTGTTGCTTTAGCAAATCAAATTCCTTTTCATCGAAAAGTGGATTGCGCAATTCCTCAGCCAAGAGTGCAATTACAGTATCAACGTCCTTTGATAAGGATTTAAAACCTAAACTTACGTGATCATTGTCTGAGCCCACGTAAATATCAACACCCAGTTTTTCAAGTTTTTGTGAAAACTGAAATTTGTCGTTTTTAGTAGTTCCTTTGCTTAACATTGAAGTTGTAAGCGTTGGGATCATCTCGTTGTTTTTTCCATCGAAAAAATCACCAATTGGAAAACTTCCGGCTACAGTAACATATCCTTTAGCACCCGTTTTCTTTATAATAACATCAATGCCAGCAACTGTTTTTCTGATGAAATCTTCATTACTTGGAATTTCTGTTACAGCTTTAACTTCTACTTCTGAAATAGTCTTTACCTCATTTAATCCATCCACAAACATTTCAGGATTTCTGTAGAAATATTTTCCGTCTGTTTCGGCATTGCGTTTTGCAGCTCCTTCCACAGTTTCAGCATTCGCTCCAGCTTTTTTTGGAATAAAAAATCCTGTAGTACTTTGGTCAAGCACTAAATATTTGTTGGCAACTCGTTTAACATCGGCAGCGGTAACTTTTGCAAGTTTTTTGCTTTCGTTGATGTATTCCGTCCAATCTCCACCAGATATAAATTCAGTCAATTCTGAAGCGATGCTTCCTGAACCGTCTCTTCCTAAAATAGTTTGAGCGTTTAGATTCGCAATAATTCTATCAATATCTGCTTGTAAAACACCGTCTTTCTTAACTTTTTCAAGAGTTTCCAAAAGTTTGGTATTCATTTCTTCTGAATTTTTTTCAGGATCAAATCCTAAACTCACAGTAAACAATCCATTTTCAGCAAATTGTGAAGCTGAAGCCGCTGCGTAATAAGCAAGACCAGCATCTACAAATTCCTTGCTTAAAACTGATGAAGGACCACTGCCCAAAGCATCTGCCAAAATTATTAAGGCTGGAATGTCTTCGTGTAATGTTCCTGGAATTTTATAGGCCACGGTGTTTACACTCGTTTCGCCCGCTTTGCTTATTTGAATTTTACGAGGCCCGTATTGTGGCGGCTCTTCTGTGTAAGGTTGTGGAATAGTATGGCTTGCTTTTGAAATTTTTCCGAAGTAAGAATCTACCAATTTAAACAAATTGTCTTTCTGGAAATCGCCAACTACCGTTAACCAAGCGTTGTTAGGCCAGTAATACGTGTCATAAAAATCACGCAAAACTTTCATCGGCATATTTTCAATATCTGAACGCCATCCAATAGTGGAATGGTGATAGCCGTGAGCCATATAGGCTGTTGCCCAAATTTCTTTGGAAAGTAGTGAATTTGGATTGTTTTCACCACGTTCAAATTCGTTACGAACCACGGTCATTTCTGCTTCTTTGTCTTCTTTCAACAAAAGAAGGTTGCGCATTCTGTCTGCTTCAATTTCAATAGCAAGTTCAATTTTATCGCTTGGAATAGTTTCGTAATAGTTAGTACGGTCATTCCAAGTTGTGGCGTTCATCTGGGCGCCATAACGTGTTAATTCAGAATCGATAGAGGTACCTTTCTTTTTATTGAATTTTTCGGTTCCTTTAAACATTAGGTGTTCCAAAAGGTGTGTAGAACCTGTATTTCCAGGAACTTCATACTTTGAACCTACGTCGTAAACCATTTGAACGTTTACCACAGGCGCGGCGTTGTCCTGAACTAAAAGTATTTTTAGTCCGTTGGGAGTGTAAAGATATTCTATAACTCCATCCAATTCCTGTACTTTTTCAAATTTGGAATTAGTAGTTTGGGCGATTGTCGATTGCTGAACTATTAGCAATAAAGCTAAAAGGATCAGTGATTTAAGCGAAAAAATATGTTTCATAGTTTACTTTTTTATAATATGAATGTTAGAATATTCGATGTAATTTGCTAGGTTGAAATAGTAAGTAGAAAAAAGGGCCGCCGAAAATAAATTCTTTGGCCTTTTTCTAGAAATCTCGGGGGAACAAATCAGGGAACAGTCCCGAGAAAACTTACTAACCAACTAAAAACAAATCAAAAACTATATATTCAATGAATTAAATAATTCTATTAATTGAGGATCTGAAGGACGTGGCGCATCATAGCTCACGATGATTCCTTCAGGATCCAAAAGGATAAATCTTGGAATACCTTGTATGTAATAATCTTGGATAAATTTTGAATCTATTTCATTATCGGCCAAAAGTTGCATGCTCATCAATTCTTTATCAACAATCATTTTGCGCCATTTGTCCTCGTCTTTTTTACGATCTATGGAAATTCCAACAAATTGAATGTTTTTCCCTTCATATTCCTTTTCAATTTCAATAAGGTAAGGCATTTCATAAATGCAAGGAACACACCATGTAGCCCAAACATCTATATAAACATACTTTCCCTTAAGGTCTGCGATAGAAGTTGTTCCACCTTTATAATTTACATAATCAGTAAATTCAGGGGATTTCATTCCTGGACTCAAAGCTGCATTGATCTCTAATTGTTGAAGATGCTGCGCTTGGATATCTGTTTCAAATTTTGCGATGTTTTCTTTTTCTGAAGCAATAAAAGCTGGAGATAATTCAGATTTTTTATTTTCTAAATTATCAGTCAAGTCTTTGGAATAGGCCGAAGTCTTTGCATCAAAGGCGCTGGTTTCAAGTGCGAGGTATTCTTTGTAATCTTCGCCCATCAACTCGCCACTTTTCTTTCCCTTATAGCGAAGAAAGTTGTTTTCTTCTGAACCGTTTCCGGTATAAGAAATCGTTTTTAAAATTTTACCAGCGTCAAAATTTAATTCAACATCCATATCATTAGCAAGATAAACATTGAAAACATCATTGTAAACAGCACTGAAATAGGCTGGTTCCTTTAATTTTAACGTATCGCGAAAAGCTCCGTTTTCATCAACTTTAATAACAACGTTTTCTGAAGTTTTTGGATCGAAAAGTCGAAGAACTTCATTCTCAATAGGGTTTGAGATTTTTCCGTGAATCACGGCATAGTCCTTTGGCGGTTGTTCCTGCTTACAGGCAGCGAAAAGACAAATAATTGCAATTAGAAATAGATTTTTCATTTTAGTGTTTTTTTAATGGGTTATTAAACTTAACAGGAAGATTGCTTCTCCAGATAGCTATCGGGATAGCATGACGACTGTTAAGTCTCAAAAGGTTTATTAGTATCCTGAATTTTGAACCAGCGCATTGTTTCCTATCAATACTTCAGCAGGATATGGCAATACAAACTTGTTTTCGTTATTGAGGGTTGGTTTGATTGATGAAGCATCCAAATTGCCCAAGATGTCATAACGCACGAGGTCAAAAAGCGGCTCACCGTTTTCATAGAAAAGCTCCAATAATTTTTCTTTACGAATGTCTTCCAATAAAGTAGGAACATCTATAAAATCTTTAGGGTCCACTCCTGCTCTATCCCGAATTGTGTTTAGGCTTAAAAGCGCAAGTCCGGTATCACCGCCAGCACGAGTCAAGGCTTCTGCGTGAACTAAGTACATTTCTGCTAATCTCAAATGGTACAATGTATTATTTTGTGAACTTGCAAAACTGTTAAAAGGATATTTTGCTTGTCCATTAACACCCTGTGTGTCATCGGAATATGCAAAACTAAAGCGTGGATCGTAATTTGAACCAGCACCAGTTAAATCACCATCGTTTGGGTCTCCAACTTGTGCATCGGCAAGCGAACGCAAATATTCGCTGTAAGTAGTTCTGTTTATCACATTCATATTCGTTCCACCTTCAGCACCAGGGCCGCAGAATGGTGCGAAAATAACTTCTGGAGAATAAAATTGATTCTGAAATATGTCTGTATAGCTAAATTCCAATTCATAACCTTCACCATTAAATATTACTTCTTCAGCAAGGGTAGCGGCTTCAGCATATTTGCCTTCGTACAATTTTACTTTTGCAAGCAATGCTTTTGCGGCAAGACTTCCGCTGTAAAAATGGTCTATAAAAACTGGGCCATTAACCACGGCGTATTCCAAATCTGCTTCAATTAAATTGTAAACTTCTTGCACTGAATTACGTGGTTTTGATTCTAATTCTGTAGAAAAAGTAGTTCTCAAAACTATACCGTACTTAGAACTTACATCATAATACTGCCCAAAATAGCGCAACAAGTTAAAATGTGCAAAAGCTCTTTGAAATTTTGCTTCGGAAATCATTCCTGCTTTACGCTCGTCTGAAATTCCAATCGCTTTACCAGCTTCCAACTCTTGAATTAAAAAGTTGGCTGTATTTATTATTTTGTATTGACCGCTGTAGAGATTAGTCAAAAATTTATTTTCAACAGGAACTTCATTTGTATTAAACCCTGTACTACCGCTTACGCCGTTTGTTAATACTCCTTCATCTCCATATCCGGCTAAATGAAGTGGAAAGAAACTAACGTCGAATTCACGACCCAAATCATAAACGCCGTTTAACACTAGTTGTGCAGATGCCTCGTCGCGAATGGTATTTTCAACTGTTAATTGATTGATGGGCTGAATATCGTCAATACTGCAACTAGAAATTGTAACTGCAATTGCGAGTATTACTAATTTTTGAAATGTGTTTATATATTTTTTCATCTGTTTTGTTTTTAAAATTGAAGTTGAAATCCAAGTGAAAATGATTTTGACAATGGATACGGATCTTCTGCATTTGTTTGGTCAACAATGGATCCTCTATCGGAAATTGCTTCGGGATCTATTCCTGGCCATTCAGTCCAAGTTGCTATATTGCTAGCAGTAATCATAAGTCTTGCACTGTCTAAACCTATTCTTTCCATTAAATAAGCGTCGAAGTTATAGGCCAACTGTAAACTCTTTAATCGTAAATAGGAAGTATCAAATAAGTACCTGTCAGAAATACGACCACTCCCAGATGGATCTGTATAAAGCGCGCGCGCATAACGAGCATTCGGGTTTTCTGGAGTCCAAGTGTTTAAAGCATATTCGCTATACTTATTTTCGCCTTGGCTGTTGTATGTTCCAGTAGCAACGCCGTCCCAAATGGTTTCGGCTCCTACAGAATATTGTAATAATGCAGAAAGACTGAAAGCTTTATATTTAAATGTGTTAGAGATTCCTCCAAAATATTCTGGCTCAATGCTACCTATAATCGTTCTATCTGCGGATGTAATTTCGCCATCGCCATTAACGTCCTCAAACATATAATCGCCTACACTTGTTGAAAATTGATCGTAAAATCCAGTTGGGGAAGCTGCATTTAACGCATCTACCTCACCTTGATCTTGGAAGATTTTAACAACTTTATACCCTTTTATGGTTCCTACTGGCTCGCCTTCTATATAATTATCTAAAAGAAAGTTACTTATGGTAGCACCATTAATTTTATCTAATTTATTTCGGTTGAAAGCCCAATTTACATTTGCACTCCAAGTAAAATCGTCAGTTCTAACAATATCGCCTCCTAGGCTTAGCTCTATTCCTTTGTTAGTCATGTCTATAAAATTGGAGAAATATGTACTTGGGCCCAACTCCAATGGGAAAGGTGTACGTACTAAAGCTCCTTCAGTTTTACGTTTGTAAGCATCTACACTACCGCGCAATCTAGAATTGAAGAAAGCAAAATCTAACCCTAAGTTTATTTCTTCAGTTGTTTCCCATCCTATATTTTTGTTTGGAAAGATATCTGAAGGAATTACGGCAGAACCTCCATTATAGATGTCGCCTGAACCGGTTTCAAAGAAAGGTAAATAAGCAAAATCTCTAACGTTTGTAGATCCTACACGACCTAAACTTGCACGAAGTTTAATGATGTTTATCTTTTCATTGTTATAAAGGAAATCTTCATTGGCAATATTCCAACTTGCGGAAAGTGATGGGAAGTTTCCTCTTTTGTTTCCTGGTCCAAATTTAGACGAAGAATCTGATCTGTAATTTATGGTCGCGTTATACCTATTTTTATAGTTATAGGTTAATCTACTAAAAACTGAATTTAATCCGCTTTCAACGCGGCTGCTAGCATATCCTATAACAGATTCTGCTGAAGAGGCGTTAATTAGCACCTCATCATCTGGGAAACCTGCGTAAAACTGACTTGAATTATCAAAATTTGTTCTATCCCACGCAAAACCTCCAAGAATATTAAAGTGGTGGTTGGATAGTTTGAAATCGTAATTAGCAGTAAGATTTGTGGTAACATTGGAAACCGTTCCATCAGATTCAGTTAAATAAGCATCGTTTGGAAATATCACAAAGTCTGTTTGTGTAATTTTTGGGATAAAAACACTGCTCGTATTATTGAAAACAGCAACATTCACATCTGCTTTTACTTTCAAGTTTTCAATTGGTTCAACTTCTAAATAACTGTTACCAATAAAGTTGTATGATTTTTTAAGATTTACATTCTGTAAACGCATTAAAGGGTTTGGCTCTAAAGTCTCAAAACCATAACTATAATCAGGCTGTCCATAAAGCTGCCCAAATTCATTATAAACTGGAAGATCTGGACGTGCTTTGGCAATTGAAGTGTTTATATTGTATTGTCCAAAACCTTCATCTTCTCCTGAGTCTGTTTTGGTATGACTTACACTTACAGAACCACCCATTTTAATATAATCGTTTACATCATTATCCAATGACATACTTAAATTGTATTGCTTCATTTCATCTTTTACAGTAAGACCTTCTTGATCTATTCCGGAAAGACTTAATGAATATCTGCTTTTATTTCCGCCACCTATTATGCTAAAGTTGGCTTGTTTTGTAATTGCAACATCTCTAAAAACAACATCATTCCAATTTGTATCAGCTTTTCCGAAGTAGTCCTCACGTAGACCGTCATAATTTACTTCAAAGGTTGAAAAATCCAGTTCTACATTTCCAATATTATTAAGGTCAAAACTGAAGAATGGATCCAATTGGCCCGCATTCATCGCATCAACAGAGTTACCAATTAATTGATCGTAAAACGCTCTATATTGTTTCGCATTAAGAACGTTTAATGTGTTTATTGGCTCAGCCAAAGTTGTGGAAGTGGTAAAACTAATTGTAGGTTTTTGTCCCTTTTTTCCACGTTTTGTTTGTACAATAATAACACCATTTGCTCCACGAGAACCATAAATAGAAGTTGCAGCAACATCTTTTAATATATCAAAACGCTCAATATCGTTAGGATTTATAGTTAATAGTGGATTAGCACCATTCAACCCATCAATATTAAAAGCAACCCCATCTATAACATATAGCGGTTGGTTGAGATTGAATGAAGATAGTGGCGAAGTAATACCCCGAATGTTTAAACGCACTGGCGATCCCAAACGGCCACTTCCTTGAGATACCTGAACCCCTTTTACCAATCCGCCCAAAGCGCGATCAAAACCAATATTTCCTAGAGATGATTGTACTATTTCTTCCGTGTTAACAGAAGAAACTGCGCCTGTAACATTTTCACGTTTTTGTTCGCCATAACCAATTAGCACAACTTCGTCTAACTGACTTAAATCTTCAGTCATCACGAGATTGATGGTGATATTACCGTTTACTTCGAAACGTTCGGTTTTATAACCCAAAGAAGAAAACACCAAAACGTTTTGACCATCAGCCAAAGTAATCGTGTACTGTCAATCAAAATTTGTTACCGTTCCTTTATTTGTACCTTCAATAAGAACCGTTACACCAGCCAAAGGCATTCCCGTTTTATCGGTAATGGTTCCTTGAATAGGTTGTTGTAGCGCAGTAGATGAAGATGAAATAATATTAAGTCCTGAAGGATTCGAAGTCTTTTTTAGCACAATTTGCTTTCCTAAAATTTGGTAGGAAATGTCGCTATTACTAAAAAGGCCTTGCAATACTTCTATAACCGGCTTGTCTTCCGCAGAAAAAATCACTCTTTTACGAACGTTTACATCTTTACTGTTATAAAAGAAATGAAAGTCGGTTTGATCTTCAATAATTTGAAAAACCTGAGTGAGTGGCACTCCGTCTGCAATAACAGAAACATTTTTTCCTTGTCCGTAGCCATTGGTAGCGTTCATCTGGAAAAGACTGACAAGTAATAATGTGAAAGTGAGTTTCATCTTTAAATGATTGGTGTTGAAAATGTACCGAAGCACACCTCTGATTGATTCGTTTTTCATAATTTTACATCGGTTTTACTTTGTTGGAAATAAGGTTAAATCACTTTTATTAAAGGGAGGTGTTGGCGCATCTTCCTTTTTTTGGTTAAATATGTTTCTATTTTTTAGGCTTGTTTATAGTAACCGTCCCATTTTTAATATAATAGTCGAAATTTTTATAGGTTTGGAAAGTCTTTAAAACTTCCTCAATAGTTTCATTTTTGAAAGTCGCTGTAATATATATTTTAGCGAGTTCAGGATAGTTATTTTCAATTTTTACATTGAATTTTCGCTCTAATTTGTTGGCTATAACTTTAAAAGAATCATCTACAAAAACCAACTCACCTTGAACCCACGCAACATATTTGGCAACATTTACTTCTACGATTTGCAAAGTTTCGTTTTCAAAAACCGCCTTTTCGTTAGGACTAATGATCTTTGTATCATTGTTTGCGAGTTTACTGTGTGCAGCCACTTTTCCTTCAACCAAAACAGTATACGTTTTTTGGTCATTGGTATAAGAAGTTACGTTGAAATGTGTTCCCAAAACCTCAACATCCATATCTTTCGTATTCACTATAAAAGGGTGTAATGGATCTTTGGCAACTTCAAAATAAGCTTCTCCATCCAAGAAAACCGTGCGATTTTCGCTCTTTATAAAATTGACGGGGTATTTAAGTTTTGTTCCAGCATTCAAAACAACTTGCGAACCGTCGGAAAGCACAAGTTTGAAAGTTTTTCCATAAGGAACATTCAAAGTGTTGTATTGCAAAGTTTCTTCAGGAGTAGCATTTCCATAAACAAGTTCATTTTGTTTTTGTTCTGAAATTATATTTCCGTCCGCATCTACAATCGTGGAATTATTATTTTCATCAATAATTTTAATACTGCCGTCCTCTAGTTGTAAAGTAATTTGGGGAGCGTCCATAAAGGCATTTTTTTGCGGGGAATTCAAATAAATACCGTAAGTTAAAATGGCCACTCCCACAAAAACAGCGGCATATTTCAGCCAATGAGGAATAAGTTTTCTAATAGGGGTAGTTATTTTTACTGCTGAAAGATTCGTCATCAACTTAGAATAAGCAGTTTCAGAATCCACAGATGCTGAAAGCTTGTTGAGACGATGGTTTATTTTAACGAACTCCTTAAAAGTTTTTTGATTTTTTGGAGTTTGTAACCATTCAATAAGCTGAAGTTTTTCTGCTTCGGAAATGGTTTCGTTTAAATATTTAATTATAAGTGTTTTCAAAACTAAATTTTCTCTTTTATACCGCTATGATGCATAATAAATGATTTACCCTTAAGTTTTTTTTCATTATTTTTAATATTCCTAACTTCGACACCGAAATCTCGCAAAAACACCAATGGATGATGACCATTTGATAGCAGATATAAAACTAGGAAATGAACGAGCGTTCAAGTCTTTGTTTGAAAAATACTACAGGCCGCTCTGCGCCTACCTTAGAAGCTACACCCCAGATTTTGATTCCGCTGAAGAATTGGCCCAAACCACTTTCGTAAAATTTTGGAATAAACGCGAAGAAATTGATGTTCATACTTCTGTGAAAAGCTATCTTTTTAAGATGGGTTATAATTCTTTTTTGAAAACCATTCGGCAGAAAAATAAGCAATCCACTTTGCTAGAAGAGCTTAAATATAAAGCTTTGGAAGAAGAGGAAAACCGTCCAGAAAATGATTTGCAAGCAGCCACAGAACGTTTACGTAACATTATTGAAACCCTTCCTCCGCGCTGCCAAGAAATACTAAAACTGAAACTGGAAGGTTTAAAATATCAGGAAATTGCGGATCAATTGAATCTTTCAATAAAAACCGTGGAAGCTCAAATGCGGATTGCATTCACCAAAATTCGAGAAGACTTTAAGGATGGATTGATTTTGTGGATTTTGCTGAATACCAGAAAAGTTTAGCCACGAATTCACGAATAATTACGTGTAAAATATTCGTGCATTCGTGGCAAAAAAAGTATCATTTCCAAAATCTAAACTGACAATTATCATTTTATAGTTTTTTAAGCAAAGGTAATTTTGAAGCAGAATTCAAAAAAGCCATGCAAAATAGTTTAGTTTCAAAATACAACGTTCCCGGACCTCGTTACACAAGTTATCCAACCGTTCCATACTGGAATAATGAAGGTTTCTCATTGAGTGAATGGAAGAAAGATATAGTCCGAAGTTTTAATGAAAGCAACACTGAAGAAGGAATCAGTCTCTACATCCATCTTCCCTTTTGCGAAAGTTTATGCACTTTTTGTGGCTGTAACAAGCGGATTACTAAAAATCACGGCGTAGAAACTCCTTATCTAGAATCTGTTTTAAAAGAATGGCAACTTTATACTGAAATCTTGCCAGAACGCCCCATAATAAAAGAACTGCACCTCGGTGGCGGTACGCCAACCTTTTTTTCTGCTGAAAATTTACGTCTGCTTTTAAAAGGAATTTTTCGCGATGCAACTATGGCTGAAAATCCATCCTTTAGTTTTGAAGGACATCCAAACAACACCAAAGGCGATCATTTACAAACGCTTTATGATTGCGGTTTTACGCGAGTGAGTTATGGTGTTCAGGATTATAATCCCGCAGTTCAAATTGCAATTCATAGACTTCAACCGTTTGTAAATGTGGAACGTGTTACTAAAACCGCTCGCGAAATTGGCTATACTTCCGTAGGTCACGACCTTATTTTTGGATTGCCTTTTCAGAAGAAAGAACACGTAATTTATTCCATAGAAAAAACAAAGAAATTGATGCCAGACCGAATCGCTTTTTACAGTTACGCACACGTGCCGTGGATAAAAGGAAACGGTCAGCGCGGTTTTAAAGATGAAGATTTGCCAAGCGCTGCAGAAAAGCGGGAAATGTACGAAACTGGAAAACGTATGCTTGAGGAAGCTGGTTATATTGAAATTGGGATGGATCATTTCGCCCTAAAAACCGATAGTTTATATAAAGCTGTTGAAGAAAAAAACCTACATAGAAATTTTATGGGTTATACTGAAAGCAAAACGCAATTAATGCTTGGTTTAGGTGTTTCCGCCATTGGCGACAGTTGGTACAGCTTTGGACAAAACGTAAAAAATGTGGAAGAATATCAAGACTTGGTTTCCCAAGGAATTATTCCTGTTTATCGCGGTCATATGCTAAATGAAGAAGACCTTATAATTCGAAAACATATTCTAAATATGATGTGTCGATTGGAAACTTCTTGGGAAGACGCATCGCTTCAATTTAAAGAATTACCGGAAGCACTTCTAAAACTGAAAGAAATGGAGGAAGATGGTTTAGTGAAAATTTATTCTGAAAAACTTCAAATCACTGAAAAAGGAAGACCATTTGTTCGCAATGTTTGTATGGCTTTTGATGTGCTCTTACAACGTAGCCAGCCAGAAACACAACTATTTTCAATGACCATTTAATTTATTCTTAAAAAAAATGAAAAACTGATATTCATCATATTTGATTAAAACATCAATACTGACCTTTGTATCAGAAATTAAAAACAATTTCAATGAATTTCTCTAAAAGTGTTTTTCTCGTAATTTTATTCTTTGGCTTAACCAACAGTTATGCACAGTTTACAGTAGATGCGGAGCTTCGTCCGAGGTTTGAATTTCGTCACGGTTACAAGACACTTTTCCCAAATGATGTAGAACCTGCTGCTTTCGTTTCACAAAGAACAAGATTGAATTTTGGCTATAAAACTGAAAAGCTTCATTTTTATTTAAGTACTCAGGATGTTCGGGTTTGGGGCGATGTTCCGCAACTGAATGTAGCAGACCAAAACGGATTTTCGCTTCATCAAGCTTGGGCAGAAATTGAATTGGTTAACGAACTTTCATTAAAATTAGGACGACAAGAAATTGTTTATGACGATCAGCGTTTCTTCGGAAATGTTGGCTGGGCACAACAAGCCAGAAGCCACGATGCTGCAATTGTAAAATTTGAACCCAAATATATGAAGCTTCATTTTGGAGCAGCTTACAATCAAGATGGAGAAACCTTAACTGGAAATATTCTTAAAACGAATACGTATAAAAGCCTTCAATATGTATGGCTTCATAAAGATTGGGAGCAGTTTTCTGCAAGTTTTTTGCTGCTGAATAACGGTTTGCAATTTATTGATGAAATAGATGAAACTAAAAATGATACACGATACAGTCAAACCGCTGGACTTCATTTAAAGGCCAAAATGAACAAATTCAACTTTGTTTCCAACCTATATTACCAGCTAGGAAAAGATATTTCTGATAATGATTTAAGCGGGTATCTACTTTCTTTAGAAGCAAATTACGAAGCAACCGAAAACCTCAAGATTGGCTTAGGTAGCGAACTACAAAGCGGAAACAAGTACGGAAAACCAACAGACGGAAAAAATAAGGCTTTCAATCCTCTCTATGGAACTAATCATAAATTCAATGGATTTATGGATTATTTTTATGTTGGCAACCATATTAATAATGTAGGGCTAATTGATTTTTACGGAAATGCGAAATATACTTTTAATTCAAAATTAAACCTTAATCTTGCAGCGCATCAATTTTTTGCTGCTACGACAATAAATGACGAAGTCTCAGAAAATTTGGGTTTCGAGATGGATTTAGTAACTTCGTACAAATTGAGTGAATTTGTGGGTGTCCAAGCTGGTTATTCACAATTTTTTGCTTCAAAAGGCATAGAAACTGTAAAAAACAATTTTGACGGAAATACCAACAATTGGGCTTGGTTAATGTTAACCATTGATCCTGTTCTATTTACTTGGCAAAAATCAGATTCTAAAAACTAAAAACAAGAAATAATATCAATTTTAAAACAACCAATCAATGAAACTAAAAATCAACAAAACCACTGTAACCAAAATGCTGCTTGGCCTGAGCACGGCAGTATTTTTAACGGGCTGTGTTAACGACCAATCAGACAAAAAATACAACGACACCGTAGATATTCCCGTGAATCAAGAAATGATAGCGGAACTTACATCGCCCCCATTCGTTCCAACTCCTGTAGGAAAGCGTATGGCAAAAAAGTTAATCGTCGATCTTGAAATTCAAGAACGTGAAGGCGAAATGACCAGTGGCGTAAAATATGTTTACTGGACTTTCGGCGGAACCGTTCCAGGAAGTTTCATCAGAACCCGTGTGGGTGATGAAGTGGAATTTCACTTAAAAAACCACCCAGACAATAAATTGCCTCACAATATTGACCTTCACGCTGTGAACGGTCCTGGTGGTGGTGCCGAATCTTCTTTTGTGGCTCCAGGGCACGAAAAAGTATTTTCTTTTAAAGTGCTTAACCCAGGTCTTTATGTGTACCATTGTGCTACTGCACCAGTAGGGATGCACATTGCCAACGGAATGTATGGGCTAATTTTAGTTGAGCCAGAAGGTGGATTAGAACCTGTGGACAAAGAATATTACATTATGCAAGGTGATTTTTACACCGAAGGAAAATATGGTGAGCGTGGTTTACAGGCGTTCGATATGCAGAAGGCTATTGACGAAAAAGCAGACTATGTAGTTTTCAACGGTCACGTTGGCGCAATGACTGGTGACAACGCTCTTACTGCAAAAGTTGGCGAAAAAATACGTCTGTTTGTTGGTAATGGCGGACCAGGGCTAGTTTCCTCTTTCCACGTGATTGGAGAAATTTTTGATAGAGTTCACGTTGAGGGTGGAGATTTAATTAACGAAAATGTTCAAACTACTTTGATTCCTGCTGGTGGTGCTGCAATTGTGGAGTTCCGCGTGGATGTTCCCGGAACTTTTATACTTGTGGATCACTCTATTTTTAGAGCCTTCAACAAAGGTGCTTTGGCAATGCTTAAGGTGGAAGGTGAAGAAAAGAAAAACATTTACTCTGGAGAGATCCACGATGGTATTTATCTTCCAGAGGGTGGTGTAATTCAATCCATGCCTACTGGAAATAAGAAAGATGAAGGTGAAAAAGAAGTGAAATTATTAAGCTTTGAAGATCAAATGAAATTTGGTAAAGATAAATATATGGCAACCTGCGTTGCTTGTCACCAGGCCAACGGTTCTGGTATTGAGGGCGCGTTCCCTCCTTTGGCAAAATCAGATTACCTAAATGCAGATATTGATCGTGCTATAGATATTGTATTACACGGTAAAACAGGCGAAATAACTGTAAACGGTAAAAAATACAATAGCGTTATGACTGCTCAAGCTCTTTCTGACGAAGATGTATCCAACGTACTTACTTACGTTTATAACAGCTGGGGTAATAACAAAACAGTCGTTACTCCTGCAATGGTGGAAGCCGTTAGAAACAAATAGAACTATTGTTTAAATTGAAATTTTATAGCACCGCCCTTTTCCTAGTCATTGCTTTATTGTCTTGTAAGCTCTCAGCTCAAAATGATAAAATGGCTTTAGTAAAGGGCGGTGTTTATCTTCCACTATATGGTGCAGAAGGTAAAACCGTTAAAGTTGATGCTTTTTTGATGGATGAATATCCTGTGACCAATGCAGATTTCTTAAAGTTTGTAAAAGAAAATCCGCAATGGAAAAAAAGTAATACTAAAGCATTATTTGCAGACAAGAGTTATTTAACCAAATGGCAAAATGACGAAACCTACAGCGGACTTCCAAACGCTCCAGCGACCAATGTATCTTGGTTTGCTGCAAAGAAATATTGCGATTGTCAAGGCAAACGTTTACCAAAAATGGACGAATGGGAATATGCTGCAATGGCCAATGAAACTGTTCCCGACGCCAGAAAAATAGAATCCTACAATCAATATATTTTAGGTTGGTATGAAACACCTAAAACCTACAATAACCCAGTTGGAAAAACATTCAAAAATTATTGGGGAATTTATGATTTGCACGGTTTGGTTTGGGAATGGACCCAAGATTTTAATACCGTACTTATCTCTGGAGAGTCTAGAAAAGACGTAGATAAAGATTCCAACCTTTTCTGCGGAAGCGCGGCAATTGGCGCTTCAGATTTAATGAATTATGCGGCATTTATGCGCTTTGCATTTCGTGGAAGTATGAAAGCTCGTTATTCGTCCCAAAATTTGGGCTTCCGTTGCGCAAAGGATATTGAAAAATAGACCTAAGACAAAACGACTTATGACTTAAGACTTAAGACTTAAGACTTAAGACTTAAGACTTAAGACAAATTTTAAATAATTTTTAGTCTAATATCTTACGTCTTATCGACTAACGTCATTATTTAAAAAATTAAAAATCAAATTATTATGAAAAACTTCAAATATATTTTAATTGTACTTTCAGTATTTGCAATATCCTGCAATAACACTTCAAAAAAAGATTCGGAAACAACTGCTGAAAACACTAAAGAAAACACTGATAGCAACAAAATTTCTGATATGTCTATCTACAACCTTCCCTCCCATTGGACCACTCAGGATGGTAACGAAATAGAACTTAAAGAACTTAAAGGAAAAGTTTTGGCAATGGTAATGATTTACACTTCCTGCAAAGCTGCTTGCCCACGATTGGTTGCGGATATGCGTAATATTGAAAAGCAAATTCCAGAAGACAAAAAGGATGAAGTACAATTTGTTTTTGTGAGCATAGACCCTGAAACAGATACTCCAGAACGATTAACTGCTTTTGCAAAAGAGAACCAAATGGAAGATGAAAAATGGCTTTTCTTGCGTGGATCTGAAGAAGACACTCGTGAGTTTGCAGCAGTGCTTGCCGTAAACTACAAACAAATTTCCCCCTTGGATTTTTCCCACTCAAACATTATCAGCGTTTTTGATCAAGGTGGCGAACTTGCCCATCAACAGGAAGGTCTTGGTGTGGACAATAAGGAAACGGTTGAGGCTATTATTGATTTAGCCAAATAGTGAAAAAGTGGGTAGCGGGTAGTTTGTAGTGTAGAATTTAATCTTACTTTAAAAAAAGTATTCTAAGTTTTCTACCAACTACAAACTATCCTCTTGATTGTCTTCCTTCTTTTTTCCTTTAAACACAAAGCTAAGAACTAGGACTGTCATTGCGACGCAAAGTACTGCAAAGAAAATTATAATTGCGGTTCCCATTCCCCAATTGGCAAGTGGTAAGATTGAATTTGTCATAGTCTAAATATTTTATTGGTTATTAATTGTTTCGTTTTCTGAAAGCATCGGAGCGCAATTTTGATTGGCATCTACAATTTCAGTCATTGGTTTTGGCGATACATAAGGAATTCCCAAACCTAAGCCGCGAATTATAAAAAGGCAGCCAATAATTACTACAAAAATAGGAATTGCGCGTCTAATTCGCTGGCGTACTTGCCCGTTTATAAAGTTTCCTAGATATATTGCCGAAGTCATTAAAGGAATAGTCCCTAAGCCAAATAACGCCATATAAAGGCTTCCTTGCAAAGCATTTCCTGAAGCGATTGCTCCAAAAATAGCCATATAAACTAAACCGCAAGGAAGAAAACCATTCAGAAAACCGATGGTTAAAAAGGTATCAGGAGTTTTCTTTTTAAGTTCTTTCCCCAACGCCGATTTCACTTTTGAAATAATTTTATAAACTGGTTTTGAGAAGTTGTACTTATTAAAAGTTTTCTGCGGAAGAAAAATCACCAAAAGCATCAAAACACCAATAATAATAGAAAGCTGTTGCTGAAATCCGAAAAGGTTTAAACTTTTACCCACCAACCCGAAAACAAAGCCTAAAATGCTATAAGCCAAAACTCTTCCGAAGTGATACAGAAATATCTGTCCAAGTTTCTTTACTTGGTTATTTCTATCAACTGGTAATAAAAATGCAATAGGGCCGCACATTCCCACGCAGTGAAAACTACCTAATAAGCCAAATATAAGTGCGGTGTATAGCATTCAGTTATCTGTTATCTGTTATCTGTTATCTGTTATCTGTTATCTGTTATCTGTTATCTGTTATCTGTAAAAACTAAACTTTTAAACCTTTAAACTCATAAACTTTCCTATCAATAAACAATTTTGCTTTTATACAAATAATCCTCTCCTTCGTAACTCCATTGTACGGTGGTGTTCCATCTTCCGGCTATCATTTTTTGGTCTTCAATAAGTAAGTTTGGGCTGGAAAGATTCAACGGAATTTGAAAATCTAACTTCTTGTTTGACGGTCTGTAAAGAAAAACGGTGCCTTCTATTTTTGAATAATCAATATTCTTCGGAAAAGTGAGCATCCATCCTTCCGCTACCTTTTCACCGAAAATATTACCATCTAATGATTTTGAATTTTCCTCAGCATCAATCTCCTGTTGATAAACCATTTCCTTTTTGTAATATTCCTCGGTCACCAAATCATAATCGTATTGTTCATCAATACTAATTCTTATAACGAAATATAAAATAAAGGCTATAAAAAGCGCCATCCCAATCACCAATCCTGTTCCCCAATTTATCTTCATCGCATTATTATTTATTGATTATTCATATTATTTATTTCTAATCTTCAATTTAAACCTACAAGGAGCCCCGCTAAAAAAGTGGGGAACACCTTGCAGGTTGTTTCGGTCATCGGTCACCCGTCATCAAGCACCCAACTATTTATAACTTCTAGGCCCTAAAAACGTGACACTTGTGGTTTCAATTAAATCCTCGCCACTATAAACTTCTATGACGGCCCGATTTTTATCGCCGCTCAACGCTGCATTGTTTATTTCTATGAAGAGTGTCCCTTCGGCTAAATCCTGTGCGGGAACTGTTAGTTCACCTTGTTTTACGGTGTGAATTTTTCCTTTGGGAGATTTCAGTTTAAAGTGAATATCCTCAATATTTTTCGTGGTTTTATTCAGTAATTTATAGGTGAAAACATTGCTGATAATGTTACCATCCTTATGTTCATAAAGCTGTCCTGGAAGTCTCAAAATACTAGCTTCCACATCACTTCGCAAAAACAATAATCCTGAAAGAACACCAATTAATATAACCAAAACTGCAGTATAACCTTTCAGTCGTGGCGTGAACTTAAAGGGTTCTTTCTTTTCTATATTTTCTTCACTTGCATAGCGAATTAATCCTTTTGGAAGATTTACGGCTTCCATAATAGTGTCACATTCGTCAATACAAGCGGTGCAGTTTACGCACTCCAACTGCGTTCCGTTACGAATATCTATTCCGGTTGGACAAACGTTTACGCATTGAAAACAATCAATACAATCTCCTTTTCCAGATGCTTCACGATCTTCGTTTTTCTTGAATTTTGCACGTCCCACTTCTTTTTCGCCACGCTTATGATCATAAGCCACAACGATGGATTTGTTATCGAGTAGCACACCTTGCAACCTTCCGTAAGGGCAAGCAATAATGCAAACCTGTTCGCGGAACCAAGCAAAAATAAAATAGAAAACTCCTGTGAAAATAAATAGTGAAATCAGCGTACTAACGTGGTCTAAAGGCCCTTCAAAAACATATTGAATCAATCTGTCACTGCCGATGAAATAAGCAAGAAAGATGTTTGCAATCAAAAACGAAATAACGAAAAAAATGATCCATTTTAAGACTCGTTTCCTAATCTTTTCAGCATCCCATTTTTGTTTCGCTAAACGAATCTGTGCACCTCGATCGCCATCTATCCAATATTCTATTCGTCGGAAAACCATTTCCATAAAAATGGTTTGTGGACAGATCCAGCCGCAAAAAATTCTACCAAAAGCCGCAGTAAAGAAAATTATGAATACAACGCCTATGAGCATCATAATAACAAACAAGTAAAAATCCTGTGGCCAAAATGGAAACCCTAAGAGATTAAAACGACGCTCCAAAACATTGAAAAGCAAAAACTGGTTGCCGTTAATCTTCACAAAAGGTGCCGCGAACAAAAATGCAAGCAGTATGTAGCTCACATATTTTCGGTATTGGTACAGTTTGCCCGAAGGTTTCTTAGGATAAACCCAAGCTCTTTTTCCTTCTTCGGTCATTGTTCCTAAAGTATCGCGGAAATGTTCGTTTTCTGGAGTATCCAAATTGTTAGTTGTTATTTGTTAATTGTTCGTAGTTAAAAGTATCTCGTCACTGAACATTGAATCTTGAATTTTGAACATTGAATTTTACTCTGCCGAAGCGGTTTCATCTTTCCAAACATCTCCTTCTGGCTCTTTTCCATCTGGTGGATTTGTTCCGTGAAGACTCAAAACATAACTGCCAACTTGTGCAATTTCACCTGGTTTTAGGTCAGATTTCCATGGAATCATCCCTTTTCCGGCGCGGCCTCCTTCGCTAATGGTGTGGAATACATTTTTAATTCCGCCACCCAAAATCCAACTATCATCGGTAAGGTTTGGACCAATTCCGCCACCGCCATTATCTTTATGACAAGCTACACAGTTTTCGCCAAAAATTGTTTTTCCTGCTGCAAGATCGGCAGGCTCAGTTAATAGCTCAACGTTTTCTGCGTCTATTAAATCCTTATTGTTTTTCTTGTATTCGGCCATTTCTTCCTTTGCTATTGCTACTTCTGCTTCATATTCATCAATTTGGGTTGGACCATCAAAGACTTCATAATACACAAAATAAACAACCGCAAAAACAATGGAAATATAAAAAAGATACGTCCACCAAGGCGGAAGGTTATTGTCTAACTCACGAATACCGTCATAGTTGTGGTCTAACACAATTTCTCCTTCTTCTGAAACAGGTTTGGCTCCAAGCATTTCAACGTATTTTCTTTTAAACCATCCAAACTGGTTTTGTTCGCGCAAAGCTTCTTTAGCAATGTATCGCTCTTTTGCTTCTTCATTTAAACCCGCAAATAAAATGCGGTGTAATGCTGCTGCAACTATTTCTAAAGCAATAGCGAAGAAAAACACCATCCCCAAGACTGCCCAAATGATTGGATATTTTACTATTGCCAAACTATCTCCAGACTCAACAATGATTTCCAGTAGAAAAAAGGCGAGGATCATAAAGCCGATGACCCTTAAATATGATGCTGTGGTTTTCATAGTATTTCGTCGTTTTGGTTGTTAGTATCGTTTTCCAATGGAATATTGCTCACTTCAGTGATATGTTCCTTTTTCGCTGTGAATACCCAGTAAAAAAGCACAACAAAGAAGACGAAAAATATCAAAAGTGAAATCAATGGATATATTTGAACGTCGTCTATGTTTTCTAAATTTCCTTTTATAAATCTCAACATAACTATTCGGTTTTGGCTGAAGTATCCTCAGCATTTTCTACTTTAATATCGGTTCCTAAACGTTGCAAATATGCTATTACTGCGACTATTTCGCGGTTCTTCATTTCTATGAAATCTTCACCGTTATCCTTTGCATATTTTTTATCTGCTTCATAGGTTTTTTCAAAATCAGGATCACCATAAAGGTTCTTTTCAATCTTAGCTCCTTGCTCGTCCATCAACTTTTGGGCGTTTGTAATTTCTTCTTCGGAATAAGGAACTCCAAGCATAACTAAGGCTCGCATTTTTGCTTCGGTGTCTGATTTGTCCAATTCTGAAGTTATCAACCAAGTATAGCGAGGCATAATGGAACCGGGTGAAGTACCCTGAGGTTCGTACATATGGTTTAAGTGCCAACTGTCTGAATATTTTCCACCAATTCGGTGTAAATCTGGGCCTGTCCGTTTACTTCCCCAAAGGAATGGGTGGTCATAAACAAATTCCCCCGATTTCGAATATTCGCCATAGCGTTCCACTTCACTTCTGAAAGGACGAATCATCTGTGTATGGCAGTTTACGCAGCCTTCACGAATGTAGATATCACGTCCTTCTAATTCCAAAGGTGTGTACGGTTTCACACTAGTAATTTTAGGTACATAATCATCAACCATCAACGAAGGAATAATCTGAACCATTCCCCCAATTAAAATTGCGATAGTTGCATAAATCGTCAATTTAACTGGACGTCGCTCTAACCAAGTGTGCCATCCTTCACCTGCAGTTTGTCTTTTGGTTACTGGTGTTAGCGGTGCTGCTTCGGCAAGTTCATCTGTAACTTTACTACCTCTTCTGGCAGTCATAATTACGTTGTAAAGCATTATAAATGCTCCAATTATAAAGAGCGTTCCACCAATGGCGCGCATCCAATACATTGGCATAATCTGGGTTACCGTTTCTAGGAAGTTTGGATATTTAAGATTGCCATCTGGGTTAAATTGGTTCCACATAGAAGACTGCATAAACCCTGCAACGTACATTGGTAGTGCGTACATAATGATTCCTAAAGTACCTATCCAGAAATGTGCGTTCGCCAATTTAATGGAATATAATTTTGTTTTGAAAAGTCGCGGAACCAACCAATAGATCATACCAAAAGTTAGGAATCCGTTCCAGGCCAAGGCGCCAACGTGAACGTGTGCAATAATCCAATCACTAAAGTGTGCAATGGCATTAACATTTTTAAGCGAAAGCATCGGGCCTTCAAAAGTTGCCATCCCGTAACCTGTTATGGCTACTACGAAAAATTTTAAAACTGGATCTACACGAACTTTGTCCCAAGCGCCACGAAGCGTCAAAAGACCGTTAATCATACCTCCCCAAGACGGAGCCAAAAGCATTACCGAAAAGGCAACACCCAAGTTCTGCGCCCATTCTGGAAGTGCGGTGTATAACAAGTGGTGTGGTCCAGCCCAAATATATATGAAGATCAAAGACCAAAAGTGAACAATGGAAAGTCTATAAGAATATACTGGTCTGTTGGCGGCTTTCGGTACAAAATAATACATCAAACCAAGGAATGGTGTAGTAAGGAAAAACGCAACCGCATTATGCCCATACCACCACTGAACAAGCGCATCTTGAACGCCTGCGTACATTGAGTAACTTTTTAAAGCGGTTACAGGAATTGCCATACTGTTCACAATATGCAAAACGGCAACGGTAACCCAAGTTCCTAAATAGAACCAAAGCGCAACGTATAAGTGACGTTGGCGTCTTTTAACCATTGTCATAATTAAGTTTATTCCAAAAGCCACCCAAATTACTGCGATAGCAATATCAAAAGGCCACTCTAATTCGGCATATTCTTTTGAAGTTGTGTAACCCAAAGGAAGCGTAATGGCAGCTCCAACAATAATAGCTTGCCATCCCCAAAAGTTTAGGTTGCTTAAAAAATTGCTCCACATACGTGCTTTTAGCAAGCGCTGGCTAGAATAATAAACCCCAGCAAAGATTGCATTCCCAACAAAGGCGAAGATAACTGCATTGGTGTGCAATGGTCTTAAACGCCCAAAACTGAGCCAAGAAATGCCTTCAGTCATATTCGGGAACAAAAACATATATGCCAGCAACAAGCCGACGCTCATACCAATGAGACCCCAAAAAATGGTCGCATTGATAAATTTTTTGACAATCTGATTGTCGTAATAGAACTTTTCTGTTTGCATAGTGTTCGTTGGTTTATTCCTGCTCGTGTGCAGAGATGGTTTTGGGATTGGTTGAGTGTTTATCTGAAGTTTTACATTTTACTGAAGGACCTTCTTTTACCAATTCATCATCAAAAAGCATTCGTACAGAAGGGGTGTAGGTATCATCATATTGGCCTTTTTTCACCGAAATAATAAACAGTACAAAAAAGATGAGCGCCACAAAAACACTGATTGCTAATAGCATATAAATGATGTTCATACCTAAAATTTATGGTTCAAAAATATTGTTGAAAACGCCTTTAAAATATGACATTTGTCAACTTTGCTTATTTATATTCATTCTTAATCTCTTCCCAATATATTGAGTTGCTAGAGTCGTAAAAACCACAATACTTATTGAACTTAAAGGCATTAAAATAGCCGCAACTACTGGCCTTAAATGACCTGTAACTGCAAATGCTAATCCTATCAAATTATAAAACAGAGAAAACAAAAACGCCCACTTTATAATGCTTACACCTCTTTTTGAAAAGTTTAAATAATCTCCAATCTTTTCAAAATGTGAAGCATCCAAAATACCATCGCAGGCTGGCGAAAAAACGTTAGTGTTTTCTGAAATTACAAAGCCAACATTACTTTGCCTTAAAGCTCCAGCATCATTTAGACCATCGCCTATCATCAAAACTTGTTTTCCGCTTTTTTGAAGCGATTTTATAAAATTGAGCTTATCGTCTGGTTTTTGGTTGAAGTAAAGTTTTGTTCCTTTAGGAAGTAGTTTTGCCAGGCGCTCCCGTTCGCCTTCGTTATCGCCAGAAAGAACGATTACATCTTTGTCAGTTCCTAATTGTTTAAAAATTTCAGCAACGCCTTCTCTGTATTCGCTGTTGAAAATATAGCAACCTTTGTAAACCTTGTTGGTACTGATGTGGACAGTAGTTCTATTTTTTACTTCGGAAGTATTCTCATCATAAAACCCGACAAATTCATACGAACCTACTTTTATGGAATTATCATTGAAAGTTGCGGAAATCCCCTTCCCTATTTCTTCTTCAAAATTGTCTAAAGTTTGGATATTGTTTTTATCCAAAATATTGTAAAGCGAACGACTAAGCGGATGACTAGAAGCGCGTAACGTACTAGTGAGTAATTGCTTTTCCTCCGAAGAAAGTGCTATGCCTTCATACGTTATCAAGTTTTTTTGATTGGTTGTTAGTGTTCCTGTTTTGTCAAAAACTACGGTGTCTAACTTCGCCATTTGTTCGATTACGGAAGCTTCTTTTAAATATAGCTTCTCTCTTCCGAAGATTCGCAAAACGTTCCCTAAGGTAAAAGGTGCGGCCAACGCAATCGCGCACGGACAGGCAACAATTAATACAGAAGTAAATACATTGAATGCTTTTGACGGATCTACCATCAACCAAAAAATGGTGGAAATAAAGGCTATGGAAAGAAGAATTACTGTAAAACGTTTACTAATACTGTCCGTAATATTTTCAAAAGCACCCGTTTTGTCTTTGCTGAAAACGTCATTGCTCCAAAGTTGCGTTAAGTAGCTTTGGGCGACAGGTTTCAATACTTCAACTTCCAGAATTCCAGCTTGTTGTTTTCCGCCGGCGAAGAGTTTGTCGCCGCTTTGTTTGGTAATTGGCTCCGCTTCGCCAGTGACGAAACTGTAATCTATTAGTGCGTTTCCTTTGATTAAAATTGCATCAACCGGAATTATTTCGTTGTTACGAATAAGCAAACGGTCGCCTTTTTTTACTGTGTAAACTTCGGCTTGTTCTTCAACGGTTTTTCCCTCAGTATTTTTGAAAAGGCGTGTTACGGCAATTGGAAAGTATGATTTATAATCACGTTCAAACGAAAGATAACTGTAGGTTTTCTGCTGAAAAAACTTTCCCAGCAATAAAAAGAAAACGAGCCCAGCAAGGCTGTCGAAGTAGCCCGTGCCCCAATCCATCACAATATCTATCGTACTTCTTATAAAAAGAACGGCAATTCCGAGAGCAATAGGAACGTCAATATTCAAGATTTTGGAACGTAAACCTTTATAAGCAGAAGTGAAATAACCACGTCCCGAATAAAAAACCACCGGAAGCGAAAACGCAAACATCAACCATCTAAAAAATGGTTTAAACTGATCTAACCAAAATTCAGAATGCTCAAAATATTCAGGAAACGAAAGGAACATAATGTTTCCAAAAGCAAAACCTGCGATGCCCAATTTATATATTAGACTTCGGTTTATGTGTTTTTCTTTTTTATCTGAATCATCCAGCGAAATGTAGGGTTCGTAACCAATTCGACTTAAAAGAATGACTAGGTTTTTGAGTGAATTCTCTTCCGCAGTAAAAGTTATCCGAACGGTTTTCTCAGGAAAATTTACTTGTGAAGATTTTACCGCAGAATTTAGCTTATTGAGATTTTCAAGAATCCAAATACAACTGCTGCAATGGATGGAAGGAATTACGAAAGAGACAATCTGCGTTTTTCCATCATTAAATTCAAGCATTTTCTCAACGATAACTTCGTTGTCTAGAAAGTCATATTTCCCAGCGATTTCCTTTGGAGAAATACCTGGGTTTTTTTCAAGATCATAATAATAACTTAAGTCGTTGTCGTGGAGAATATCATAAACCGTTTTGCAGCCATGGCAGCAGAAGGATTTTTCCTCGTGCTTTATTTCTACGTCCAAACACGCATCACCACAGTGAAAACAGTTTACCATCAATTAAAAATTTGCTTGTTATAACGGTTGCAAAGATTAAGAATGATTGTGGTTTGAAAAATGACAATTGTCAGTTATCAATTATGAACTACGAGATTTCAAATTTTTGAAGAATAAAATTCCTACTGCCACGGGAAATAAACAGCTTAAAACAGCAAGACAGATATAATAATCCTGAAAAAATGGAAGCCCAAGCCACACAGCAAAAGCTTTGTAGAAAATTAGGAATTCCGTGGTAACGAAAGCCACGAGAAAGATAGAAATGAAACTCTTTGGAAGTAGAATCAACTTAAAATATTGAAGGAAGGCAAGCATTGTTGTGATTACAATTCCGAGGAAAACTAAGTGAAGATAGCCAATCACAAAATCTTTAAGCAGAAAAGCGAGATTGGCGATATACGGAAAAGCCGAAAACAATTGCATCAGTAATTTTACTAAAACCAAACCTCCAGCAATTTTCAGAAGAAAAAAAGCGCGTGGCGTAAATACCTTTTTGAGGACAGGAAAATGGTCCTTAAGAAGCAAGAAAAGTTCAAAGAAAGCCAGACATTGTGCCACTGCTCCAATTAATCCCAACACATAAAAAACAGTAGGCGGAACAAACCAAAGTACGGAAAGGAAAACTGTAAACAGTACGCCAAAATTCAAAAGAAGAAAAAATGATTTCAGCTTTTGAGGGTTAAACTGGATTCCTTTTTCCTCAAAAACATAAAACACTACGCCCAAAAGCGCCAAGATAAACCAACCGTTGTACTGAAAATGAAGATAGAAATAAATGGAGGTTTTGTACCAAATAGACTCAGGCCCCAAAGTAGCCATCACGCCACCGATTGTCCACGGACCAATACTGGAAAGCACGAGATACCAGAGTGAAGCTTTTATAAGTTTCCACGAAAAGCGTGTTTTAAAATGCGCCGGAATGTGATTCATCGCAAACCACGAAAACCAATAGGAAGCGAATAAAAACAAAGTTGAAAAAATGATGGAAAACAACGCATACCCTTGAAAAGGAAAGGTTATCATCATACCAACAATACAAACATTTGTAAATATGAAGATGCGTTTGTAAAGTTTAGGCTTTTGTGCTTCGGAAAGGAAAATTTTGTAAATCAGAGTAGTCAAGCCCAAGTAAATCCAGCCTAACAAGGCGGTGTGGGAATGTGCGTGGAGTAAAAATTTAAAGTTGAAAGGAAGCGAGACAACAAAATAAAACCTCAGCAAAATACCCATTAACGCTACTGCCAAAAAATAGGCCAAGGCAATACCTATATGTTTTTTTAAATCCATCAAGCACAAAATTAAAAAAACAGTTCAGAATTTGGCAGAAAACCTTCCTTATTGCCATTCTTCTGAACTGTCCTAAAAACCAATCAAATAAAAATCTAAAATTAGGGGATAGTTAAAGTTTACTAAAAGGTTAGTTGTTCTTTAGTTTCTTTTCCAAACCTAAAGCTTTTGGGAAGAGAATATTATTTTCTAAGTGTATGTGTTGGTGCAAATCCTGCTCAAACTCATCTAGTTTAGCGTAGAAAGCGCGATACGTATTACAAGCGCCTTCTGGTGGGGTAAAATTGCTGCTCAATTCCGAAATTCTACGCATAATCTGGCCAGCTTCTTCGTGCTCCTCCTCCATCATTTTTATAGGATTTTCAACAGTACCAAAATGTACTGCAGGCACTTCTGTATTTTCTCTTTCTGCTTTTACCAATCTTTTAATGAAAGGAAAAAGAATCAGTTCTTCTTTCTTTTGATGGGCTGCCATTGCCTGAACAACTTGAGTTACCAAAGATTCTATTTCTGCAAGTTCGGTATAATGATGGCCGTGAACGTGATTTACACGTTTAGAATATTGCAAAAGCAATGGGCTACTTTCCTCAACATAATGATGATGCACGTTTACAATATGATCCGCAAGAAAATCTAGTTTCCAGCTATTATAATCGTGAGCACGATCTTGAACAGAGTCCAAATTTAACAATTCCGTTTCCAAAACGGAAGGATCTATTTTTGCCTTTTCGCAGGCTTTTTTAATGCTGATGCCGCCGCCACAGCAAAAGTCTATTCCGTGTTTTTTGAAAATATGAGCGGCTTTTATGTTTTCTGTAACCACATCGGCTACGGTACGTTCTTGAAGTGTTGTCATGGTTCTAAAAGTTTTAATGAATAATTTATAAAGCAAATTTCATAATAAAAAGAGAAACAAAATATGACTTAAATCATAAAATGACATTTTTATCAGAAATTAAATTATGTCGAAATATTCAATATTAAAAAAAAATAATTATTCCCAAAAAGGGTCTTGATAATCTGGATATTTTTTTAGTTCGCTATGAATCTCCGCTATCTTTTGTAGTTGAGCTTCTGTAGCGACTTCCTGGATTTCGTTAAAGAGAATACGTTCTTCAAAACGAATATGAGCATCTAATTCTTCTTCTAAACGATGCAGTGATTTTTCTGGATCTTTGGTATCGTTAAACAGACGTTTTATGCGACGGTGTTCTTTTAAGGCACGTTCAATTAGTTCATTGTCCGGTTCTAAAATTGGGAAAAGATATTTTTCTTCATCATTAAAATGTGGTTCAATTTCATTTTTAAAAAACCATTTTGCATACTTCTGCATACGCCCAATTTCAATATCTTTATTAAAGCCTTTCCGCAGTTTCCAACTGAACAGCAATCCAAAATGATGTTGCCGGCTTAACGGTTGTAAAGCCACATGACGTTTTATTGGTTTTTTCTTTTCCATGAATTTTAGGGAGTTTCTATGTATTTTATATGTTTGCCACCACATTTGGAGCAACGTTCAACGATTCGTTTTTTGTTTTTGAAGCCATCTACGTGTTCCACCATAAATTTGCCAACTTTCACATATTTGTCTTTATGGTTTTTTACATCAATCTGTTTGTCTTTTGTCAATAAACGGGTTTTATCATCATATTCTTGATAGCCCCAACAAAAAGGACAGTTTTCATCACCGACTAGCTCTGGCTCTGGCGCTTCAGCTTTTTTCTTGAAAAATGTAAGAACACGATTAAAATAGCTCATTTCAGATGAATTAAAAAATTGATTTTTCACTTATAAAGACTTAGGACTTCTCGACCTAAGACTTAAGACCAACTACTTTATACCATACATTAGTCCTACGGCTTATTTCTTTACGTCTTATGTCAATTTTTGTCTGGTGCTTTTGGATTTAATGGCCGAACCGTCATTTCGCTTATCAACATATTGTCTGGTGTTTTCAAAATGTGCAATAACGTTGAAGCAATATCTTCTGCTTGAAGCATATTTTCGTGCGACTTGATTCCCGAACTTTCAAAAAACGAAGTATCAATAGAACCTGGATTTAAACAGCTTACCTTAATATTATATTCGCGTAATTCCTTAAAAAGGGCTTCACTAAACCCGCTGATACCATACTTTGTGGCAGAATAGGCAGCACCTTCCGAACGTGTTGTTATGCCTAGAATAGAGCCTACATTAATTATATGCGTACTTTCCTTTTTTGGTTTCATAAGTCTTACAACTTCAGAAGTAATGCAGTACATTCCATTCAAATTGGTATTTATCATTTTATACCATTCTTCAGATGGCATTTCGTCTATCTTTCCAAAAGAACCTGTTCCAGCATTATTTATTAAAATATCTGGTGATTTTTCCTTTGAAAATGTTTCTGCAACCCAATGTTTTACAGCTTTTTCTTCTGAAATATCTAGAATAACTGGAGTAAAATTATTTCCAAGGTTTTTTTGAATTTTTATAAGGGCGTCGCTATTTCTAGCAAGACCGTAAACGATTGCGTCCTCAGCAATCAACGCTTCAGAAATAGCCGCTCCCAGCCCACTACTGGCCCCTGTAACTATTGCAATTTTATTCTGTATTTTCATTATAAATTAAAATGCTTCTTTCACTATTTTATCCGCTGGCACTTTTAGGTTTTGCAATTGTTTTTCAACTGCATCCATCATTGGTGGTGGACCGCAGAGATAAAAATAGGAGCCTAATGGACCACTATTCTTCTCAATAAATTCCTCTGAAATTTGACCGTAGGCATATTCTTCCGTTTTTTCTTTTGAAAGGATATTGATGAAATTTTCGCCTAACATTTGGCTAAATTCATCATTCATAATAATATCATCCTTCGTTTTATTTGCGAAGATCAGTTTATTAATTCCTAGTTTTTTCTTTTCATTTAAATCTCTGAAAATCGAAATAAATGGCGTTACTCCTGCCCCACCGGCAATAAAGGTTCCATCGCCTTTGTATTCTATAGCTCCAAAAATATCGTTTACAATTAAAGTGTCGCCGGCTTTTAAACTGAGCAATTCATTTGTAACTCCTTTATGATCTGGGTAGGTTTTTATGGCAAATTCTAGATAGTCATCCTTCGGGAGACAGGTAAAAGTGAAAGGTCTGCCTTCATTTTGCCAGCCTTGTTTATCCACAAAAATCTCGGTGGCTTGACCGGGTGTAAAATCGGCTCCAAATGGTTTTTCTGTTACAATCTGCAACACATCGTGCGTAAGGTGTTTGATTAATTTGATTTTAACGGGTTCATTTTTCATAATCATATAGTTTAATTGTTTTCAAACATATTGTTCACAGCCGTTAAAATTAGAATCTCAAATTATTAGCTGTGTTTTTCCATTTCTTCCATGGCAAGAGTTGCGTGCGCGTAAGCGGCGCCGGCGCGCATTTCTGAGGCTACCCAAATGGCTTCCATAATTTCTTCTTTGCTGGCACCTTTGCGCATTGCTTGTGGAGTATGCGCGCGAATGCAGTATGGGCATTGTGTAACGTGAGCCACTGCAACTGCTATAAGCTGTTTCGTTTTTTCATCTAAAGCTCCCGCTTGAAAAACAGTTTTGCTAAAGTTGCGCCAAGCTTCAATATTTTGTGGTGCAAGTGCGGCTTTTTTCTCGGCTAATTCTCGTGTTGTATTCGGAAACATATCTGTATTATCCATAATTCAGTTGTTTAAAATTATTACTATTTAATCGAAATCGCAGTTAAAGGTGTATTAACTTTCAAATTGAATTTCTGAATCATTTTCCATAATCGCAATGGCGTGAAAATCCTTGTTAATTTTTAAACTATGATCTACCATTGCTGGAATTATAAAGGTGGTATTTTGAGAAAGTACATGCTCTTGCGTTGGCATTTTTAAGATTGCTTCTCCTTTTAAAACAACAATTACTGCTTCTTTGGTACTGTGATGAAGCGGCATTTGCATTCCTGCTTTAGCGGTTATATTCAGTGTTTTGAACTTCTCGCCATTATTAAGAGGCGTCATTTCGGGTTTATATGAATTTTCCATAACAATTGAATTTTTAAAATTTCATTTCATATTCATTTTTAACTTCCAAAAATTTCCTAAAAGAAAGATTTATATAATTCTGGACTCCAATACATAATTAGGTAGAACAATCCATAACCTATTACTCCAACTAACAAAGCCCAAACCCAAGCAGGAATTGCTTTTGGTGTTTCGGAACCTTTAATTACAAAGAAATCCTTTGTTTCACTTCCGTAGGCATTGATAATTAATGGAACTTGAGTATCTACGGTCTCGTTATCCTTCAATCCTACTATTGAAATCGCAGGACCATTTCGAACCACAAACGGAATTTCACGAACACCTTCTATTCCATTTGAAGACTTTGCCACAATTTTTAAAGTGTGTTTGCCATCGGGGATTTTGGTAGTGTCCAAAACAATCTTAACTGGAGGAGCGAAAGACGCAAATGGTTTTGGGTCTTCATCCAAAAAAACTTTTATGATTCTGTTATCTTCCATAATTTAAAATCCTTCATTTTTAACGATATTCTTTATGTGGTCAGGGTTATTTTCCTTTGGTCTGATTAAGTATTTAAGACTTAAAAATAACGTGGCCGCCACAATTATAATTCCAACCCATATTATTATATAATCGAGTGTGCCAGAAGGTCCAGGGCCGTGGGTGATATTCTCAAAGCCGGCTGGTTGGTTTTTTTCGCAAACATCACAAGCCCAGCTTAGTTGATTTCCTAAAAAAATCAAGATTGTGAAAATTGATAGTATCTTTTTCATCTTTTATTTGTTTAGTTCGTTCATAACCATTTCACGAATTTTCTTTACATCTTCTTCTTTTACAGGAGGAGCATCGTTACCCCAACTGCTACGCTCGTGGGTTGTGATAGCTGCGATTTCAGCATCAGTTAATAAATCGCCAAATGCTTGCATCACACCATAATCAGGGCGAGCATCATAGCCTTGAAGGACTATTCTTAATAGCATTTCGGGGTTTTCATCATTGACAATCTTACTTCCTGCCAAAGGTGGGAACGCTCCAGCAATCCCTTTACCATTGTCTTGATGGCAGGCGGCACAGGTTTGTTTAAATAGATTTTCTCCGTCTAAACCACCAGCTGTCTTGCCTTCGCTCATTCCTTCTTCTTGAATTTTTCGCAACGCAGGTATAAAATCATTCACGTTACCTCCTGGTAGCTCTGTTTGTTGAAGCGATTTTAAATAATCGACCAATAATAGCGCTTCTTTACTAGCAACGATTTTTCTTCCCGGCTCATTGAAATACTCCTTCGGAACAGCGACAACTTTATCGTCTTTTGTAACTGAAACACTATCAATTTCTCTAAACATCCAAGGATATGAAGGCATAACAGATGCTGAAACTACTGCTCTTGGATTGTATAAGTGCAACAAGTGCCAGTCTTCACTTGGTTGGCGTTTACCGATATTGGTAAGATCTGGACCTGTTCTTTCACTTCCTAAAAGCGAAGGAGATTGCCTCCAAACATCCAATCGTTGTTTGCTGTAATAATAATCTGATGGAATGGAAGGACGACCTCCCCAAACATTATCCATTTCTATATTCCGAACTTGCTGGGTATGGCAGGCCATACAGTTTTCGGAAACATAGATTCGTAAGCCTTCTTTTTCGTTGGCGGTTAATGGTTTTTGATCTGGAATGGGTTCCGTTTCCTGCATCTGAAATGCGGGAATTATCGCTATCATTATACTCAGTGCTACAAACACGACTCCTGCCGTGAGCACTAGATTTTTATGTTCTTTGTGAAAATTGAGCATTTTTAATCTTATTAAACAGTTATTTCCTCTATTTCTTTTGACTTAACTTCGGTTTCCACCTTTCTATAATTTTTCACCATATAATAAAAATTATAGACGAAAACCAAATGCGAAAGGAACATTAACGAACCGCCAATGGCACGCCATACCCAATAGGGTCTCATAAGAATAACCGATTCTATAAAAGCATTGCCTTCTATCCAGCTAAGTCCTTTGTAAGTTCCTCCAGCCATTAGGGAAACCATATAGGCGAAAAGCCCAAGAAAAGCCATCCAGAAATGCGCTCCAACCAAAACTTGTGGTGGTTCTTTTCCTGTTATTTTTGGTAGAATTGCATAAATACACGCCCATAAAAAGAAAGCGACAATTCCATACATCGTCATATGGCTATGCGCCACGTTAAAATCTGTAAAGTGCCAAACGAAGTTCGTAAATCGAAAGGCTTGAACCGTTCCCTGCATAGAGCCTACGAAGTAAAAAATAGTTCCTACTAAGAAGAAAGGCAAGACATAACTTTTTGAAATATGGCTCCAACTGCCTCTCATAGTCATTAAGAAATTTGTGGTTCCCGCAACCACTGGAATTATCATTCCTACACTGAAAACAATCGCTACAGTTTGTAACCACCAAGGTAACGGACTAAACACGAAGTGATGCGTTCCAATCATTGTGTAAAACAGCATTTGTGTCCAAAACGCCAGTACTCCTAAGGAATATGAATAGATTGGTTTGTTTAGAGAAGATGGTAAATAATAATAAACCAAACCGAGTGTAAAGGTCATGAACCACATTCCTACTCCTTGGTGCATATAATATCCTTGGATTACGGTTTCGCCTAAACCGTCTTGATAAAACGGTAAATAACCAATAATAGACAAAACGATAGTCCAAATTAAGGAAGCAAGTATAAACCAGTTTGAGATATATATTTCTGAAATTTTACGTCTTGCAACCGTTTTATAGAAATTGAAAAACGTAATTATCAAAGCAATAGCGAAGAGAAGCATAATGGGCCAAATATATTCGCGATACTCACCACCTCCATTATTAATACCCGACATAAGGCTTAAACTCCCCAATATTATGGTTGAATTTATAAGCCACCAGCCAGTCCAAGCAAGTTTATAACTGTGTATTACAGTATTAGATGTTCTTGCAACAACGAAATAGCCCAAACCAATCATTGCCATAGATGACCATCCCCAAAAAACCATATTGGTATGAACAGGTCGCAACCTTCCGAAAGAAAGCCATGCTTGATGATCCATTTCTGGCCATACAAATTTCATCCCTAGATATTGGCCAATAAAGGTTCCTACAATCAACCAACAAGCCGCAGCACCAATGTAATAGATTACAATTTTCTTTAATGCTTCGGGAGTTTCGATGCTAAGTGTAGTCTTCTTTTTTTCATCAAAAAAAGCATTATTTGGCTTATTGTCTATATGATGAATCAATCCTTTTTCATCTACTGCTTCATTTTCTCCTCCTAACTCATCACCGGATAGTTTATAAGTGAGTGCTGCCTTCCTTTTTTCGAGGATGGAATCGATTTCTCCTCCATCCATGGCAATAATTTCATCATCAAAAGCCATTTTATTTTTATCGTGCTGCTTTCTTTTCAGCGTGTCTATGTAGGCATTTAATTTTACCAATAGAATTATAACTGCAACTACCATAACAATGGCAATCAAAACGAAAGTGCCAATAATTCCCGGGCTCGACAACCAGTTTTCTGTTGAAATACTTCCCTTGTTTTGCGAAATTGCAAATTGTGGAATCAATCCTAGAATCAATAGTATTAACCAATTCATTTTTTTCATTTGTATCTAATATTTGCTTATTTAGTATAAGATAGAAGCTTTGTTAGTTAGTCTTCTTTTTCGTTTTCTACGATAAAAATACAATTTTATTTAACGCTTCAAAAATGACATTCCAACGTCCAAACCATTTGCTAATTCAAAGAGACTTGTGGTTTCCAACATTACTCTAAGATTATTTCTGATAGCAACAAATTTATTGTGCATTGGGCAAGGTTGAAGAGCATCACATCTGTCAAATCCAAGTGCACAACCCACATAAATTGAATCACCATCAATGGCTGACACAATATTGCTAAGTTTAAGTATTTCTGCCCTACCTTCAGGAATTTCAAAGCCACCTGTTGGTCCTTTTAAAGATGTTAAGATGTTTTGCTTTGCTAATTGATGAAGAATTTTTGCGGTAAATGCTTCAGGAGAATCAATGCTTGAAGCAATCTCTTTCAAACTAACGCGATTACCCAACGCAGACTGCGATGCTATAAACACCGAAGCTTTTATTCCATATTGGCAGGCTTTTGAAAACATTTTATCGTTTTTGTTTCTGCAAATATATACAAAAATCCTATTTCTGATAAATTTATCAGAAATTAATTATCAAGCTTAAATATTAGATTGGTTTAGGAAGATTAAAGTTTCAAGAATGTTTCTCCTCTGCGAAGTCTTTCAGAAAGATCAAGTACCAAAGTGTTTTCACACATATTTTTTAAACCGTCTCTAACTGCTTTAAATTGGTCATGAACTGGACAGGGATGGGCTGCAGAACATTCAGGCAGACCTAAACCACAGCCCGTAAAAATAGTATCACCATCAATAGAGGTAACGATATCAATTAGCTTAAGCTTTGAATCTTTTTCAAGATAGAAACCGCCATTGGGTCCTTTTTTGGAAAGAATAACGCCCGCACGTGCAAGTTGTTGACAAATTTTAGCAGTAAACGGCTCTGGAGAATCAACAGCTTTGGCTATTTGCACAACATTTGGTCGCTTATCTAACTGGGATTGTTCTGCAATGAATAGAACTGATCGTATTCCGTATTCGCACGCTTTTGAGAACATAATATTTTGTTTTGCCCAAATTTAAAAAAAATCAGTTACTAAAAGTATAAAAACATCTTAAAGTCTGAGCGGACAAAATCTCAATTTGGTAAATACGACAACTCTCTTTAAAAAAAGTTAGTTAAAACGCTGTCTCGCTTCTCGTTCCAATGCTTCTCGATGATTTGGATGCGCTATTGAAATTAAAGCTTTTGCTCGCTGTTCCAATCCTTTTCCAAAAAGATTTACAACGCCGTATTCTGTAACCACATAATGAACGTGCGCGCGTGTTGTTGTTACACTTGCACCTTCTTTTAAAAAAGAAGTTATTTTTGAAATTCCTTTGTTGGTAATAGAAGGCATCGCAATAATTGGCTTCCCTCCTTCTGAAAGTGAAGCACCGCGAATAAAATCCATCTGTCCGCCAACGCCGGAATATTGGTATGTACCAATACTATCTGCACAAACTTGACCTGTTAAATCAATTTCAATGGCGCTATTTATGGCTGTTACCTTCGGGTTTCGTCGAATAATTGCGGTATCATTTGTGTAAGCTGCTTCTTTAAAATGGACTAGTGGATTATCATCAATAAAATCATATAACTTTTTTGTTCCCATTGCGAAACAAGTAACAATTTTACCTGTTTTCACTTGCTTATCTTCGCCTGTAATAATTCCTTTTTCAACTAGCGGAAGAATTCCGTCGCTAAACATTTCGGTGTGAATTCCCAATCTTTCATGGTTACCTAAATTGTGAAGCACGGCGTTAGGGATGTTGCCAATTCCCATTTGAAGAGTGGCGCCATCTTCTACCAATTCCGCTACATTTCTTCCTATTATAGCTTCAATTTCTGATGGTTCACCGATAGTTGCAGCATAAATTGGAGTACTAATTTCTACTCCAAAATCAATATTATTTATATGAATTATACCATCACCATGCGTTCTTGGAACATTTGGATTTATTAAAGCAACAACATGTTTTGCAGTTTGAATGGCTGGTAAAGTAACATCTACCGAAAGTCCCAACGAACAAAAACCATGTTTATCCGGTGGTGAAACTTGAATAAAAGCGACATCCAACGGCAGAATATTTCTTCTAAAAAGCCAATGTATTTCACTTAAAAAAACAGGAATATAATCTCCGTGAATAGTATCTACACCCTTCCGAACATTATCCCCAACAAAACAACTGTTTAGACGAAATGCTTTAGTATAAGGAGCTACAGTGTATTTTGCTTCGCCGTGGGTGTGAATTTGAATTATTTCAACATTTCTAAGTTCGCGATATCGTTCACATAATGTGTCTATCAACAAATTGGGCGTCATTGCTGCGCCCTGAAAATATATGCGATTATTAGATTTTACTATGGATACGGCTTCTTGTGCGGATACTATTAGCATAATTTATGTTTTTATGCAAAGATTGTAAAACTGTTAGGTTTTATAAATGATATTGGTCAGATCTTTGGAATATAAGAAAATGTACTTCTTTGTGTCCTTTGTGAAAACCTTGGTGTTCTTTGTGGTTAATATTACCCTTTTTAACCAGAAAGATCATAGAGTTAAGGCACAGAGTTCACAAAGTATCTTTATTCAGTTCAAGCTGAAAACTTCACACATTTCAAAAGATCATTTACAACAGAAACTCCTTTATCATTATTATACCAAACTTGTAGCAATTCTTTTAAAGTATCGTCAACTTTTCCGTGTTGGGTTAGATAATCTGTTATCAGTTTTGTGGCCGTCTTGGAACGTGGACCAAATGTTTGAAGCAGATTATTTTCAGAATCTACCATAATAACTATAGGAATAGACATCGAGCCATTGGTTAAAAACTCATTCATCAATGCTGGATTTTCGTCGCGAAGCACAATTTTTAATTCTATATTTTCTGAAAGTTGTGCTATTTTATTCAAATACGGAAGTGTTTGCGCTGCATCGCCACACCAAGGTTCGCTGATTACGAGCCAGGTTTGTTTTTGCGAAACATTTTTGAAAATCTCCATAGCCTCATCCGAGATTTTGGCTGTTTTATCAAGTCTTTTCGTCCGACTGAAATTCAATTTTGTGTAATCGATTTTCTCTTGGGTTTGCTCGCCAGTTGTTCTGCCTTCTTCCACTAATTGTTTAAAAAGTAAATTGTACTGCGCGTAATCCATTGCTTTGGAAATGCAACTTTCAATCAAATTATTCATCTTGTTGTTTTCTTTATTGCAAACATAAGTGCAAGATTGTTATAAGGAAATGATATGGGTAAAAATATTTTAGTGTATCTTCATTATCTCCAAAACACAACCATTGTTATAAGATTTAAAAATCCTTCCGCTTAGCTATTCTCCAAATAAAGAAAGTTGGAATTACTACCCAAAATACTAACATTACAAAAGATAAAATCAGTCCGAAACTAGTTCCAAAGAATTTCTGAAACACAGCGCCAGTATAACCCAATAAGGCTGAAATGTCAAGCTTTAAGAGTATTAAGACTCGTGATAAATCCACTGGGTTTAGCATCGTGGCAACCAAAGAGAATTTATCTAATGGATAATCTTCAAAATAAAGAAGTGACATTAAAAAGAGTCCGTCGTAGATTACTGCCATAAAAAGCCAAAGCAAAATGGCATAGCCAAAACCTTTAATTCTATTTTCGTTGGAAAGGGCGATTACAAAGGCTAAAGCCGTAAAAATAAAGGTTAAAAAAGCACCTGTTATAAGCAAGAGCGTAAAATCCCAAATAGCGTTACTGTTGAAAATTCCGTAAAAAACAAAGGGCAATCCTAAACCTATTACTAAACTCATTGCCAATGAAGTGGCGACCCCGAAATATTGTCCTAAAAATATGGAGCTTCGTTTTACGGGTTGCGCTAAGAGCAGTTCGGTAAATTCGCGGGAGTTGTAATAATACATCACTCCAAAAATAGTTCCGATTAAAGGAACGAGAATAATGATAACGTTCATCAGCGTGATTACCGCTTTTGAAAGATCGTTGTTTAAAAATAGAAGCACAACGCCAAGCAGTAAGTAGAACAAGAAATATACGTAGCTCCAACGGCTTCGCATTAAATCGTAAAAACTGTATTTTAATATCTTAAGCATAACTGGCGGATAAAATGGAGGCTATTGCGTGTTCAAAATCGGGTTGTTCAGTCTTAGATTTTAGCTCGGGTATGGTTCCTTTGAAGTAAATTTTTCCTTCCAAAAGGAAAACAATTTCATCGGCAATTTCTTCTACAAAACTTAAAATGTGAGACGTAACTAAAATTGTTTTTCCTTTTTCTTTTTCAGAAAAAATTAAATTTTTCAATCGTAAATGTGAAATTGGATCTAAGCCACTTGTAGGTTCATCAAGGATTATCAATGGGCTATCAAACATGAACGTAAGCACTAAGTTCACTTTCTGTTTTGTTCCTCCTGAAAGGTTTACCAATCTTTTATTCAAAAATGGTTGTAGTTTAAAAAGTTCGATTAGCTCTTCATCTTTTGTAGCTTCGGATGCTCTTAAATCTTTAATCATATCTATAAGCTCGTTCACTTTCAGGTTTCCTGGAAAGTTGGCTATTTGCGGTAGGTAATCGATCTTTTCGCGATATTTAAAATTGTTCTTTAATGATTTGTCATTAATGAAAATTTCACCCGAATCTGGCAAAACCATCCCCAAAATAGCTTTTATAAGTGTGGTTTTCCCTGAACCGTTTGGCCCGAGAATAGAAAATATTCCACCTTCTTTTATAGAAAGATCAATGCCTTTTAGCACTTCGTTCTTTCCGAATTTTTTATATAAATCCTTAATTTCTATCATGTTGTAAGAGTTTCATTCTTGGATTTTCATCCGATAAATCGTCTGGTGTGAATACTGGGGAAACTTTTTCGGAAAAATCAATGATGTCTATAAATAGACTTCGCATTAAAATAATGGTTTCCGGAGTGCGGTTCACTATATATGAAAAGAGCTTTACAGGGCGAAATGGTATATCGCCAATTCCGTTTTTGTCGAGGTCGTAACCTGTGTAATTACTCCAATAATTGTTATCAAATTTATTGTCGTTGATTCTTCCATTATAGGAAATATCGAACGAGTTATAAAGAAAGTTGTTATTGATTATTTCATTAGCATAACAAGCGCCTTTTACCTTTATCGCATAACCATTACTTGTGAAATCGTTGTTGGAATACACGAGACGGTTACTTCCTTCAACGGTGATGCCGACGGTGTTTTCACTAAATACGTTGTTTATAAGATTGGCGTCATTCACTTCCTTCAACAGTAAACCATAAGCTGCAGTACCCCAGTTTTTCTTAATAACGTTATTTTCAACCTCCATAAATTTTGAAAACATCAATGCTATTCCCGCTCCGTTGGTTTCAAACACATTATTGATGACTTTGTTATTATTGCTAAACATAAAATGAAGTCCATAGCGTACGTTGTTTTTGCTGAAATTATCAATAATAGAAATATTATCTGAAAACTCAAGATAAATCCCGTCGCGAACATTTTGAACGTCGTTTCCGCGGACTTCTACATTTTTACAATACCATAAATGGACGGCATTACCGGAGTTAAATTCGGTTACGGCTTCTCCCCTAACCTTGTTGTTCAACACTTTTCCATCATTGGATTTCTGGAGATATATTCCGAAGAAAAGTTTTTCGAGTTCCAAATTCTGAATTAAATATCCACTACTATTTACAACGCGAACTGAAGCATAATCTGTGGTATAACTTACGCCAACATTAATAATTTTAAAGCCGTCAACCGTTACATTATCAGCGCCAATAGTAATAATTTCACCCTTTTTCTCTCCATCAATCACAGGCATATCTTCACCAATGAGTGTGATACTTTTATTGATTTTTAAATTGGCTTCCTTATAAACTCCCTTTTTCACCAAAACAATATCACCATCTAAAGCTTGATTTAGAGCCTCTTGAATTGTTTTAACAGGACAGGTAGCGCAAACTGTAATTGTTTTTGCCCATACGTTTGTAAAGGCCAACAATACAATTAAAAAGAATACTATGAAGTGTTTGTTTTTCAAAATTGAATTAAAATTAATCAGTATTGAACCTAATTATTTTGAAGTAGTAAAAAAGACTTCAGCAAATTTTAAAAGCTGGTTAGCTATTCAGAAATTGCTGAAGCCATACTTTATTCTTACAATTTTAGATGATCCTGAATTTCTTTCCAAGAAAATACATCGCCTGTAAATTTTTCTTGGGCTTTTTGTCCAGCTATGGTATTTACAAAAGCTGAAAGATTAGCTCCCATTGGGCTTTGTACTTGTTCGCTTACCAAATATGAAGCTTTTGTAGCATCAATTAATTCGCCTGGCTGAAGAAAATCTGCCACTAAATAATGTGCCATTTCAGTATCCTTAAATTCATCTTGTAAGGAATGAACCATACATTCAATAGCATCATATTTATAAGCTTTGCCCTTTGCCGTAACTAGTTGAGAGGCATGTTGTCTATCTACAATTGTCATATTGCAAAAATGACATGCGTCTGAACCGTAATTTATAGACTCTGGAGTTATGTTGCAAGAAGCAAATAAAAGGGTGATTATGACCAGAAAACTAAACTGTTTCATCTGTATATTTTTAGTATTTAATATTCAAATTGTAATTTAATTAGGAAAATCAACATCATCATTTTCCAAACTTTAAGCTTTTTTATATTCCTTTTTTCCCACGAAGAAAGCTACTACAGTCAGCATCATTCCAAAGAAGATCATATATGCGCCAACTCCTGGCCAAGAATCTACATCGAAATTCAACATTTTTTGATAGCCTAAAAGTGGTGGTTTATACGTCATTGGAGTTCCATCTAGATTGAGCAATTTCATAATAGCTTTTGGATCCAAATCAGTTCCGTACTCAATTAGCCATTGGTTAAAATCATACATACCCATTATTCCAAGTATAGACATTACTATAAACCAGCCAAGAAACCATTTGTAACTCACTTTTCCGAAGAAACCAAGTAAACCAATGATTACTCCGAGTGCTACCATTATTCCAATGACAATGGGGAAAACTTCAAATTCCCACATATCTTCTACTTTAGGAATGGTTTTCATCCCAATATAGTGGTTAAGACCGTCAATATTCTGAATATCAAATTCCTGTACGCCTTGTATTCCTTCAATATAAATATTCATACCAAGTGGGTCTGGATATTGGGGTGCACCCAACATTATATTCCACAATGGAAATTTAAATAGACCCAATAATAGCAAGGAGCCAATTATCATTATTATTCCTGCTTTCTTCATCTCATTAAAATTATTAAAGTTTTATTAAGAAGACTTATGACTAAAGAACATAAGACGTAGGACAAAAAAGTAGCATCAAAATGTCTTATGTCCTAAGTCATTTAGTCCTATGTCTGTTTAAAAAAGACGGGGGAAATCAACAACCCCCGTCTTTACTGAAAATACCATCAATCACTAAGCTAGTATTTTCACAACTAAAAACATCTTTATTAATCTTCGCCTAGACCCCAAGACAATTCTAAATTAGAATCTGCTGGGCTTACGCGAACATATCCTTGCATTTCTTGATGAAGTGCAGAACAGAAATCTGTACAATAAAATGGCCAAACCCCTACTTGATTTGGGTACCAAACTAAAGTTTCTGTAGCTCCTGGCATAATAAGCAATTCAGCATTATTAGCACCAATTACTGCGAAACCGTGAGGTACATCAAAATCTTGTTCGTGGTTTGTAATGTGGAAGAATACTTTGTCTCCAACTTTTACACCTTCAATATTATCTGGGTTAAAGTGGCTACGGATCATATTCATATAAATATGTACTTCTTTCCCTTCACGTTCTACTCTCACATCAGCGTCTTGAATAACTGCATATTTATGCGTGTTTTCTGCAAGTTTGAATATCTTTCTAGATTTTGGTGCGATCAAATTCGCTGGAATACCGGCTGCATAATGAGGTTCTCCAATGGTTGGGAAATCTAACAGTAGTTCCATTTTATCACCACTAATATCAAATAACTGGGCAGACTGTGTAAGTTCTGGACCTGTTGGCAAGTATCTGTCTTTTGTAATCTTGTTTAAGGCTACAAAGTATTTACCAAATGGCTTACGAGAATTTCCTCCAGGAATCATACCGTGACCTACAGAGTAAAACACTGGCTGACGGTCCAAAACTTCCCAAGTGCCTATTTTCCATTTTACAACTTCTGAAGAGATAAAGAAGGTAGTATAAGCATTTCCTTTACCATCAAATTCTGTATGAAGTGGTCCTAATCCTGGTTGTTTAACAACACCAGCAAGAATATCTTCAAATTTCAAAATTGGAATTCCGTAAGCTTCTCCGTCAAATTTCTTGTTTTCAATAGCATCAAGCATCTTCGTAAAACTGTGAACAGTTAAATCTGCTGAAAGTTTTCCGTTTCCGATGATATATTCACCTGTTGGATCAACATCGCAACCGTGTGGAGATTTTGGAGTTGGTAAGAAATAAACAGCTCCAGGAACATCCATTGGGTTTACTGTAAGTACTTCCTTCAACATTGTCGAAGTAGCCGTATGGCTATTTTCATCTAAAATGTTATGTGCGTAATTAGCAGGAACTTTTGTTCCACCACCGTTATTTACATATTCTTCAATTACTTTCCAGTTTACGGCAGCAATAAAATCTTTATCGTTTTGTGAAGCGTTAACTTCCAATAATGAGTGAGCTTCTTCAGTATTATAAGTAGTAAAGAAGAACCAACCGTGACTCTTATCACGCCCTGGGTGAGAAAGATCGTAGTTAAAACCTGGCATCATTAATTGGAATTTAATTCCCATTCTACCTGTTTCTTGGTCAACGCTAATAAATGTAAGCGCTCCTTTAAAGTTACCTTTGTAATCTTTTATAGACATATCTTTCTGTGGCACTGGTACAGAGAAACGAGTTCCCGCAACCACATACTCCGTGTTTTCAGTAATAAAAGATGAACTGTGGTTACCCGCACTGTTTGGTATTTCAATGATTTCTTCAGTTTTGAAGTTCTCCAGACCAATACGTGCAATTCTAGGTGTATTGTTACCATTGATAAATACCCAACGGCCATCTAATTCACCGTTTGTTTGTGAAATATCTGGGTGGTGAGCGTCATCCCAAGGTACAAACCCGTAGGAAGTATTCAACATAGGTTTTGTTTCTTCAGAATATCCCCAGCCGTTTTCTGGGTTTTGTGAGAATACAGGAAGCACTTTAAGTAAACGACCTGAAGGCAAGCCGTAAACAGCAAGCTGTCCGCTGAATCCACCAGATATAAATGCGTACATTTCATCTAGTTCGCCTGGAGCAACATAAACTCGCTCGGCGGCATTGGTAGCCAAACCACCTTGGCCTCCTTTTTTGTTTTTTTGATTTCCGCCATCATTACAGCTTACCATTCCGGCAACCATAACAAGAGCGATTAACATATTAATTGATTTTTTCATTATTCTATTGTTTAAGTTAAATTGTTTATGAAATTAGTTTGCTGGTAAAATCACTTTATCCACTACGTGAACGATTCCGTTTCCTGCAGGAACACTTGCTATAATTTTAGCGCCGCCCACATATACATCATCACCTTTTACTTCTACACTGGCATCATTACCATCGGCCTGTCCAAGTTTTTTGAATTTTTTAAGGAAATCTTTTGAATAGTTACCTGGCGTTACGTGATGCTTAAGTATGGAAGCTAATTTGTCTTTGTTTTCAGGCTTCAATAGATCTTCTACTGTTCCTGCTGGTAAAGCATCGAAAGCTGCATTGGTAGGTGCGAAGACCATCAAAGGCCCAGCATTTACCAATGAATTTTCCAATCCTGCTGCTTGCACAGCTGCTACCAACGTAGAGTGGTCTGGTGATCCGATTGCAATTTGAAGCACATTAGGTACTGACTCATCATCTTGAATAAAAGCTTGTCCTTGGTTACTAGCAGGAGCTTCGTTTTGGGTGGAACTCTCTGCCGAAGTTCCAGTTTCGGTGTTTGTTTCGTTTTTACAGGCTGAAAACACAAGCAGTGCAGCCGCAACAAATAGAATTTTGAATGTTGTTTTCATTTTGGTTTTGGTTTTTAAAACCTTGCAGGGCCTAAACTCTGCAAGGGGTTTTGGTTGTTTAAGTATATAGATTAAAGTGTTCTAAAATATTCCAATACTTGTCTGGCTTCTTCCTCGGTAAGGTGTTGGTTTGCCATTGGCGAACCGTTAAATTCTGCCATTAATGCCATTGCAAGTGGATCTTTTTGAGTCATTTCCTCAGGGTTTAGGATCATATTCATAATCCACTCTGGAGTACGTCTTTCCATAATTCCCTTAGGCGCTGGTCCAACAAACTTTTTGTCTGGTTTGTGGCAAGCCATACATTTGTTTTTGTAAACCTCCATACCTTTGGCAGCCATTGCATCATCTATTGTGGCTGGAATTTCTACGCTTTTTATTGGGCCAATTCCCTTATCAGTCAAATTAATAGTTTCGGAAGGCTTGATGGTGCTTTCTGTTGGAGTTTCCGCTGGAGTTTCAGTAGCCGCTGGTTTTTGACCTATTTGAATACCGTCGTTCTTTTTTTCTTCTTTTCCACCGCAGCTTATCAAGGTTAGGATTGTTAATGCGGTTATTGATTTCATTATGTTTTTCATAGTTGTTTGGATTAATTTATAGGACAAAACTATCCTTATTGAATGATGTGTGAAATGATATATATCATAAAAAGTATTATTATATCTTTTAATCTTATTTAATAATAAAGAAAATATATGGTGTCAAAAATTTCAGCTAGAGGCAACTTTTTATGATAAAAATCATAAAAAGAAGAATACTGAAAAGTTACTTTTACCAAAATTTATCAATTATGAGAAAAGCAATTTTATACACAGCTCTTATTTCAGCAATTACAATAGGTTGTAACGATGCCAATAAGCAAGAACAATCTGAGACTGTTGAAGCAACAGAAGTGATTCAAGAAAATAATTCAGAAGAAATACATACCGAAGATCATTCTTTAAACAATGACTGGGTAAATGAAATAGCCCTAGATAACGGCGCCAAATGGGAAGCCAATCTGGAAACAAATGAAGGGGTACTAAAAATGCTTGAAGATATAAAGTCTAGCGAGCCACAATCTATTGAAGATTATCACGGCTTAGCTACTCAGTTAAATGAAGAAAAAAATACTGTAGTTAAACAATGTACGATGAAAGGACCTTCACACGATAACCTTCACGTTTTTTTACATCCATTAATTGAGAAAATTGGAGCTTTAGGAAAAGTTTCAACAACAACAGAAGGTGCCGAAATAACAAAAAGCATCAAGGAAAACCTCGATGCTTATAGTAATTATTTTAAATAATTGGCTACTCTATTTTTGAGAGTCTATATTTAAAATAGTTCGATCTGTTTTAATTTCTTAAATCGTGCATTGCCAAAAGAGGCACATTGGTATGCTTACCAAGTTCTTTCACCATTGGGTTTGAAAAAATACTGCTGAAAAAATTGTGTTTTTTGTTTACAATTGCAATCATTTCACTTTGGCGGCTTTGAACAAAACTGCGAACACCATCACGTAAATCTATATCAAATAGCGTGTGTTGTGTGAACGTTGCTGGGTCCAAAAGACGTTCCAGTAATGCTTTGTTATCCAATTGTGCTTTTGTCAACGTTTTACCTTTTTGAATGTGCAAAATGCGGATTGGAGCGTTTGTGCACCGTGAAATTTCAACCAAAGTTGCCAGTTCCTTTTCCTTATAATGCGTTCTAAAACTGGTCGGAAATACAATCTCGTTAGGATCCTTAAACATAACAGTTGCTGGAATGGCGAGCACTGGACAATTCCTGATTTCCTCCATTGCATTTACGGCATTACTTCCAAGGATTATGGTTTTATTGTCCGTTTCGCCCTGAGTTCCCATTACAACCAATTCAATATCTTGCTTCTCAACTGTTTTTTTCAGAACATCGAAAAACGACCCAAATTCAGTAATATATTGAAATGTGTGTTTATCATTTTCTTCAAATAAACCCATCTGCACTTTAAACTTTTCCATATTCCTTTCAGCATTTTCCTTTGCCGCAAGATGTGCTTTTTCAGTGGGTTCGGGAATCAAAAGATTGTCTTTGGAATATCCTGAATGATAAAAGGTGTGCAATATAAAAAATTCGCAATCTTCCCTTTTGTATATTTCCATTGCATATTTAAGGGCGTTCCAAGAATTTTTTGAAAAATCTGTGGGAATTAATATTCGCTTTTTCATAATTGATTTTTTTTAAATGAATTGATTTACTTTTCTGCTACTATTTTAATATTTCACTGGAATTACTAAAGTGGGAACATGTGCGTGTTTCCCTACTCTACTAACCACTGGTTCGCGGAAAAGTTGCTTAATAAAAGCATGTTTGTGATAAATTAATGTAAAAAGGTCTATTTCTCTTTCATCGATAAAAGCGTGAAGCGATTTTGAAATGTTTCCGTTTTTAGGGACGAAATGAAACGCTGTGTCATATTCGGTAAGATCATTCTTAAACTTCTCAAAGTTCTGTTGTTGTTTTTCATCCAAATTTGCTTCTAAACCTACGTGAATTATATGAAGTTGAGAATTATACTGTCTTACCAAACGCGTTATAGGTTTCAATTTTGAGAGTTGATAAAACTCATTATAGTCTGTTGCGAAAGCCATTTTTAAAGGAATCACAAAGCCAACTTGGCTGGGAACAATCAGTAGCGGACAACCTTCCAAACTTTTAGTAATCGTAACGGTCGTGCTTCCCATCAGTACATCTTCGGCGCCTGTACGACCTTTGCTGCCCATTACAACAAGGTCTATATCTTCAGAAACAACCAAGCTGTTTATGGATTTTGACAATGAAGCTGGCGTTGAAATAATTTCGTATTTGTGGGATTGTTTTTTTGTATCGAGTTTAATTTTCTCCAACAATTTTTCCCCATCCTCGTCAGATTGTTTGTAAAGGGTTTCAATAATACTATCAGAACGACCAATATCTACACGACTTGTTAATTTGCCGATTTCATCAGAAAAAGAATGAAGAATGGTTATACTTAAAGCTTCATCGCTAAAAAGTCTTGAAACATAAACTAATGCAGCATACGCATTATTTGAGAAATCTGTGGGAACTAATATTTTTCGCATGATATTACTTTAAAAATTGAAAAGTAAAGGTAGCAAACGGAACACTAAAAAAGTATGATTAATGTCATCTTAACTATTGATTATTAAGGATTTGTTAAGAAAAATACAACTGTAGATTTATGACTTGAAAATTTGAAATGTAGAAATATTTAATTAAATTTTTTTTACTGAAAACTGAATACTAAAAACTATTCATGAATCACCAAAAACGGAACGTGGGTGTGATAACTCACAAATTTCACCGCCGGCCTTAGGAGCAATCGCTGGATGAAATTCAAATTTTTTGCTACAATTGAAACTAAGCTTATTTCCCAAGTTTCAACGAAGTTTTCAATACCAGTTTCAAGTTCCTTGTTTTCCACAAAGTGAAAACTGTGTTTCTTTTCCCTAAAAAAATAGTGCAGAAATCCCTTGTTGTCTGTTTGGGTTACGCTAAGATCTGAATTGTTGGATTTCACATGAAGCACGCGAAGTGGCGCATTGTGAAGACTCAAAGTTTCAGAAAGTGTACTTATCACCTTGTTGCGATAAACACAGTTGTAGTCTGTAACAAAAGCAATGTTTTTTACGCCTACAAAGCGCGCATCTCCTGGGATTATCATTATTGGACATTTCACTTTTGTGATAACCTCTACAGTATTGCTTCCCATGTCACTAGAATTATTTTTTGATGCGCCTTTTGTACCCATCAAAATATAGTCTATTTCCTTTTCGGAAACTTGTTTGCGGATGGCTTCCACTAAATTTGAATCTTCTTCAAGAGCGAAAAAGTTGTGTTCGGAGTTTTTGGTTGAAATTCGACATGTAGTTATTTCCGCTTTTAAAAGTGAAGTCGTGTTTTGAACGGTTTGTATTTCGGAATCAAAAAAACCTTCAAACTCAGGATCTACTTGAAGTTTGCCTTTGGAGGACGAATGAAGTATGTAAAAATTCACAGGAATTTCGGCAAAATAATCCAGCGCATACCTAATGGCATTATGCGCATTCTCAGAAAAATCCGTAGGAATTAATATATTTTTCATTGCAAACAATTCACACTGACAAATGTATCTGTACTGTTTGTTACAATAAATGACAAAAATCAGTTTTTAGTAAATTGACTGATTTAATGTTGAAAACAGGAAAAAATAGTTTAGGAAAAAACTTCATAAACTATATGCAAAAGGAGTATTCGAAAGTTTAAAAGCGATTTAATTAATATCTCTTAAACTCTCCAAATCTATAACTCGAATATCTCGTCCTTCAATTTCAATAATACCACTTTTTTTAAAATCTGAAAGTGTTCTTATTAAACTTTCCGTAGCAATTCCCGCGGTTGCGGCTAGATCATTTCTAGAAATTCGCAATGGAGCTTTTGGATTTTTATTCATTATTTCAACAAACTGAATAATGGTTGAGGCCGTTTTTTTCCTAACCGAGCTATACGCCATTTTCAGTAATTGTTGTTTTACATCAGCAAGATTATCGGAAAGAAGATTCATTAATTCTAAAGAAACATCTTGGCTTTTCTTCAAAATATCCTTGACGTAAGCTTTTGATAATCCAACAATTTCAACATCTTCCACAGCTGTTGCGGTTTCGTTGTACGGAAAATTATCATCAAAAGACGTAAAGCCTAAAAAGTCGTCTTCTTTGTGAAGACCAGTGATTAGTTCCTTTGCATTGTCATCCATAGTGTGGGTTTTCACAACGCCCTTAAGTATTAAAAAAAGACTGTTAGAATGATCGCCTCTACGATAAATATTTTCTCCCTTTTTATATTTTGAAACTTGGCCTTCATCACAAAAAAAATTCTTTAACTGATTTAGATTTTTTGGATTTTCTTCATCTATAGAAAGGTTTTGATTTCTCATTGCTAAAATGCTCGCCTTTGCCAAGCGACTTTCCACAGCACTTAACAGCTCTTCTTCATCAAAAGGTTTTGTGAGATAATCGTCCGCGCCCATATCCATTCCTTTTCTAATTTCTTTGTGTTCCGTTTTGGCCGAAAGAAAAATGAAAGGAATATGCTTGGTTTTTTCTTCAGAAGTTACTGCTTCCAATACACCATAACCATCAATTTCGGGCATCATAATATCACAAATAATTATGTTTGGCGTTTCTTGAATTGCTTTTTCTATCCCTATTCTGCCGTTTGGGGCAGTAAAAACTTTGTAATTGGAAAGCTCCAAAAGCTCGGCGGTGTTTTCGCGTAAGGCGGTGTCGTCTTCAATTAGGAGGATGGTTTTCATTTAATTTTATATATTTTGTATTGGAAAAGAAATAGTGAATTTACTGCCATTATTTTCTACACTTTCAAAACTAACACTTCCGCCAAGGCTTTCCAAATGGCTCTTTACAATGTTAAGACCAATACCCGTGCCTTGATTCAACAAAGCGTTTTCTGCCCGGAAATATCGATTGAAAATGTACTTTTGCTCTTTCTGCGGAATCCCAATTCCTTCGTCAATAATTTCTATACTTAGTAAATCTTTTTCGTGAAGCACAACCACATCAATCGTGCTGTGTTCTGGCGAATATTTCACTGCGTTATTTATAAGGTTCGTTAAAGAAAGCTCTAGGATTTTTTCATCAAAATTTATTGTAATATCATCAATATCATTGGGATAGTTTATTTTCTGACCTTCCTTCAATAACATGTTTGCGTTATAAATTACTTCATTCACAACTTTACTCAACGGAAATGTATCAAACTTATAATTAGCCTTTCCAGATTCCAAGCGCTCAATAGATAAAAAATCATTCAAAATATTATTTAAATATTTCACTTTACTTTGAATGGTTTTTAGGTGCTTTTCCCTTTTATCCTGTTGCTCGGTTTCAGTATATTTTCCAGCGAGTGTAGCTGAAGTGAGAATCCCGCTCAAAGGAGTTTTAAATTCGTGTGAAACCAAGGACAAGAACTTTGTTTTCAAATCATTCAATTCGCGTTCCTTCCGTAGAGATTCCGTGATTTTATGCTCGGCTTCCTTGCGTTTTGCAACTTCTTCATTTAATTCATCAATGGTTTTCTTAAGTTCTTTGGTACGATCTTGAATTTTTTGTTCCAATGAGGAGTTAAGTTCTATAATTTCGTTTTCTTGATTTTTACGAACAGAAATATCGGTTACAAGCGCCATAACATATTTACTGCTGTAAATTTCAAAAGGATTTAATCCAGCTTCCACAGGAAAAATGCTTCCATCCTTACGTTCTCCATAAAGATCGCGTCCGTGCCCCATTTGCCTTGGATCTCTTTTCCCTAAAAATTCATTAACTTGTTTTGGGTGACTCTGACGGTATTCTCTGGGAATCAAAACGTTTAAGCTTTTTCCCAAAAGCTCGCCAGTTTTATACCCAAACATATTGTCTGCAGCTTCATTAGAAGTAACAATTTCCTGTTTCTCGTTAACGATAACAATGCCTTCTGAAATCGCTTCAGACAAAATCTTGAAAATGTTTCCTTTTTTTTCCTCAAAAACCTTCATCCCCCAAAAGTAAGGATTTTAAACAGTTTTTGAGAACTGATTTATGTCATAAAAATTCTTAAACAAACAAGTTAGTTTTACCTCATTAAAAATCATTAAACTATAGAATTATGGGAACCTTAGAAAAACCGCAGCTGCTGTTTTATCAGAAAACTGGTGAGCTTTTTTACGCCATTGCAGCGGCAGACAAAGTAGTGCGAAAGGAAGAATATAACGCACTCAAAAAATTGGTTTTGGAAGAATGGAAAGACCTTGATGCTTATGAAGATCCGTTCCATACCGATGCTGCCCACCAAATAGAAGTGGTTTTTGAATGGTTTGATTATGAACAACTTGAAGCAAAGGAATGCTTTGATAGTTTCGCAGATTATAAAACAGAAAATGCTAAGCTTTTTACCAAAGAACGAAAAGAATTAATTTGGAAAACTGCAAATGCTATAGCCAATAGCTTCGCCGGAAAAAACAAAATCGAAGTGATTATGCTCGCTAAACTGAAAATTCTTTTGAAAGATTAAAAGCCGTACATTGAAAAAATTCCTTTTCGGCAATAAAATTGTTTGCTTATTTTTATTAATTAAAAAATCCAAAACATGAGAGTTTTTCTGTCATTAGTATTTATTTTCACTTTAATTGCTTGTAAAAACGATCCAAAAAAGGAGGAAGTTGTAACGGATATGGAAATCAATTCCGAAATAATTTTAGATTCTTTGAAAGTTTCCAACGAAAACTTAGAATTTCAACAAAAAGCTCTCAATCTGAAAAGACGAGAACTTCTTGAGAAAAAAGATTCTAAAGCAGAATTAGAAGAGTTACTTATCTCTAAATCTTTTTTAAAGGTAGACGACTTGTACACTTTGAATTTTAAATATCCATACCTAAACGAAAAAATAAAACCTCAATTTGAAAATTTCAACGAATATATCAACAAACACTTTGTAGCTATAAAAAGCATAGAAAAGCAAATTTTGGAAGAAAAGCGACTGTGTGATTCATTAGGAATTCCTAAACAAAATGAATTGCGAACAGTAGATTACAAAATCTACAACCTCAACGACAGACTGATTAGCGTTCTTTTTTACAAAGAAAACCACTACACTGGCGCTGCTCATGCTGCCTATACTTTTGAATGTTTAAATTTTGACTTGGAGCGTGCAGTTTTCATGAAATATGAAGATTTTTTCAATAATGGAACTGAAGAAGAGCTTCGCGAAATTTTGAATTCACTTTTAAAGGAAAAGATAAATTCTGGTGAAATTTATTACGATTGTTGGGCAATTTCTGCAGATGATTTTTTCGGCGCAAAAAATAATTTTGTAATAAATGATGATGTGGTAGAATTTTACTTTGACGATTGTGTTATTTGTCCGTCCTACACAGGAACGTATTCTATAAAAATTCCGTTGGAAATGTTGATGCCTGTTTTAAGGAAAAACAAAAGGAATCCTCTATTAGGCTAAAAAAATAAACAATGAAAAGCAACTTCCATAAAATAATAAACTCAGAAATACCTGTATTAGTTGACTTTTATGCAGATTGGTGCGGACCTTGCAAAATGCTTGCACCAATACTAAAACAAGTAAAAGATGAATTGGGAGATTATGTGAAAATTGTAAAAATAGACGTTGACAAAAACCAACCCTTAGCTTCACAATTTCAAGTGCGAGGTGTTCCAACAATGATTCTTTTTAAAAACGGAAAACAACTTTGGAGACAGAGCGGCGTTCTTCAAAAAAACGAACTTGTTACTATAATCAATCAACACAAAAATTGATGGAACTGAATAAGTATATAGATCATACTGTGCTCAAGGCAACAACTTCTCCAAAAGATATTATAAAACTTTGTAACGAAGCTAAAGAATATAATTTTTATGCCGTTTGTGTTAACAGTTGTTATGTTCTTTTAGCTGCAAAGGAATTAAAAAATAGCCATGTAAAAGTCGCTGCGGTTGTTGGTTTTCCTTTAGGTGCAAACAGTTGCCACACCAAAGTATGCGAAGCAGCACAATGTATAAAAGATGGCGCAGATGAAATTGATATGGTACTGAACATTGGTCTACTGAAAGCAAAATTACACAAATCTGTTCGGGAAGAAATCTCAGCTGTTAAGGAAGCAATTGGCAGTAGAACTTTAAAAGTAATACTTGAAACCTGCTATTTAACCGATGATGAAGTACGAATAGCTTGCCAAATAGCTAAGCGTGCTGGTGCCGATTTTGTAAAAACCTCCACCGGTTTCGGAACAGACGGAGCAACAGAAAACGTCGTAAAAATAATGATTTACGAAGTTGGCGACACCTTAAAAATAAAAGCTTCCGGAGGAATTAAAGATACTGAAACTGCCAAAAAATATATTGAAATGGGTGTTAGTAGAATAGGAACTTCCTCGGGAATCGAGATTGTAACGTCCACAAAAAAAGACACAGATGAGCACACATATTGAAGCCAAAGCTGGCGAAATTGCAGAATCGGTTTTACTTCCTGGCGACCCAATGCGCGCCAAATGGATTGCAGAAATTTTTCTTGAAAACGCAAAATGCTATAATGACGTTCGTGGAATGTTGGGCTATACAGGCACTTTTCAGGGGAAACCGATTTCGGTTCAAGGAACTGGAATGGGTATTCCTTCGGCCTTAATTTATTGCCACGAACTTATTAATGATTACGGCGTGAAAAACCTAATTCGCGTTGGTTCGGCTGGCTCGTATCAAAAAGACATCAATCTACGCGATATAGTAATTGCAATGGCTGCATCCTCAAATTCTGGCATAAACAACACACGTTTTGTAAACTGCGACTTCTCGCCTACTGCCAATTTCGAATTATTTATGAAAGCCGCACTTTACGCTAAGGAAAGAAACATTCCCATAAAAGCAGGAAACGTGCTTTCCAGCGATCAATTTTATGAAGACGACTTCAATAATTATAAAAAATGGGCAGAGTTTGGAGTGCTTTGCGTAGAAATGGAAGCTGCTGGACTCTACACAATCGCTGCCAAATTCAATGTGAAAGCTTTGGCTATTTTGACTATTTCCGATTCCTTGGTAACTGGTGAAAGTACCACTGCTGAAGAACGTGAAGGCAGTTTTTCAAAGATGATTGAGATTGCGCTTAACACTTTACTTTAGAGATAAAAAAGCAGGAATTCAAAATGAAATTCCTGCTTTCTGTTGTTAATTGATGTCGATAGCAATTAACTTATCTTAAAAGTCATTACTGGCAAATCTGAATGGTTTACCACGTCTTCGCCAATACTTCCAGAGAAAAAGTGTGCCAAACCTTGGCGACCTTGCGTTGGTAAAGCAATAATATCTGCGCCTGCAAGTTGGCTATAAGCAAAAATTCCAGCTTCCACAGAATAGTCGTTATATTGGACTACATTATTTAGACTTTCAAAAGGATTTGGCTCTTTGGCTTCATTCATAAAAGTTAAAATACGTTTTTCAATTTCACGAGTATTTCTGAAATCTCCCGCAAGATTTATATATATCGGCTGCATTTTAATTCCTAGTACGTCGAACATCCTTTTTGCTTTTAAATAAGGCGTTATTGAATTTGGCAAAAAGTCGCAAGCAAAAACGCCAAGTTGTGGATTAAAATCTGTTGTTTGGTGCTTAATGACCAATACAGGAATTTCAGAAGTGCGGACCACTTTTTCTGTGTTGCTTCCTACGAAAACTTCCTTTAAACCTGAACTTCCGTGAGACCCCATTACAATTAAATCTGCTTCAAAATCGAGTGCTACATCGTTCAATTCACTAAAAACTTTATAATTGTGAACGGCGTCCGTCACCTTTATTCCTTTCAAATAATCTTTATCAAGAAATTCTGCGAAACGTTTTTCAGCTAATTTCATATAAAACATTGCTTCAAAAACTTCTTTACTTTCATCACGCGTTACAACCGCTTCGCTAAGGCCCATCATATGTAGCGCAATAATTTCAGCGTTTTGTTTTTTGGCAATTCCTGCCGCAACTTCTAGGGCATAATCAGAATGCTGTGAGAAATCTACGGGAACTAATATTTTTTTCATCTTAATAATTTTTAGTGTATTGTGAATTTAGCTTTGCGTTTTTTGAGCTGTTTTTCGATATCCGAAATTGTTTCTTTTGCGGCGGCTTCAAAAGTTGCTTCTGTTGAAGTTGCAAATATTTTGGGTCCTGGAAGACTCAGTTCCATTTCACAAATGTTGCCTTTTCCATACACATTGTTTTCCAGTTTAAAACTAACATCAGCTCTAATAAGCCATTCATATTTTTCAGCGATTTTATTCAACCTCTTTTCTACATACTTGTTCATGGCCTCACTGGTGGGCATTTTCACGTATTGGATGTTTATAGTCATAGCTAATCTGAATTGGTTTATATTTTCAAATATATTCTATATATATCTGTTTTGAAATGACCAATGTCATAATTGGAAAGTCTTTCGAGAATATATTGCAGACACTTTTAGTAAATAAAAAATCCCGCAACAATATTTTGTCGCGGGATTTTTCGTGAGGTTTTAGTTGAAGAAAAACTGTTAGGAACTGCAACTTTCCTTTTTATCTTTTACTCCAATTCTTTTAAGAATTTTTTCCAACAAACACCATTTTGTAATTGATGACTGAAGTAAATTGAAGCCAACAAAACCAGTTAGCCACAACCAACTAATATTTATATAAACAGCCAATAAAAGACTGATTAATATAATAGCTCCTGCAACTCCTCTAATATATCTACTAATCATAATATTGAAATTTACAAGTTAAATACTTCGTTCTATCGGAACCACTAAAGCAATTAATATTTGCTTTTTTAAATTACTCCTTAAAGTTTTTCCGTTCAATCATATAATAAACCAACGGCACCACAAGCAATGTAAGCACTGTAGAAACAATGGACCCACCCATTAATGAAATTGCAAGTCCTTGAAAAATTGGGTCGAATAGAATTACAAATGCGCCAATCACAACGGTTCCGGCTGTTAATAAAATTGGAGTTGTTCGCACTGCTCCTGCTTCTATAACAGCTTGTTTTAGTGGAATTCCTTCCGCGGTTCGTAAATTTATAAAGTCTATTAATAATACTGAATTTCGCACCATAATTCCAGCGAGGGCAATCATTCCGATAAAGGAAGTAGCTGTAAAAAACGCGCCCATAATCCAGTGTCCGAGTACAATTCCTATTAAAGATAATGGTATTGCAACCATCATTACTATTGGAGCCTTAAAGTTTTGAAACCAACCTACAATCAAAATGTAAATGATGATGATTACTCCTAAGAATGCAATTCCCAAATCGCGGAATACTTCAAGCGTAATTTGCCATTCGCCATCCCATTTCACTGTATAATCGTCTTCATATTCTGGCTGTTGCAAATACAGTTCATTCATTTTATAACCAGCTGGTAATTTAATTTCGTTCAGCTTATCGGTCATTCCCAGAATAGCGTAAACAGGGCTTTCGAGCTCCCCTGCCATATCTGCCAATACATAAACCACTCGTTTTTGGTTTTTGCGGTAAATACTTTTTGCACGAATGGTTTCTTCAATCGTTACCAAATCGCCCACAGAAACCATATTGCCTTGTTTTGAAGCAATTTGCAATTGCGAAATATCCTGAATTGTAGATTTTTCCTTTTCATCTAAAGCCAATAAAATTCCAACTTGTTCTACAACGTTTTCATCGTAAAGATTGGTTACTGACTTGTTTGAAAGTGCCATATTCATTGTATAAACAATTTGTTGCGGCGCAATTCCGTAACGCATTGCTTTTTCTTTGTCTATTATAAATTCGTATTCCGTTTGATCGTCTTCAACCATCCAATCAACATCCACAACATCTTGAGTTTCGTTCAAAATGTTTTCAACTTGTTTTGCAACTGCAATTTGTTGGTCATAATCTGGCCCGTATATTTCAGCTACAATCGTTGAAAGTACTGGTGGTCCTGGCGGAGCTTCAACGATTTTTATATTCGCGCCAAACTTCTTTCCTATTTCTTGAATACGTGGTCTAATTAGTTTTGCGATATCGTGACTTTGAAGTTTTCTATCGTCCTTATTAACCAAATTTACCTGAATATCAGCCATATTGCTGCCACCACGTAAATCGTAATGGCGTACCAAACCGTTAAAAGTTATCGGCGCAGAAGTACCCACATAATTTTGATAATTCACTACCAATGGCTGTGTTGACAGGTATTGTCCAATTTCTTTAGCAACTACAGCTGTTCGTTCTAAAGTTGTTCCTTCAGGCATATCGATCACAACTTGCATTTCGTTTTTATTGTCGAAAGGAAGCATTTTTACAGCAACCGCATTTGTGAAAAACATCATTACAGAACCTAAAAGCATTATGACTGTGATTCCTAAAAATAGCCAGCGTGTTTTTATATTTTCAATTAAAGGAGTTTCTAATTTTGAATAAAGTCTATAGATGAAAGTGCTTTCTAAAGGTTTTTCTTCTTTCGGTGCTCTTCCTTTTTTGTCCTTTTCACGAAGGAAAATGTAACCCAAATACGGCGTAATTGTTAATGCAACAAACAACGAAAGTATCATAGCGATAGAAGCTCCAATTGGCATTGGCGACATATAAGGCCCCATTAATCCTGAAACAAACGCCATCGGCAATACCGAAGCAATTACCGTGAAAGTTGCTAAAATCGTTGGATTTCCTACTTCATTTATCGCGTAAATAGCTGCCTGCTTAAACGGTAAGCGTTTCATTTTGAAATGCCTATGCATATTTTCGGCAATAATAATGGAGTCATCAACGACGATTCCCGTAACGAAAACTAGTGCGAAAAGTGTAATTCTATTCAGTGTATAATCGAGTAGATAATAACTCAAAAGCGTTAATGCAAACGTAATTGGCACCGAAAGGAAAACTACCAAACCACCACGCCAGCCCATTGCCAGCATTACAATTAAAGTAACAGCAAAGATTGCTCCTAGAAGGTGCATCAATAATTCTGAAACTTTTTGTGAAGCGGTTTCGCCGTAATTTCTCGTGATTTCTACGTGAACATCATCTGGAATTAGGTTGCTTCGTAAATGATCTACTTTATCGATAATTACATTGGCAATTTTCATAGCATCCGCACCTTTTCTTTTTGCTACGGAAATGGTTACCGCAGGATATTCTGAAAGATAGTTTGAAGCATTTTCCGTAGCTCCGCCATAACCGAAGGAAACATAATTTCTCGGAATTTCGGGCCCGTCAAAAATTGCTGCAATCTGTTTTAAATAAATAGGTTGATTTTGTTGAACACCAACAACCAAGTTTTCAACATCGGTTGCAGACTTTAAAAAATTGCCCGTTGTAACCAAAAACTCCGTATCGTTTTTATCAAAACTGCCCGAGCTCAATTGCTGGTTGTTTGCCTTTATCATTTCGGCAACGCCCAAGAAGTCTAGACCGCTAGCAGCCAATTTATCTTTGTCTAAAACTACTCGCAGCTGTCTATTACGGCCACCAACTTTTTTGGTGGTGGAAACTTCTTTTACTTTTTCAATTTCCTGAGTCAGCTCGTCGGCGATTTGCTTTATTTGAAAATCATCATAATTTTCGCTCCAAAGTGTAACGCCCAACATTGGCACATCATCGATGGCACGAGGTTTTACAAGCGGCATGGTAACGCCCGGAGGCATTTTGTCCATATGCTTGTTCATTTCGTTGTAAAGTTTTACGAAGGAACGCTCAATATCTTCACCCACATAAAACTGAACAATTACCATTGCCCCTTCTTTCGAGGAGGTGGAATACACATATTCAACCCCAGGAATGTTGGAAACCAATTTTTCCAAAGGTTTCACAACCCTCGATTCTACTTCGGTTGGCGATGCACCTGGATAACCTACAAAGATATCGGCCATTGCAACATCAATTTGCGGTTCTTCCTCGCGCGGTATTAAAAACGAGGCCCACACACCAACGACCATAAACACGATCATCAAAAGCACTGTAAGCTTCGAGCCTATAAATAACTTGGCAATTTTGCCTGCTAATCCGTCCTTCATCGTTATTGCTTAATGGTTATTTTCGCCCCGTTGAAAAGTTTTCCTTCGGAAGAAATAATATAGTTTTCGTCTGCATTAAGTCCTGAAAGTATTTCCACATTGTCGCCGAAAGTTCGACCTATTCTTAACCAGCGAAGTATTGCAGTATTGCTTTCGCTCACTGTGTAAATTCCTGTTAATTGTCCGCGTTTTACCAAAGCTTCTTCTGGTACTAAAACTGATGTAACATCGGTTTTCTTTTCAATTGGAAACTGAACCGTCGCATACATTCCTGAAAGAATGCTGGCTTCAGTCTTATCTAAAACCACTTTTACCAAAAACTGTCCGCCCGTATTTCTAGCGGAAGTACTTACTTCGGTGACTGTTGCAGGAATTATTTTATCTGAAGATTTTACAATTACTTTCACTTCACTTCCAGGTTTTATTTTTGAAATTTCGCTTTCGGGAACTGAAGCAGTAACTTCAAAATTCCCTGGGCCTTCAACCGAAATTAATGGCATTCCTGGATTTGCCATATCGCCAGCTTCAATAAATTTGTTGGTAACAACTCCGTTAAAAGGAGCGCGAAGACTTACATACGCAAATTGCGATTGTACTTCGTTTTTCATTTGTCTTGCACCTTCAAGTCTTGCTTTTGCCATTTCATATCTGGCGCGTTGATCATCAAGTTCCTTCTGGCTTGCACTTTTATCTGCAAACAGATTTTGGAAACGTTGGTAATCTTTTTCGGCATTGTTGAAAGCCGCCTTAGCTTCCGTAATCCCAGCGCTTGTCTGCGCGTTTTTTGCAGAAAGATCAGAATTATTGATGCTTACTAACAATTGTCCTTTTGAAACTTTATCACCCACATTTACGTGAACTTTATCCACAAAGCCCATCATTCTCGTACTAAGAGTGGCGCTGTTGGCGGCTTCTATTTTTCCGCTGGCAGTTAAAAAAGGCGTGTTATTTTCAGCGGCAACCGAACTAACTGTTACTACAACTTCTGGGGAATTATCCACGATTTTTTCTTCGGAAGTATTATTACAGGCTGTAAAACTGATTACTGCTGAAAATAAGAGGAGCGTATATATATTTTTCATTGGTGGTTAGTTTTTTGTTAAAAATTGAAGGTATGCTAAAGCGTAATTATGCTGAAAAACGGTGTTGAAAAATTCTAACTGTTTTTGCGAAAACTGGGTTTCGGCCATTAACAAATCGGTTGTTCTTTCTAGACCTTCGGTAAATCTATTGGTGCGAATACGCAAGGCTTCTTTTGATTGTTCGAGTGCCAATTCGGTCAATTTTAAATTGTTTTTGGAGTCTTGAAACATACGTTTTGCTTTGTTAATTTCTAATTGGCTTTCGGCTTTGTATTGATCTAATTCAAGATTTGCTTGATTGAATTCAACTTTGCTTTTTTGTGTTTTTCCGAAACGCTTGGAGCCTTCAAAAAGATTCCAAGTTAGGGCTGCGCCATATAAATATCCGTTCGCATCTGCTTGAAAAATCTGGTCGTCGTATAGTTCGTAGCTTCCGAAAGCGTTTAGTCTTGGGAGAAATGTCATTTTATCTGCTTTGTAATTTTGCTTGTAAGCTTCGGTAGCAAACTCCATTGCTTGAATATCTGCTCTAGAATTTGAAAGTTTTTCAGCAAAACTTAATTCCGAAGCAACCATCAAAGAATCCGTTGGTTTTAAAACTCCCTCAACTTCTTCATTCATAAGCACGGCAAGATATTCCGAAGCATTTATCACATTACTTTTTGCGTATTGCAATTGGTTTTCTACTTCGGTAACACGCACTTGCACAGCTAAAACATCGCTTTGCTGCAAATAACCTTGCTTAAAACTGTTGTTTGCCAAACGAAGGTTTTCATTGGCAGCTTTATGAGCAGTTTCCAAAACGGTCACACTTTTATAGGCTAATTGCAATTGCATATACGCCTTTTCGGTTTCCAAAGAAAGATAATCGCCAGTCCTAGCTAGTTGCATTTGAGTTGCGTTCCACTTTGCTTTTGCTGCTTTTCTTTGATAAATACCGTCAACATTTATAAGAGGTTGTTGCACTTCAAATTTTGTGGCGAACATGTTAATCTGTGAAGGATTGTTTAAATTATTAGGATTAAAATCTGCTTGTGTAACTATTTCCTGATTCAGTTTAAAACCGAAAGCCATTAGCGGATTTGTAGTTGCCATTCCGCTATGCGAAGCACTTATGTTTGGCAAAAAAACTGCATTAGTCTGGTTGTAATCGCCTTTTGCCGCAAGTACTTGCTGCTCGCCTATCTTCAATTTATTATTTTGCTGAATCACCTTTTCCAGTACTGCTGCTTTGGAAATTGGGACTGTTTGCTGCGCAAATAGTATTGCTGGCAATAAACCAAATAGCGTAATTATAATTTTAATCTTCATTGCTACATTTAATTTGCGGCAAAAATACATTAGAAATTAGAGTGTGTAAGTAACTAATGTTACCAAAGACAGTATTGAGAATGAATAATGTCTAATGGCTAATGAATAATGCCTAATGAATAATTTCTGGTGAATGGTGAGTAGGAAAGAAATAATAAAGCTAATCGCCTATAAACTATATGCAAAAAAAGTCGGGAAACGCAAAATGCATAACCCGACTTATCTTCATTATTCTTAAATTGTAGCCAGACGTGCGCTTTAAACTTAAGGTGTCTAAATCTGACTAAATAAAAACCAAACTATTTTACTACTAACTTTTTGGTGTCAATACCATTTGAAGTTGAGAGTTTTACGTAATACACACCCGATTGAAGACCAGATACGTCCATACTCGTTTCACTCTTATTTAAGTTGGACTCTTTTAAAACCAATTTACCAGCAGTATCCAGAATATCAATATTTCTTAGCAGCGTGTTATTAGCGGTAATAGTTATAAAATCTGAAGTAGGATTAGGGTAAACAAGCATATTTACTGCATTAAGTCCGTGGTCTGGAATTCCTACAGTTCCAAGAAGATCATAGGTATATATATAGTCACAAACATAAACCAAATTACCTTGATCATCTTCAGTGTACCAATGTTTAAGAGTTACCTTATTCTTCATCTCTACAAGACTTTCCTTATCTGAGTCGGCCTCTGGTTTAATTGGTAAAACGAGCTGATCAATAGTATAATTTAGATCGTATTCATATTCGTTTCTGTTTGTAACCCTACTGCCACTTTTTTGTTCCCAGGTTATGCAATTTTTATTGGCATCATAATAGAACCATTCCGCACTAGGAGAATACCAAGAAGCGCCGTCCCAAAAGGATTGTGCTAAAGTTTTCAGCGTACCATCTGTATTGTATTGGTAATCTATCTTCCATGAATCTTCCATTGTACCAGAATTCCAAATGTCTTGTGAGAATTCTTCAATAATTTTACCTTCAGCATTATAGGTCAGTGTTCCAAGAGCAACTAAATCTGTACCATTCAAATACAGATTCCAGTTTGTGCGTACATTATTGTCATAAAAATAGTTATAAATTCCGCCTAAGGTAAAAGTGGTTCCACCAAAACTGTTGTAATTTGAGCGTGACAAACGATTGCCATTGCCATCATAAGTATATTCTATATACGAAACGTAAGTCCAAGTTCCGTTTATAAGCTGATAATTATCAAGTTTAATAATGTTATTAGACGCGTCATAAGTTAGCGCGTTTTTCAGTTCTGTACCATCTTCAAAAAGAATGTCAGTACCCTCCAATAAAAAATCTAAATTGTAAGTATAAATATCATATTCTAGTTCATCCGAAGATCTAATTTCTGCAAGGGAATATTCTTTGTTGGTTTGGGCATAGCCTACTGCCGAAAAGGCAATAGCAATGCATAGTAGTAAAAATCTTTTCATTATAATTTGTTTAAGAAATGGGGATTAAAAAAAATGTTAGCGGCAAACATATTCATATTATATTAATAATACCTCTAAATGAATGTAATTAAGTAAATTCAGAGAACAAACTCAACTTCTTCAAATGAATGCCTGCATCTTTAAGTTTTAAAGCTATTTTATTTTGATTACTAAGCGCATAAATGGTAGTATTAAGAAGAAATAGCGTTTAATGTCTAGTTTGTTTTAGAAAGCAGAAAATCCAAAAATTACCTTATATTGTTTCTTGAAATTTAAAAAGAAATGAATCATAGTGAAACTTTCGATTTATTAGGGAATGTTGACATTTACGTTATCGACCAAATTTTAAAAGGTCGCTATGAGCATGGTCAAAGTATATTAGATGCAGGATGCGGTACTGGGCGTAATTTAAAATGGTTTTATCAAAATGATTTTAATATATACGGGATAGATGTAGATGCGCAAAGAATTGCCGTGGCAAAGGAGATTTATCCAAAAGCTTCAGAAAACTTTATAGTTGGTGAATTAGACAATCTGCCTTACGAAGATCATAGTTTTGACCATCTTTTATGTTGTGCGGTTTTACATTTTGCACAGAGTGAAACACATTTTAATAAGATGATTGCCGAACTGTTTCGAGTGCTAAAACCATCGGGAACCTTATTGATACGCGTAGCTTCAGATATTGGCTTAAACGATAAAAAACCCTTTGTACAGGATGGCTCTAGTAAAGAAATTGCAGGGTTTTATATAACTCGCAGTATCATTTCAAAAATTTCAGAAGAATATCCGTTAGCATTGATTGAACCGGTAAAAACTACAAACGTTCAAGATATAAGAGTAATGACTACTTTAGTGTTTCAAAAGACGCTTTAAGATGTAAGACCGCTGCGCTGAAAGACTTAAGACCGCTTCGCTGCAAGACATAAGACTACATTTGGAATCTAGATTATTGATAATAGAAAAGCACCCTTTTCAGAATGCTTTTCAACCAATTAAATCTGCACTTATTAGGAACGAACCAACCAAGAAACGTTCCTAAATTCTTTTTATATTAATCATTAGAACCGCGTACAATTCTTGAAATGATTCCTTTTTGATTTGTGAATTCTGCTATTAGTACGCCGCCCACATGAACTACAATAAATGCAATGAGATAGTAAATACCCAGCACGTGAATTTCTTCCATTGATTCTTTCAAAGCCTTAGGACCCCAAACTATTAATAGCCCTGTAACTAATGATACCACTACGCAAACGTAAAAAATGATATACGTCCATTTTTGGATTTTCTGTTTTAGAGTTAGGTTTTTTACCAATGGGTTTTGAATTTTCATTGTTCCGAAAAACGGAAGTATAAAACGCAAACTGAATAAACCCGTTAAAACATAGCCCAAATAAATATGCCAGTCCCACATTGGTTTCCGGATCTGTTTTGCTAAAACGATTAGCTGCTCTCGCGTTAAAGATTGGTCGGTGCCACTGAGGTATGCTTGTATAATATCTGCCATATTATTTTTATTCATCCAAGTCAATCTCAGAAAAATAGTTATCAATAAAAGCAGAAAAGTAATGGCTACGGCCCAGTGGAGTATTCGGTAGATTTTAGAATATTTTACAGTTTCCATAATATTCGCGTTAAAATTAAACCCTTTGATTTTTAAATACTTTGAATGACTTTAGTCAATTTCTTTTGAACATCTTTCGCAATTTCTCCTAAGGAATCATTTTCTACAGCCATCATTGAAGCGGCTGGATTTACTGCTGAAACCTCAACAATTCCTGATTCGCGTTCCTGAACTATTACGTTACAGGGAAGCATCGTCCCTATTTTGTTTTCGGATTGTAATGCTTGATGTGCCATTTCTGGATTGCAGGCACCAAGAATGGTATAATTATAAAAATCTGCGTCTAGCTTATTTTTTAATGTAGCTTTAATATCTATTTCGGTCAATACGCCGAAGCCTTCTTTTTTTAAAGCTGCCGTTGTTTTTTCAATAGCTTCTTTAAAACTTGTGTTTTTTAATGTGGTGCTGATATAGTAATTCATGATTTTTAATTTTTTGATTGACTTAAACAATATTGAATAAAGGTAAGGCCACAAAACGGGAAGTTCTGTAACAAAGATTACACAAGGAGAAAAACTTTTTGCTTTTGTCGGGTCGAGCCCTCCTACTGCGCTCACCCTGACATTCTGCTGTCACACTGATATTCTTTTGTCACACTGAGCGCAGTCGAAGTGCTTTATAGTTAGCTACATACTTCTTACTACTAAGAGGGTTCGACTTTAGTTTATCCTGAGCGCAGTCGAAGTGCTTTGCTATCCAAAACAACATCGTTCTAACTAAGAGGGTTCGACTGCGCTCACCCTGACATTTGGATTTTTGATTAACATTCTGCTGTCACACTGAGCGCAGTCGAAGTGCTTTGTGGTTAGCAACATGTTTTTTACTACTAAGAAGTTTCGACTTTAGTTTATCCTGAGGCTGTCGAAGGGCTCACCCTGAGATCATACTATTACACTGATATCCTTTTGTCACACTGAGCGCAGTCGAAGTGCTTTAAAGTCACTCACTTTCTAACTTGTATTTATAGTGAGTTGCATTCCTACATTCCGATAAAATCTGTAACATATCATAATCTCCATCAATCAATGCTTTTTTCTTTGCTCTTGTCCACCTTTTAATTTTTTTTTCAAAATAAATTGCTTGCAATACATCATTGAATTCTTGATGAAATTTTAAGGTTACCGGTCTCCTTTTATAAGTATAGGCATCTCTTTTAGTGCCGGCTTGATGTTGTTCCAATCTTTTTGATATATCATTGGTAATACCAGTGTAATATGACTTGTCAGAACATTCTAATATGTAAACATAGTATTGGTAGTACATTTTTGTTATGTTAGTTTGAAAACCTTCGACTTTAGTTTATCATGAGCGCAGCCCAACCTTACAACGACACTCTACTGTCATACTGAGCGCAGTCGAAGTGCTTTGCTATCCAAAACAACATCGTTCTAACTAAGGGGTTCGACTGCGCTCTCCTTGACATTTGGATTTTTGATTAACATTCTGCTGTCACACTGAGCGTAGTCGAAGTGCTTTGTGGGTAGCAACATGTTTTTTACCACTAAGAGGGGTCGACTGCGCTCACCCTGACATTTGGATTTTTGATTAACATTCTGCTGTCACACTGAGCGCAGTCGAAGTGCTTTGTGGTTAGTAACATGTTTTTTACTACTAAGAGGGTTCGACTGCGCTCACCCTGACAACCGAAAACAGACAACCGACGACTAATTAGCCGGCGTAATCATAATATGCGATCTATGCGTACCCGCATCCATTAACCAAGGCATACCGGGATCTTGTGGTTTTGTGGGCAGGCCTGTGCTTTCGCCAGTCATATAAGGTTTGTAAATTACGTAACGTATTTTACTGTTTTGAAGTTCGCCGGTTTCGGGATTATAATCTTTTTCCTCTCCAGCTACTATATACGTCATAGAGGGTTCAGTAGGCATTATTAGCGTTCCATTATCTATTTCATTCTTTCTTGCTTCCCGCTTTTCTTCATTGGTTTTACCTTCTGCGGCCAACTGTCTGCCTCGCGCCATAAAAGGTTCTAACTCGGCACCATAACAAGCTACACTTATGCCTTCGTTATTGGGGTCGTCTGCCAAGCAGACCATGCGGTTTGTACCTTCTTTTAAGGTAACCAATTTTCCTTCGGGATTATAACCAAGAACTGTAACACCCACCTTATACATTTCTGGCGCAGCCAAAATTGCTGTTTTTATCTGAATGTCTTTAGGTAAGATTTTAGTTTGCGAAAATGCAGAAAATGTAAATGCAAAAGCGAGGAGGAATAGTAGTTTTTTCATAGTTGAGGTTTTTTTAAAGTGAAGGTTTAAGATACGGCTTTTTGGAGAAATATAGTACAGTTGAATAAGTTAGAGTTTTAGATGTTGGGGAAAAATGAGTTATTAATAGTAATGTTGAAGTGTTCACGGGCAAAAGACCAAAGCTATCGGGAGTCGCAGAAGCTGGGAAATTACTATTTTCATAGCCTACAAGTCAATTAATCGCCCTTAAAGAAAAAGGAGCCTTTGCTTTATGTAAGCAAAGACTCCTTATTTTGATTTTGAAAGGTTAAATATTTTCAACCTCTAAAATTTCCAGTTTTCTTTCTCCTTCCCTAAAAGGCCAATTTATAATATCGCCTACCTGTCTGCCCACTGTGGCAACGGCAACATCGCATAAAATAGAATATTTCCTTTTTTTATTGTTTGTTTTAGTGGTTGACACAAATACATATTCATTTTCTTTGTTACCCGTATGATCTTTAATTTTTACGCGACGGTTTACCGTGACAATATTATCTGGTAAATCTCGCCTATATACTTGTTCGGCATTTTTTAATTCTAATAGTAATAATTCTTCTTCTTGTTTAGTTACCTTATTTCTTCGTATATGATCTTTAATCATATCATATATTCCGGTTGTTAAAATTACATTTTTTGACATACTATTATTTTTTTTAGAATTTCCTTCTTAATACTATTTAGTAGTGACTCAAACATTCAAAATAGTGCGCAATATATTGAGCTCCTGTTTTTGAGTGCTAACAGCAGTTAAGAAGAAAAATAGATTAAATTTTGAGAATAATTTAAAGAGTAGCCCTGTTATGAGTCGTAACAGGGATTAATGTATAAACTCTTTTGAATCTTTTAAAAAAATATCGTCCAGTAAGTAGGATAATGACAGCGCTACCCCTAAAGGAGTTTTTGTAGTATATAGAATGCGAGCTGCTACCATTTTATTAATAATTAACGAGTTACAAAGATAATCATTATAATCAATCTTTCCAATGTTAGAGCTAAGTCTTGGGTTATTTCGTTATTTGTTTAATGCTAATGCTGGTATTCGACACGGTAGATAATGATACTTGCAGAGGTGGGGATACGAGCGGGACGCTCGGGTTAGCCGAAAGTTATTATAAATTAAATTTCTCTTTTGCTCCTTTCCAATTTTTATTTAATATAGGTTTATTTACCGATGTTTCCCCGTTAGATAATTCACCGGAAAAGTGGCAATATTTTTCAGGGAAATCTGGGTTTTTATATTTGTTCCACAATTTAAAAGCTTCATATTGCATTGGCTTTTTAATATCAAAAGCTATTTCTTTTCCTGTCCTAATGCACTAACCATTTTCGTTTTTAGAAATGTCAGTGTTTTTAGTTTCTGCTTTTTGAATATTTTTTTTGAATACTTTGCTATAGCTTTTATTATTAAAAAATTCAGAAAGCTTATCTATTTCAATTTCTGATTTTACATATTTATTTGAACTTAAAATATTCTTTTTTTCATAAACGGGTACTTTTTTATAAAGTAACTCAGCTTGATCGACAACGGTTGAAAAATACTGCCAAGCTTCTTCATCTAAATTATTTCCCCCAGTGAAAGAAGCTATTGATTTTTTCTCCATTAAAACACCAGCTTCTATATTATTATTTTGAGAAAAACCATACAAATTCATTGTAGTTAATATTGCTTTAGACTCATTTGCATAATATTTGGCATGAAGTCTTTTTTCATGTAATATTTCAATATTTGGAAATTGCTTAAAGAAATCGAAATCCTCTTGCTTCATACTTTTTGACATATCCTCCTCATTCTTGCCGAACAAAACAGTGATTCTTATTCTATCATCGTGAACCTTTGTGAGCAATGAAGATTTGTATCTCTCATGTAGTTGGATGTATGGTGAAATTAATATAATATCACCATGAGCTGTTTCAAATATTTTCTCTAGCTCTGAGTTTAACTCATTTCCTTTTAAAAATTTCGCCATAATTTTAATTTAATGTTTGCTTTTTTAGAGACACGTGCGGGACGCTCGCGCCAGCAGGGAATTTAACTATCAATAATATAAAACATTACGGAATACATTTATATTTCATAAATAAAAAATGGCTCTATGCTTCAAAGTAATTATTTGGATTCTGATTAATAGACCAGTGTAGAGATTATTTTACTATATCAAGGAATTTAGTCGCCTTTTTTTCGATAATTAAATCTGCAACCTTATTTGATTCTTCTGGGTGAATAACAGAAATTAATGAATTATAACAAACAGATTCCCACAGCTTGTGTTCTTTACTACCTACTTTTTCTGGTTCTTCAGAAATGAGATAAAAATTATTATCCTTCAATGATTTATTATACTTGTTCGTTAAGGATGATAAAAGCGTAAAATAATGGCTAATATCTTTATCTAAAACTTGTAAAGATTTATTAAAAGAAAGGGATTTAGCACCAATAAGGGATCCGTTTAGCCCAATACAGTCCATTTCAAAAGGGAAGTAAATTGATGGGAAGGTTTCTGGGTTAAATTTATAATAAGTGTGAACTTTATGGTCTACTTTATTTATTAATTTTCTTTTAATTATACTTCTTGAAACCGAAATATCATTATCTGCTATATCAAAATTTTTATGTACAGATTCCTTGAACAAAAAGTTAATTAACTGTTCAAAAGATGTTTCACTAACCTCATCATAAAGTCCTTTTGGCTTAGAAAATTGTAGCAGACCATTAGCGTAATTGCTCAAATAATTAAAATATGATATATCAGATAATTTATCAAAATTATAGAAGATTTTTAACTCCTCTTTATCTGCATTTATACTTTCGCACTTTTCAATAATTTGATTAATAATGAAATTTACATTTACATTTTTATTATCAAGCAATGTATTTGCCAATCTCTTTTTATTGTCTGAAAAATAATATCGAAACTTTTCACCATCAAACAAAAGCATACCTATTGCTACAGAATCTTCTGTTGCAATGTTAGGTGACAGTTTAAGGATGGAGTAAAAACTTTTCATTGGTGTAATCTATAAACGTACTCGTCAAAAACTTTATTGTTTCTTTCTTTATTGAACAAAAACTCTTTTAATGCGATAACAGAATCTAAATCAATGTTATAAAAACCAGCTATTTGACTCATAAATTTATCAAAATCTTTTTCGCAACGTCCTATGCAAAGATAAAAATATTCTCTTTCGTTGTTGATAAAACTGTTAGTAACTTGAATGTACTTTTTAATCAAATAGCCTAAATCTGAAACTAAAAGATGGTCATTACCACTTGCGGCCACAAATTCAGGGTTTAAATCTTTATAGGACATTGTACTAAATATAAAAGCATTATCTATGGCTATTACATTAAATTTATTTTTGTGTGGCTCTAATATTAAATTGTAATTGGTTGGTTTTCTGTCATCATTTTCAACCCACGTATCAAATAATGTTATATGAAAAACGTCTAGCGGATTGTTTATTTTATTAAATGCTTTCTTTTTTTCTGTAACTATTAAAGCATTTACATCAATTGCATTTTCTATATACTTTGAGCCAAAACAGGGCGTATTGTAGTAATGCGGCTTGTGGTTTATTGATAAATTATCTTTGGCTAAAATTAATGCGGGCGCAATGGTTATTAATTTAATTTCTGGTGTTGCAACTTCCCATTTATTTAAGAAATAAGAAGCCAAAAATTCATTTATTAGTGAATAGGGCGGCACTTTGCCTTTATCATTTTTTGCTACATACATTTGATAATCGCTCCCTAAAACTCTTAAAGGACTGTGCCCTTCAGTGGGAATTTCTTTTAGTATTGCGTTTGTATGTATTGCTTTAATAATCATTTATGCTTTCCATATTCATTTTGGGGCTCCGCAACCATCCCCAACTCCCCTACACGCTCACCATAACCATCCCAAACACGAACCTGCCCATTCATCAACATAGGCAATAACCAATCCCGAAGCTCTGTGAGCTTTTGGTTTTGTTTTGAATTAACTATTATTTTATGGTGTAAGGGATCAGCTATTTTTTTGAAAGATTCTAAAATGTTCTTTTCAGGAATACAAACTTTTAAACCAAAAAGGTCATCTTTTGTTATTGAACCGAATGTGGTTCCAGAAGCATTTCTACGATCAAAAATTTGTTTGAAATATTCCATTTGACTCCATAGAAAAGAAACAGATCCTTCTTTTTCTCTCAATGCTGCCAATCCACGACCAATACAGCAATCTTCCATTGCTTGATTTAATGTTCCTACAGGCGCTCTTACCGATAATAGGATATCATTCTCTTCAGCCATTCGGGATGGTTCGGTTGTATACTTTCTAACAGTGGGGAATCTTGAACCAAAATCTGTAGAACCTTGATAAAAAACCGTTCCAATTCCATCTTCATTATATGAACTTCCAGATGGTGATTGTCCCATTGTAATATCTGCTATATCTGATAAAACACCATCTTCCCACCCCTCAGGAATCTCCCGCTTCAACTCCGCATTAAAAACCATCTTCCCACCAGACGATTTATAAGGTTTCCCATTAGCATCAGGAAAATCAAACTGCACAAACGAATAATCATAAAGCGTTTTTGCCATCGCTTCTAACTCTTGGTTTATTTTGTTGTTTACTTCTATTTTGGCATCTAAATCGGAAAGGACTTTGGCTATTTGTTTTTGGGTTTCAAGATTTGGCAACTCTATTTCTAAAGTATTTAAAAAACTAATAGTTAAAGCTTTCTGAACGGCTCCAATATTATTATTATTGATTTGCCTAAAAAAGAAACTTGATTTTAACCATTGAATTAAATAATCTTTGTTAATAATTGTCGGATCAATATTTTTGAGCCAAGTCAAATTTCCATCTTTAAAATAAAAATCATAGTCAAGATTGACTAAAAGAGTAATTCCTAAAGTACCAACAGATGTAATAAGTATGTCTCCATTTTTCGGAGCTCCAAACTTATCTTTTAAAAAGTCGAATCGCTTTTTTGAAATATAATGGTTCTCTTACATTTTCACCTTTAGAAATTTCAATAATTTCTTTACTTCTGTAAAAAGGTATGCCAATCTTGACATATTCACTTTTCAAGATTCTTTTACTAGAGGAAACCTGACAAAATTCTGAAAATTTATATTTATTCTTCAAAATGAAAATGTTTCAAATTATCCTGAATCTCCTTTTCCAAACCTTTACTTTCAGCAAAAAGAATTTCTAAATTACTTTCAATACCTTTCATTTTAGCAGTAAATTCTTCCGCAGTAATGTCTACGTATTCTATTTTAACTTCAAAATATTGCCCTGCGCTTAGGCTATAATTTTTGGCTTTTATATCATCGTAACTAACAACAACAGAGAAATCTTCCTTTGCTTCTTTCGCATTAAAAACATCTATAATTTGTTGTTCCTCAGCTTCGCTTAAAACTGTTTTTTGGTTTTTTCCTTCTTTTACTTTGGTACCTAAATTAGAAGCATCTACCAAAACCACATCTTTTGTATTCGTTTTATCTAAAAACAAAATGCTTACATTGGTTCCCGTAGTTGCAAAAATATTTGAGGGCATACTTACTACGCCTGCCAGCATTTTGCTTGCTACCAGTTTTTGTCTAATTTTTTTATCTATACCAGATTGTGCGGTTATAAAACCTGTTGGCACCACAATGGCTGCTTTTCCTTTTGCAGTTAAGCTGTACATAATGTGTTGTATAAACAACAAGTAAATAGCCATAGATTCCTTTTTGCTTTTTGGAATATTTGGGATGCCTGCAAAAAAGCGTTCTTTATTGGCTTTACTGTCTAAATCTGCACTATAATCACTAAAGTCTAGTTTAAACGGCGGATTGGAAACTATATAATCAAACTGTTCTAATTGTCCGTTTTCTTGTTTGTGATAGGGTTTCAAAATTGTATTGCCCTGTATAATATTGCGTATAGAATGTACTAGATTATTTAAAATAAGGTTTAAACGCAATAAGGCAGAAGACTTTTGGGAAATATCCTGCGAGTAGATGGTACATTTATCTTCGCCAATGGCGTGTGCAATATTCATTAACAAAGTTCCGGAGCCCGCACTTGGGTCGTAGCAGGTTACATTGTTTACATTGGTATCTGTTACCAAACAGGCTGCCATAATTTTGGCTACGGCATGCGGTGTAAAATACTCTGCATATTTACCACCACTATTGGTGTTGTAATCTTTTATTAAATACTCAAAAATAGTTGCAAAGAAATCAAATTTCTGCGTAAAAATATGCTCAAAACTAAAGTCAACTAATTTGTTTACCAAGGCTTTGCAAAAAGCATCTCTATTGTCGGAAACATATTTGCTTATATTTTCAAACAACACAACTTTTTCGCCACCTTGTGTAAGTACCGAGAAAATATCGCTATTTGTTTTGGCAACGTCTAATAGGGTTTGGTCAAAAATATCGGCAAATTGGTCTTCGTTTTGATGTACAAATAAACGCGATAATAGATTTTTAGGTGCTATGCGTGCTGTGTTTTCACTTATTTGCATGCTTAGCATTTCTAAATCATCGTCTGTATATTTTTCTAAGGCTTTATCAAAAGCAGCTGCTTCTGCTAATGCTGGTTCTAGTTGTTTTAATTCGTAAACGTATTTGTCGTTTAGGAATTTATATAAAAACACTTGGGTAATTATCTTAAATTCGTTTCCGTCATTTCCTAAACCATAATTGGCGCAGACGCTTTTAAGGTCGTCTATAAGTGCTTTGGTTTGGGTTTCAAATAGTGCAGTTTTTGACATTTATTATATTTTCAATTTTAAATTATTTTATTTCTATTTAGTACGCTAATTACTAATCGTTTTACGGTTTCCATTTCTTCTGGTTTGCTTGAAGCTATAAAAAGTGTTAAACTTGCTAAAGTATCGTTACTAATTATTGGCTGATTATTATTAGTAAAAAGAATTTTATTTTGGTGTAAAAACTTAAGAAAACAGGCTGCTGCAATTCGCTTATTCCCATCTACAAATGAATGATTCTTTACTATGAGATATAAAAGCATAGCTGCTTTTTCTTCAATAGTAGGATAGAAATCACGGTTCCCAAATCCCTTTTCAATTTGAGCAATAGAGCTTTGGAAACTTTTATCTTTTTCTTTTCCAAAAATCCCTGAATTAAATTCAGTTTGCATCTGGTTGATTAGTTTTTGGTAATCTGCCAAACTTGGATAATCGGCTTGTTTTAAAGTTAAACCCTTTGTGTCTAATTGTTCGTGATCATAATCATCTAATAGGCTTAAACCACTCGTAAAAATTGTAAGCCACTTATCATCAGTTGTTTTTTCTTCAATAGCTCTACTTAAAATTTGAATACCATTTTTTAAGATGTGTAATTCTTGTTCCTTTTGGGCTAATCGTTTTTCGTTAATAGCGTACCCTTCAGTTAAATATTGTTTTAAAATACTATTTGCCCATATTCTAAACTGTGTACCTCTTTGTGATTTAACTCTATAACCTACAGATATTATTACATCAAGATTGTAATGCTCAATTTTTCTTTTTACGTTCCTTTCCCCTTCTTTTCGAACTGTCAAGGATTCCTTGACAGTTGCATCTCTATTTAATTCACCTTCATTGAAACAATTATTAATATGAAGACTAATGTTTTGTTTTGTTTGTTCAAATAATTGACTTAATTGATTTTGAGTTAACCATACTGTTTCACCATCAAATTCAACATCAACTTGTATTTGATTCTTGTTTGTCTTATAAATTAGTACTTCATTCATATGCTTTCTATCAAACTGTCGCATATTTTGCGACAGTTGCATCCTTACTCAATTCACCTTCTTTAAATACATTATTTACATGTTTAGCAATAGTCTTAATATCTCTATCAAAAAAAGTAGCAAGTTGATTACGATTTAACCAAACTGATCTATTGTCAAGCTGAACATAAACTTCAACTTGATTATTTTCAAACTGAAAAATTTTTATTTGATTTTGTTCTTTCACTATTTCTTTTTGATTAAATATTTTAGGCAACTCTTCCGTTGTATTCATTCATATATTCTTTTACTATAATGCTGTTTATCCGTTTTACATCGGTTGTATTAACTGCTATATTTTGATCTGTTTTAAATTGGTTAATCACCAAACGCATTACCATCCTCTCTACATAACTCTCGTTTTCTAAAATCTTTGAGTTTTGTAGAATTTCTTTATCTACCGCTGTTTTTAATCCTTTTAAAGCATCAAATAATTTGCGTTCGCTATCTGTTAAAGGGTTCTTTTCCATTAAACGTTTATGGATTCGGGCGTACTTGGCATCATAATCATACTTTGCTCTTAATAGTTGATTTTCGCGTTCTAATGTTTTGGCTTTATCGTAAATAGTGTTTAAGGCTTTAATATTGGCTTCCATTTCTTCTTTAGAAACTTCACTTAAATTTTTCTTTTTAAATAAACGCTCTAATTCTTCGCGCAAGGATACAAACACAGGGTCGCGAGGATCAAAATTTCCGCCAAGCATTTCGCGTGTTTTCTGTAAGATGTTTTTAAGCTCGTCTGCCAATACCATTTCTTCTTCTTTTATTTTGGTAAAAGCGAAGATTACGTCTTCTAAAGCGAGGTTTAAAATATTTGTAGTATCTACGTTATGTTCTAATGCGTCTCTTGTATTTATTAAACTTAATCTATCGTTTGCTAGACGTGCAAGAACCGTTAGTTTTCTGAACTCCAGTTTTTCAAGTAATTCAAAATTACCAGACAAACGAATAAGATTGTAGAGTTCTTTGGCGTTATTTAATGCTTTTGCAATTTGGCGTATTTCTGTGCGGTCGTTTATGTCGCTTATTTGCTCGCCAAAAACAGTTGCATTCTCTGTATTGAATTTAAAAAGAACGTCTTTAATCTCTTCAATTTCTTGTTCTATTTCTTCAGGCTTCTTAAATAGATTAGAGTAATGCTGCATTTCATCACCTAATTCAGATTGCAATTCATTAAAATAATCTTGGTTGGTTTTATCAAACTCCTTTTGAATATCGGCAAAGTCAACTACATACCCATATTTGTGCTTCTTGTAGGTTCTGTTTACGCGCGTAAGGGTTTGAAGTAAATTGTGCGATTTGATTTTACGACCGATATATAATTTCTTTAAACGCTTGGCATCAAAACCAGTTAGCAACATATTATATACGAACAGGAAATCTATGTTACCAGCTTTATAATCTGCGACCCAGTCGTTTCGGTCTTGCTTGGTGCCAATGTCATGTAAAATTACCTGTGCGGTGTTTACTTTGCTGTCGTCATTCTTTTTTCTTCCATAACTCGCAGGTTCTTCTGCTGCAAGATTTAAGATAGAAGTTGTAGTATCAGCATACTTTTCCTGAAAAACCTCGTGCATCATTTTAGCCTGATCGGAAGAATCACAGACTACCATTCCACCAATCGTATTATCGTCCATTGAGATTCGTGCTTGTTCCATATCTTTTACAATATAGTCCAGCATGGGTTCTACAAATCTATGATGAGAGTAAATAACTTTCTTTTCTGAATTGCCTTGTAGCACTTTAAGTTCTTCAAGGGTTTTCTTTAATGCCAGTTTATAATTGGTTTCAATTTCTTCACGAATCAATCGTAAAGTATATCCATCTTTAATAGATAAATTGTAATAGTATTTATGAATATAATCGCCAAATAAGGTTTTGGAATTATATTCTTTTCCTAATAATGGCGTGCCTGTTAAGCCTATTTTAATAGAATGTTTATCGGCTAATTCTAGATTGGCTAAAAAGCTTCCTTTGGGATTATAGCTTCTGTGTACCTCATCTAAGAAAAACACACGTTGTACCCCTAAATTATAGTCATTGTTTTTTATTACATCTGGATCATCTTTAAATTTCTGAATATTTACTACTGTAATTTCAGCTTTTCCAGAATCGTTGTGAATGACTTTTGTGGATTTTATATCTCTTGTAAACGCATCTCTACTATTTACTTTATGAACCACTAAGCCGCGAGCTGTAAATTCCTTGGCAGCTTGGGTTAATAAATCCAATCGATCTACAATAAAGTAGAATTTTGGAATAATGTTTTTCTTTTGATAATAATCTGTAAGATGTTTTACATTAAAATACGCCAAGGCTGTTTTTCCAGAGCCTTGTGTATGCCAAATAATTCCTTTTTTTATCCCAGCTTCTAATTTGTTTTCTATCGCTTTTGTTGCAAATAACTGCGGATAACGCATTACATGTTTTTCTAATCCATTTTCTTCTTCTACGTAAGCGAGAGCATATTGTAATATGAATTTTAAACGATCTCTTTGAAATAAAGATGTGGAAATAGCATTCGTTGGAGTAGTTGGACTTTTATTGGATAGATACTCATTCGAGTTTTTAATACTAAGAAGGTTCGTATCTTTTAATATAAAGTTTTCGTCCTCTTCTGAAAGTGGCGCGAGCAACTCATTTAAATCAAAAGTTTCTTCTTCCCTGAAGTAATTGAAAATTGGTTTAAAATAATTGGTGGTACTATAAAATGCACCTTCTAACATTTGAGTATCATCTTCTGAATACTTCATATTGTTAGAAAACACCATTAGCTGAGTGATGTTTATGAACTTTCGGAATTTCTTATTCTGAAAACGGCGTTGCATCCGTCTGTGTTCATCTTGAACGCCATCTCTATTATTAGGTTTTTTCACCTCAATAAAAACCAAAGGCATTCCGTTTATTAAAAGTATGATGTCTGGCCTAAACGTTTCATCATCCTTTTGATACGGTAATTCAGTAACTACGTGAAAAGAGTTATTATCGAAGTTTTTAAAATCAATTAGTTTTATTCCAGATTGGTCTATTAATTTGTTATAAAACGCTCGCCCTAAATCTTCATTTTCCAAAGAAAGACTTACTTCTTGATAAAGACGATTTATATCCGCCTCAGAAATTCCTTGATTAATTTCTTTAATAGATTTTTTGAAAATATCAGAAAAAATATTGGTTTCAATATCCCACACCTGTTCTTTTAGAGATAGGTACTTATAGCCCAACTGTGTAAGATGGAGAATAGCCGGTATTTTTACTCGGGAGTCTTCGTTGAAAGCCATAAATTGGTTAAAGGTTTTTCAAATATAAAACAATAAAAAAGCATCCCAACACAGAAATCCGTATTGGAACAAGTTAATCGGGGAGAATATCAAATATATCAAAACCCTAGAAAACTTTACCTATAAAAGGAACTTTCTCGATAAAATAGCATAAAACTTACCCCGCAATCCTAACAGTTATCGGGACCAAAAAACAACGAACAATTCATTTTCAAGGCTTTCATATTTTGTAATTAAAAAAAATGTTTTATTTTAGTATTAAATCTCCCCGCTAACCTTTAAATATTTTTAATTATGGATTCAAAACGAAAAAAAATTAGAAGAGATTGGAAAAAGAAGATCGCTCTAAGGGAGGAAGAAGTTATGGAGATGCTTGGATTAAGCAAAAGTACTATGAGAAGGCTTCACAGCAATAGAGAGATCCCACATTCAAAATTGGGAATTACCAATTTATATATGCCAAAGGAACTCAAAAAGACATAGTCTTAAAGTAATGATTTGTTTCATGGTTTTGTGTTTCTAAGTGTTGCGAAAACCAAAAGTATATTCAATCAATTTAAAAATATATTAAACCACCAAAGCATTAACAAATCATAGTCTTATTCACCCACTACATTCAATAAAACACCCTTGCTCAAATCTGCATCCCCTTACCAAACAGAAAATATTTCTTAATGAATAGATGGGTATTTAAGGGCAAATATGTTTGCCTATCATATACTTTGTAATTGGTTTAAGAGTTTTTCCAGTCTCTGGATGTAAGCCATAACCCGTAAAGTATTGAAGCCTGCCTTCCTTGTTTTTTCCATACCACACTTTAACACTGCCATCATCATTAAAAAATTGGGTTTCACAATTAGGCAGTATTTTTCTAAAGTCAGTTATCCGCTCCTCCTTATAAACTTTTAAATTTCCGTCCTTTAGTTTCTGCGAATCAAAGGACGTTTCTACATATTGTGTCCCCTCCCATTCCATCCAAGTTTGTTTGTTAAAATAATGATATCCAAAAAATCCAATACATATTAAAAAACATACTGCTATAATTAATCCCAAAACATTTTTTATCCTTCTGGATTTATCAGCCTTATCCCCTTCCTTTGCTGTAAATGCCTCAGTCTCGCTCCCGCCATTCACTATATCCACCTCTTCCTTTAGATTGCTATTTTTATTTTCAAAATCCCGATAATCCGCATATCCCAAATATTTAGCCAAGGCCTGTACAACTCTTGGCTGCTTAATAATAATCTCATCCCCAATATTTGCTTCGTTATATAAATTCCGTAGACTTTTTTCACCATAGGGGAAACTATACGTCAATATTCGCGATAACTCTTCCCCACAAGCGGTTAATGAAGGCTCAATTCCATTTTCCTCTAGCAGGCTTTCCTTCACTTTTTCATAAGCCTTTAAAAGTAATTCTCTATGCATATCGACTGTTTTCAATGTTTTAAAGCTACAAAAATCAGATGGAAAATACTTGGAAATTCTTTTCCAAAACCTTTCCATTCCCTTTCCACCCTTTCCAAGGCATTCTTCCTTCATTTGCCTCAGTATTGCAATGCCGCCCTGGGTGTAACAGGGTTTACAAAACATTTCAATACTACTATTGGAGCCGCAGCGTAAAATGATTGGCCATTTTGGGAAGTAACCTCTCGCCTTACTCCTGTGCTCCACACTTCTCAAATTGGAAGGATTCTCTTCCACCTTAACGTGTTGCTGTAAAATTCTCCAGATAAGTATCTGGACAGTTACACTAGTATCAACTATCAAATCAAACAAAATGAAGAAACTAATTTTAATATTACTTACGGTTTTCCTCAATATGGGTGTCTTTTCCTGTACCCCACAAGCAATTTCAGAGGATGTAAAGAGCACACTGGCTTGTTGTGGAGGTACTGGTAATTTTCCGCCCCCGCCACCACCCCCTGACGGAGGAGGATAAAAATATCCCAAATTCTTAGTACTTTAGAGGAATGAAAAACAAAACATTTTCATTCCTCTTTTTTTGTCTTATCTCTTTATGGGGAGGGCGGTTCACCCTTGAAGCACAAATACAGCGAGACACCATTAACAAATATTATAATTCAATAGTGAGCCCCAATGGAAAAATTGCCATTTCTGAAGGTATTAAATTCTATACCAGTAAAAAAGAATATGACACCAACTTAAATGACACCTTAAAAATTATTCAGGATTTAAGATTGATTGCGATGGGACAATTCGAAATTGGTAATATATATGATAGTGAAAGTGCAGTAGTAGAAGCCATTACATTAATTGATAATTATCAACAAAAAGATACTTTGATTGAGAGTAGAAAAGCACTTTATAATCAACTAGGCAACATATACGGTGAAACAAAAAATTATAATAAAGCTATCGAGTCCTACAATCTGTCACTAAATTTTTCTAAAAATGCATCTCACAGTATTACACTAATCAACAACAAAGCCTATATTTATATAGATTGGCGCAAATATCAAAAAGCTGCAGAAGAACTTAATTTTGCCCATAAAAAATTTGGGGCTGATACAAATTCACTCCAGCTAGCATTTATTCTCGATAATTTGGGATTAGTACAATCCAAATTAGGAAATCCTGAAGCGCTGACAAACTTGAAAAAATCACTAATGATTCGTGAATCAAAAAACAATCTATCTGGTATTTATTCCAGCAATAAGAATCTAAGCATTTTCTATTTTGACAGAAATAAAAAAGCAGATGCTTACGCTTACGCAGAAAAAGCATTTCAAATAGCCACCCAAATGAATAGCGTCTCCTATCTACAAGACGCCCTTTCCCTTTTTGCCATAATGAACGACGATCCAAAAATTGTGCAGTTTAAAAAAATAACGGATAGCATTGCCAAAGAGAAACAACTTACCGAAAACAAAAATGCCTTTATAAAATACAATGTGGCCAATGAAAAAAAGAAAACCTCGGAAGCCCTTTTGGAAAAAGAAAAAGAAAAAAATCAAAAACTTATATTCCTAATCCTTGGAATCATCATTGCACTCACTTCAATCTTTATATACTTCGCATTGCGCATACGGCATAAAAAAGAAAAAATAATACAAGTCCACAACACCGAAAGCCGTATTTCCAAAAAAGTACATGATGAAGTTGCAAATGATGTGTATCATCTAATGGCAAAAATCCAAGGAAAAACCACCGGCCAAGAAGAACTGCTAGACGATCTTGAAAAAATCTATAATAGAACCCGAGATATTTCAAAAGAAAACAGCGCCATAGAAATAGAGGAGGATTTTAGTAGTCAACTCAACGACTTATTGTTAAACTATCAAAACGAAAAAATAACCATATCCACCCGAAACATCTCAAAAATTGATTGGGAAGATATTTCAGATATTAAAAAAACCATTATCTATAGAGTACTGCAGGAATTAATGACCAATATGAAAAAATATAGTGAAGCCTCCGCCGTAGTCCTCGTTTTTCAACAAATCAATAAAAAAATCAGCATCGAATATACCGATAATGGCATAGGCTGCACCCTAAAAAATAAAAATGGACTCCAAAATGCGGAAAACCGTATTCATGCATTAAACGGAACTATTACTTTTGATTCTGAACCCGGAAAAGGATTTAGATCAAAAATTATAATATGACTATGTTTAAAAAAGTTTTGGTTTCAGATGACCTCGATTGTATTAATCAAGGAATAATATCTGTATTGAATACATTGAATATCGAATATATTACACAAGTTGCCTATTGTGATGATGCCTTTCTGAAAATAGAAAAAGCCATCTTGGACAATGCCCCATTCGATCTATTAATAACCGACCTCTCCTTTATAGCAGACCATCGCAAACAAAAATACCCCTCAGGAGAAGTTCTTATTAGAACATTAAAACAAAAACACCCCCAACTTAAAATAATAGCCTATTCCGTAGAGGACAAACTGCAAAAAGTTAGAACTGTTATGTTGGAAAGTAAAGCGGATGCTTACGTTTGTAAAGGACGACATGGCCTAGAACAAATTACAGAAGCTATTCAAGAAGTCTACAAAGGAAACCAATATCTATCCCCCCAAATCCAAAACGCCCTCAATAAAAAACTCTCAGTTGAAATTAGCGATTATGATATCGAAATTCTTAAACTATTATCCCACGGCCTTTCCCAAAAGGAAATAAGTGAGGACTTTTTAAAAAATAACATTACCCCCTCCAGCCTAAGTTCCGTTGAAAAAAAAATCAGCAAATTATGCGATCATTTTAAAGCCAACAACACTACACACCTTGTGGCTATAGTTAAAGACTTAGCACTTATATAATAATTCATTTCCTTCTCCCGCCCATAGCTTATAGCTTATGGCTTATGGCTTATGGCTCAAAGTTTATCTACCTACTTACGGAATACCGTAAAAAAACACAGAAATCAAGTATTAAATTTGTTATGTGAATAGCCAACTTACATATCCTGGGGAAAATATGTAGGTTATTCTCAATCCCTTACGGAATCCCGTAAGGGATTTTTATTTGATGATTGTATGTTTGAAAAATCTTAAAACAAAATTATTATGGAGTACAAAGTAATTCCCTTCGCTGCACACATAGACCATAAAACTGGCTCATCAAACAATGTGGCACTTCAACTAGAACAAATAATAAATAAATATAATCAAGATGGCTGGACATACATTCGTATGGAAACTATAAGCAATAATGTAGCCTCGGACGCGGGTTGTTTTGGGCTGGGAGCTAAGCCCGGATTTACCGTGGTTAGTAATATGCTGGTTTTCAAAAAATGATAAAAATTATCCTCCTTTTAAGTATTAAATACTATTGGAGATTTGTTCCAGAGTCCAAGCGCAGAAAATGTTTGTTCAAAACCTCTTGCTCCCATTATGTATATCAACAAACTAAAGAAAAAGGTATACAAGATGGATTACGGGCGCTAATTTTCAGAATAAATAATTGCAACAACCAATATCAAATAATTGAAATAGGGGATGAAAAAATAATGCTTACCAAAACCAATAAAATCTTTCCAGAAAAGGAATTGAGTGATTTTATTTTAAAAAAATCTAATACTTACGGAATCCCGTAAAGAATTGTTTTTCAAGAGATTTAAATTTGAATATTAATTCTAAAACTTTTTAATTATGGCAACTTATTATGTAAACAAACAAGAACAATCAAATGGAGATCACGAAGTACACACAAGTAATTGTCGATATCTACCAAGTTCAGAAAATAGAAAACATCTTGGCGAATTTTCAAATTGTAAGGAAGCAGTAGCTGAAGCCAAAAAAACTTATTCTCAATCAAACGGATGCTATACATGTTCTAGAGATTGTCATACTTCTTAACCTTAAATTTTAAGATATGAAAAAACTTTTATTATATGGAATTTTTGGAATTCTTATAAATATAACCAGTGCCTGCGATTCAGAGGAAAGTGATTCAGAAATTTATGAAAGTAATTATAATGGTTGTGGAACGCACAATGGACAAACATTGTATGAAGGGCCAGAAGGTGGCTGCTATTACTATAATGGTAATGGTAATAAAACTTATGTAGATAGGTCAGAATGCAACTGTTAATCTTATGGGCTTCAGATATCAAAAAAGAATAAACCTTGGAAAAGGTTTGGGAATTAATATTAGCAAATCCGGCATCAGCCCTAGCTATAGATCCAAGCGAGGTACATTAAGTTCAAAAGGATACTCCATACGCTCAGGCATTCCTGGTATGACCTATCGTAAGTCCTTTAGCAAAAGCAAGAATAGTGGATGCATGCTTATTATACTTATTCTATTCAGCACCTTCTTTTTTACTTCAATCTTAGCGTGTAGCTATAGTGGTATATCACATTAGATGTTATGAAAAAGCTTTTACACATACCGATTATTTTATACACTATTCTATATCGCCAAGCTCTATATAGAATTAAGAAACGTAAGCTAAATTTTAGTCACGCCAATGTTGATGCCCCTATTGGCATCATAGGACAGCCCAACAAAATAACTTGGGATGCGCAAAATTTTATTTACGTAAAAGTTTCAAATGGAAAGAAGAATACACTAATAACAAAGAACGAATTCCATTTCATAAACAGCAACACTAACAAGAAAATCGGCATTACATGCTACGGAATTAATCAAAAATCAGTCAAAACCTTTGACCTCCATTTTCTAGAAGTTCAAAAAAATCCTCCCCCAGAACCCTTTTTCAAAAAAGAAAATAGCTTGAAATTAAAATCAGAATTCAAAACCATAAATGTCATTCCTTATTTAAAGCCTTCCTTTTCATTAAAACCTTCAACTATAGAAATCACTTCAAATATTCCCGAAACAACTGATTTACAAATTATGATCCATCCCTTGGATTTTTCAGAATTAAAAGAGGAAATACTAAAAGTAGACAAAACACAAGATATTAACATACTAACCAATACCTTAAAAAATGAAAAGAGATTACTACCACAGCCCGACCCCAGACCGTATCATGAAGTTATTATGGAAAGCCGCTGGTTCGGATAGCTATATTCTGCAAAGGTCTACTTATTCAGATCAAGTTAAATACGCCTGTTTGGGCGGCGTTGTTGTTGCCACTGGATTCATGGCGGCACTTGCTGGCGGTTATGCCATGTACACCATTTTTGAACCCAACGGCTCGGTACTTGAAACAGAGACCCACTGGCCCACTGCCATTAAAGCCATTCTATTTGGAGTAATATGGGGTTTGATAATTTTTAATATCGATCGTTTTATTGTAGCTGCAAGTGGTGTGGGTGATGGTACCGAAAAAATCACTTTGAGTGAATTGGGTGGTGCAATCCCGCGCTTGTGTATGGGTATTATCATCGCTATTACCATATCAAAACCTGTTGAGATAAGGATGTTTAAAAGCGAAATTGATTCTGCTCTTTATGCAGAACAGCAAGAATTACAGAAAACGTATGAAGTAAATACCAGAGAAAATTATGCTGAGAGATTTAATGCCCTAGAAGCCCAAGTCTCGGATATTGATAGCAAAAGAGGCGAAATTATGCAGCATCTTACTGATGCTGAAAATAATTATGCGGATGAAATTAAAGGTAAAAATAATGCTCCCGCGGGTGTAGGCAGAAGAGCAGAGGCACTCAAAGTTTTGGCAGATAAATATCAAGTGGAACTTGTAGATTTTGATAAAAATAACGCTGATGAGTTATTAAAATTTAAGGAACAAAGAGAAATCCTATCACAAGAACTCGATACCGAATTAAAGAAAAACCAAACAGTAGCTGCAGGTCTCGATGGTCTTTTGGAACGTATAAAATTAGCCCACGAACTTGCAGGTTTCTGGATTTCTTTATTTATCACCCTTCTCTTTATGGCAATAGAGTTAACGCCCATATTCTTTAAGATGATGCTCACTAAAGGCCCTTACAATTATATGGGAGATAATGTTCGTGAATTATTGCTCGCAGATCAAGGCATAGAAATCCATTATGATTATTATCAGGACAAAAAAGGTCAGGAACGTATAAAAATTGACCACCACCAAGCCCTGAAATTGATTCACCAAAAGAAACAGCTTCTTTTAGCGCAGCAAAAACTGAATGAAAATATAATAGATAAATGGGTTCAAAAGGAAATAGATAAACTGGACAGCAATCTTGAAGACTACATAACCACCAATAAATCATAACACGCATGCAGCTCGTTCTCTGGAAAATTGCTTGTGAGGATTACCAAGTATTACTTCGTGCTTCCAAAAATAGTCGAAGAGCATTCTCATATTCCGGAATAGTAATGTGTCTAAACTATCTTATTGCCTTATTGGGTTTGTATCAATTTTTTGAGATTATTTTCATTAATATTTTTATCGCGCTTATTCTTGGAGCATTCGTTACTGTAGTCTTTATGAACATCTATAAACTTTGTCTAACCACCTTAAACAAAGACGAAAAGAGTTTCAGTCTCAGTTACATTCTTTCTTTGTTGGGCAGATTGATTTTTGTTGGCCTTATAGGTCTATTGGCTATAAAAGGCTTAGAGAGCTTTTTGGTTTTTACAATTTTTGAAAGATTAAATCTAGTTGATTATGAAGGAAAAATACTTTTAAGTCTAAAAGACATCAATAACAAAATACCTTGGATATGGGTTTCCTCTATTTTGTTGTTATTGGTCTTTATTTCACCTTTTCTCGTAAAATTTAGTATTAAACCAAGTAGCAAGTATGTTTTAGAAAAGAGAGCTATCGAAAAGAAAATAATACTTGATGACTATAAGAGATTTAAAGAAATCTACAAGAATATCTTTTATCGTGATTACAAACTGCCCATTGAATACAAGGAAAATTATTTAGACCCTCCATTCAATAACATCCCAATTGTCATTACTAAAAAACTTGGAAACAACGAAGATTTCCTAAACTCACTGACCACTGAAGAAATTAGTTGAAATAAAGAAAGAACGGATAAAAGAAATTTTTATCAAAGGTGATTTTGTTGGCCAATATACTGGTTCAAAAGATTACCTAAAAGCGCTATTTGAAACCGAATACACCTATAACGATTTAAAAATTGATTGGGGTGAGCTCAGTAATTATGTGCAAATTTCAGAGGAGGAATTCAATTCCACAAAAACAGATCGAATTGCAGAACAGACTTACCTTAAAACCGTTAAAGCTTTTCCTTCAATAAAAAATTCAGACTTTGACGGGTATAATCTTTCGCTCTCAGAAATAAAAGCCGAAAATGTTCAAATAGTCCGAGCGCCCCAACAAGACCTGCAACCTTATCTTGGGGATATTCGATTTACCCTTTATGGTAAAATTAGCAAGACGGAATTATTTTCAGAATATGTAGAAGTTGAAGAAGGATCCCCTGTGAATTTCCTTCCAATTCCAGATAATGATCCAACCATTCATACTGACGAGCCAACTATTTCTGAGAATGACCCACCTATTCCGACGCCTCGAGTCAATAGCGGATGTTTTGACGGATGTTTTACAAGCCTTGGATATCTCTTTGCTCTAATTCCATTAATTGGATTACTTTTCTTTTTTACAAGCATTGGTTGGTTGCCAACTATCATAATTCTCATAATTGCCTTATTGGTTTGGTTAATTAACAGATTTCCCTCTTTTGGAAACACCATTGGAAGCAGCCTTGGCTGTGTGCCAAGAATATTTTCAGGTATATTTTCAGTAGGTTTCTTTTTATTGATAGGTTGGGCATTGCTTTCCATGATTATGAAAGGATGCGGAAACGGGTCATCCAATAGTACTTTTCAACCTCCAACCCCAGTGGTGGAAGAAACCGAAAATCTTCAAAAAGAAAAGATAATCAAAACAAAAAATGATGAATTTTCGGATAACCGCGGTAATTCCGATGTGCCAGAAGCAATTTATGACACTCTAAATTCAGGAAAAAACGACCCCATTTTTGATACCTTAATAATCAATAACAGAGTATGGAAGGACTATCACGGCGACATACATAGAATGGATATTGTGTTATCAAAAAGAGATATCCGTATTAGCAGAAACAACAGAAATCAAAACTATATGACCAATGGCTTCGGTGGCCTATACCAAGATTTATCCATTTTTAATGATGCGTTGTTGGAAAGGCTATACATTAGCTTAGATTCTTTAAGACTTACGAAGACAATGGATGAAAAAACATTCGCGGAAGCTATTGTAAGTATGGTTCAAGATATACCTTATAAACTTATTCTTGAAACAGATTGTGAACAAGGCGCACAACAATCTCGCTTTGTTATGGAATATCTTAGCCATTGTTCTGAACCCTGTTGCCTAGGCAACACCAAATTCGGGGTACAGTCTCCACCCGAGTTTTTAGGTAATCTTTATGGTGATTGTGATACAAGAACCCTATGCCTATATACCATTCTAAAACATTTTGATTACGACGTCGGAATAATAAATAGCAACCAATTGGCACACAGCATGCTCGCTATTAATTTACCTTATGAAGGAGTATTTAAACTATATAACAACAAGAGATACTATTTGTGGGAAACAACCAATGTAGGCTTTGTGCCAGGTTACGTATCACCAGATTATAATAATATGAATTTGTGGGAAATGACATTAACTTCTAAATAATTAACTATGAAAACCTCAATCCTTGAAATTACAGTTGCATTACTTTTTAGTGTCCTATTTTATATTCTATACTTAAAATTTGCCATACTAAGAGTTTATAAAAAATACGATTTTGAAATAACCAATGTCTCCGCTGCCATTTATACAACAACTTTAAGCATCGCATTTATTCTAATATACACAGCCATGCCCCAATCCGTTCTCTACGCATACGGTATTATTAAAATGAATTCTATATCCACACTACCCCTATGGAAATCATTTGCTCCTTTATTGGGTCAGTATCTATTACTATTAGTTGTAGTTTATTTTCTTCTTGTATTTATAAGCCGCTATATATTCAAATTATTTATTGGTAAAGAAGGTATATATAATAGGATTGTAAATGAAGAACGAATAAAAGTTATTTTCTTTTCTATGATAACTATTTCCATTTCAATAATTACAAGGTACTTTGTAGAGCAAATTGCCCAACAAATGATTCCAATAAGTAATTCAATCTTTTAAAATTTGAAAAATATAACTTTATTAATCTTATTACTTTCTTTCATTCCTTGCCTCTCCCAAACCCTAACAGGTAAAGTAGTAGGAATAATGGACGGCGACACCTTTAAACTCCTAACCCAAGATTCCACAGTAATAAAAGTGCGACTAGCAAACATAGACTGCCCCGAAAAAAAGCAACCATTCTCCAATAGAGCTAAAGAATTTACTTCACAGAGCATTTTTGGAAAAATGGTCTGCATTGATGTTTTAAAAAAAGACAGATATAGGCGCAGTATTGCCAATGTATTCTATAACGATTCACTAAATTTAAGCTCCCAATTAGTAAAAAACGGTTTGGCTTGGCATTACATAAAATATTCCAAGGATGTAGAACTCCAAAAAATAGAGGACAAGGCAAGAAAAAACAAAATAGGTCTCTGGCAAGATCCAAAGGCAATTCCGCCCTGGGAATGGCGAGATAATAAAAAGAAAAAAATCAAAAAATGAAATTTTTCCAACTACTCCTATTTCTGATTTTCATAGGCTGCTCCACCAAAAGCCCCGCCCAAACAGTTTACACCACCAAAACAGGCGAAAAATACCACACAGCCACCTGCCATTATCTCAAATACTCTAAAAAAGAAATCACACTGGAGCAAGCCATCAACCTAGGCTACCAAGCCTGTTCTGTTTGCAATCCAAACTCCAGTCCAAAGCAGATACAAAATTTGGTGTCACAGTCAAACCAAAACACATCATCGCAAGAAACCGCTACCCAAAAAACCACCGCCACCCAGTGCACCAGCAAAACAAAGGCCGGCAAGCGTTGCAAACGTATGACCAAAAATGCCTCAGGACGTTGCTATCAACATTAATGCGATTAATTTAGCAGTCGGGCAACCTCAATAAAAATTTGAAATTATCAGCGCATTTCAAATTTACTCGGTAACCTTGAACCCCTTCACCTACCTATCCACATTAAATAAAATCATCACGGTATCCGAGTGAATTTTAGTGAGCGAAGCGAAATAAAATTCGCCTGTGCTGAGCTCGCCGAAGAATTACGAGGTTACCAAATTCCAAAAAACCCGACGAATGAATATTTTTAAATTCATATACTAATTCAAAAAGGGAGTGAAGCTTAAAATATAATTTCAAACTCCACTCCCATCCCAATAAGAATAAATGCTTATTACTTGCACCCATTTTTATCACAAGTAATTTTATCATTGGTGTTTACCCAATGGTCTTCTTCTTCCTTGGTATCGGTTCCACATCCCGTGCTCCCGCCTTTATGTCCACTGTGGACAATTCCTGTTGGTGTGTGTTTTACTGCCATAATTTTGAGATTTAAATTGTTAATAAAACTAATATACCTTCCAAATTTTAGCTTTCCTTACGGTTTCCCGTAACTACGTTACTATTTTCCAAAGTAATTTTATGCATATTAATTTAAACAATAAAATGATGGAAAAAATCCAAGCAATTAAACCCGGTCCTAAACCAAAAAAAGAGGATGGGACACCAGACGAGAGAAGACGTGTTACACCGGAGACAAAACCTAAACACCCCGGATTAAAACCGCACAAGCACAAGCCCAAAGATTAACTTAGTTAGCCTAGAGTTAAAAGCCTCTGTATTAAGAGGCTTTTAATTTTAAATCAATTCGGTTGTTGGTTTTAGGCAGGCCCTTCTAACTTTTATCTTCTTGCAGCAGAACCTCCACCGCCAAGTCCTCCTATTCCAAAAATAAACCCCAACCAATAAGTAAATCCAGTATTATTTTCTGCATAAATTCCAATATCAGCACCAAATAACTTACCCACGAGAGAAAATATAATGATGAAGCCATGCCACAATCCCGAAAAAAACCCACATTTACTGTATGTGTAGTCAGCTGGAGCACAGGAGGTGGCACAAGTCAGTGTGATGAGGAGCAAGAGAAATATAATTTTTTGACTTTTCATTTTTGTATTAGTTAATTATTGTACTCCAAAAATAAAACAATCGCAAAGCCATCTTTTACGGAAAACCGTAATTCAAAACTTTTAAAAAGGTAGTAATTACTTTTGTTGCTCAATCAACCCCCTAATTTCTTCTGCTCCCTTTAATTCAGGCTTTATTTTTAAGGCATTGTCAATGTTTTTAATCATATCCCTAAGAACACGGTTTGAATTAGGTTGTTTTTTAACCAGCGTGATTGCGTTAATATAAGTTTCTGTACCCTCTATTTCCTTGTCAAGTATCAGTTGAGCAAGCCCTTTAGTAGCTAAAACCCACCCCAATTCATATTCAGCCATTGCTTTATCACAATATTCAACACATTTATCATATGCTCCATTATCAAATTGTGTTTTTGCCAAGACGCCATACATTTCTGCTTTTTCTTGTTCCTCCGTTTTTGCAATCTTTATTCTAGTTTCGGTAATTGCTACTACTTCAATATTTATTTTAATTGCATCCAGTGAACTGGGGTTCATTAAGCCTAAATAGCAAGTGCCTCGTTTTATATCATCAACTTTTACAATTGCTTGTTTTGTGTTTTGCACCATTCCTTCTGGATATTGAAGAAAGGTTCCACCATTCGCATCCACTTTTTGTAGAAAAAGTTGCACATTTATTTGATCTACTAAGTAAATATCAACAGCAGCTACTCCTTCTGGTACCTTAACTATAGAAATAGTTTGTGAAGTAAGGCCACTTGGATCCATTAGCATAGAGGCCAGCTGTATAGCCAAGTTAAGATTTCCAGTACCGCTTTCCCCTTTAGTAGTAGTAAAGCTATAGTACCATTCCACCGTATTAGGAGGCAAATCAATCTTTATAGAGGTGCGAGATTTTCCTCCAAACTCTGCACGTGTTCCACCATTGAGGTAAATGTCTCTACTATCAATCAATTTTTTGGTTTCTCTGACAATTTTAAATTCTTGACCGAAACTAAACTGCAACATTGAAATAAAAAACAAGGTGATGATAAGCTTTCTTTTCATTGGAGATTTCTAAGCATTCATATTTTCAAATGTAATTATAAATGTACAAAGCAGTTTACGGAAAACCGTAAAAGCGTGCATTTTAATCGGGGAGAATACCAAATATAAAATTTTTTGTTAAATAAAGTGGCTATCTATTTAATCTTTAGAAGATAACCAAAAAAAGCCTCTTAAAGCGGCTTATATTAGTTTGGTTTTTAAAAATTATGGGGTTGTGCAGGGTTTCTGTTTGCTTAATGCTTATTCGAGGTATTTAATTCCAATGCCATTTTAATAAAATCAGAAATACTCTTTCCCATAATCGCCATTCCAGCATCATGGGGATTTTCCAATTTATATCGTCCTTTAGCAGAGCCATTCAATGCGTAATCGTGTCCATCGATAGTAATAATACACCAGTGCCTTTGCCGACACTCAATTATCACATCATCTGCGTAAAATGGCCAATCTCCATCATATTCTGATTTATTAATTTTTTTCCATTTGAAGTTAGGATCTGTTTTTCGTTGAACTTCATCGACAACTGTTCGTCTATGTACCTTTTTTGGCGTCTCTTTATATTTGGTTGTTTGTTTTCTATAATCTTTTGTTCCAAAATCTTTATCGTACAGCAATCCAAAATCCATAAAAGTCGAAGCCGTTATTGCCAATCCTCGTTGACCTAAACACTTAAATACAAATTGTCTTGAAAGTGCGGAAACAAATTTTTCAAATATGATGATTATGTGGTTCGAAATTTTGTGATATACTTCTTGAGCCAAATCAAGGTCTATGAGATTTTCATAATCATTTGAAGTAAGAATACTGTTCTCAAATTTTTCCCAGAGTTTATTTGTGTTAACTCCAATTTTGCTATTATCTGTAATTATATCGAAATTATGATAGCGAGATAGTTTGCCAAACTCTGAAAGAATAAACAGCAATTGACGTAATTCGGAATCATTTTTTATAAAATCCTCGTCTAAATCATATTGCGTTCGGTTAAAATCAAAATAATAATTATCAATTATTTCGCTCAACAATTTCTCTAAATCGTGCCCTAATTCTTTAAGATATTTGAAATTCGGAAGTTCTTTGTGCAGATGGAAATGACCTAAGCAAATATATGCTTTCATAAATCTTTCAAAACCCTGCGATAAAAGCTGAAAGGGAAGAAAGTAAAAACTGTTACTCAAGTTTATATTTTGTAATTCGCCGAAACCTAGTTTAATTAGCTTATCGGACGTTTCAAACTCTTCCAAAAGCACAAAATATTTAAGGTTTTCAATTTCAGCCATAAGATTCTTTCAACATTGAGAACAACTTTTTTATATGCCCTATTTATTATCTTTTATATAATTACCGATATGCTAAGTGCTAATATGCTTTTAATTTGCCTATGAGCCATATTTATGCAAATATAGAACAAACAAAAACTCACACATTACGGAAATCCGTAAAGGGGCTTATTTAACTAGGGAGAATACCAAATATAAAATTTTTGCCGAATTAAATGGTAAACTATTTCATTTTAAGAAGTTATCAAAAAATAAACAATGGAAAGCGGCATATATTTTTTTTAGTTTTTAAGAATTATGGGCTTGTGCAACGGTTACTATCTTTGTTTTACGACTTTTTTAATAAAGTATTTTAAGTATTCTTCATTTAAGTCTTTCTCCAATGAAATATAGTCAAGGTTTCCATTGTCATATTTTGAATTCAAATCTATTTCACTACAAACTGATTTACTAGTTGTTTTGAAGTAGTGATTATCTAAAAGTTTATCGTAGATGAAAAATTTTCCCTTTTCGGAATTGAAAAAGTTATTTATATGAACTTGAGATACAAAATGATGGTTTCTAGGGATACTCATTCGAATGTTGCACAACTTTTTTATACTACCAACTTAGCTAGGTTTAGTTCTCCAATAGGGTTGTCAATGCACAAATTTTTAAAAATTTTTCTTTAATTTGTTTCCAAATTTATAACAAATACAAAACTAACCACGACGGTAAACCGTAAAGAGATTTTTTAATCTTAGAGTGGAATTTATTTAACATTATGTTTCTCATATATACTTTCACAAAGTTTTGAAACAAATTCTTGCATAGCATACTTAACGAATTGGAGTTCGGAAGACGAATATTGAATTTTTTCGTTTGGTTCAATTTGGAGCTTAATATCTCTTGGCCTTGCTGGATTTATCTGATTAATAAATTTCTGATCCGCGAAACCCAATGAATGCACTATTGCATGTCTTGAACATTGAGCCAATATTATAGTATTACAGATTGAATCCTTTTTTATTTCAATATTAAGATATTTCTTATATGTTTTCATAATAGAATTCATATTTTGGAAATTGACATCATTGTTTTGCTTTATCAATTTTATATCTAAATCGGGTCTTTGATTATGGGAATTTAATCTGTAAATCGTATGCTTAAAAATGTCATCAACTATAGAGGTGAAATATGAAACTTGTAAAACCAAGCATGAATTGAACATTGAAAGATATTTAATTCTCAGTGAGTTATTTTCTCTAACCGTTTTCATAGTCTGCAAAGTTCCTTCAGCTAAATACAAAGGGTTATTTATTTCAAAGGGGCCAGATTTTAATCTTTCATTTAAATTTTCAATATGATTTATACATAAATCAAGAATGATTTTATCAAATGATATTAATTCATCCACTGTTCGTAAATGTTCATCAAAACGGTCTTCAATTTTTTGTAATGTATTCATTTAATAATATTATTGAGGCTTATTACAATGAATGTTATTTTTCAAATATAAAACAAACACAAACCCACCCATTACGGAAAACTGTAGGAGTGGGTTTAATATTGGGGAGAATAATAAGTACTTCTTAATTTATTTATTTTTCTTTCAGTTCCTTAATGTATTTTTCGACATCAATTTGCATATCGAATAGATTAACTTTCTTTAAATTTAATCCCTGCGCAAATAGAATTAATTTATCTAAAGTAGTATTACCTTCACCTCTTTCGATAGAACCAATTGTAAATTTAGTTAACCCAGGATGATTATCTGCCAGTTCCTGTTGAGAAATATGAGGTTTATTATATTCTTTACTAGGAATTTTCTCCCTTAATTTAAATAAGTAATTACCAATTTTTTCCTTCTCAGTCACTTTGATTCTCTTTAACTATTGATAAATTTCTTACTTATTAATAATATTTATGGTATGATATATCTTACCGTTAAGTATTTTTTATTATATTTGTTTTTATAATATAAATTTGCGATTCTTCTAAGAGCAAAACATTAGAAGCTTTCGCTTTGATTCTCGGATTGAAAACTGGTAATTTTAGGAACGAGATGATAAGCAGATTGCTCACGACCCGGGCGTGGGCTCTCTTATTGTCTCAAGGTAACTAGTACCTCTAACGCAATAAGTTGAGTTCCGCACCTACTTTTTTCTATGGGTTTTAAAACCAGGTAGTATTGTGGTGTAGCTATATTCAACTGTCTTGTTTATAAGATAAAACGGTGCAGATAGCGCTGGGAAAATTAATTTCCTCTAAAATAGCAATGCTATGCCTAATGGTACATCACATCTCAAAAAATTGGCGGGGTATAGATCGCTCTTTGATGCGCTCTATCCACCCCTTTGCCTATTTGCCAATAAGTACCTCAACGACATGGATACTTCCAAAGACATCGTTCAGGAGGTGTTTATTAAAATCTGGGAGAAGCAGCCAGCATTTACACACCTCAACACTACCAAAGCCTACTTTTATACCACGGTTAAAAACCATTGTCTTAATTACTTAAAAAGCAAGCACTACAAAACAATAGCGAATGCCAACCCCTTAGATTTGACAATGCAACAATCCGAAGAATATTTTTATTCGGAAATAGTTACGGCAGAAACCTATAATCAGCTATATAAGGCCATAAATACACTCCCAAAAAAATCAGCCAAAGTCATCACGCTTTCCCTAAACAAGTATACCACGAATGAAATTGCCGAAGAACTCAATATCACCCCGAGTACGGTAAGAACCCAAAAAAGTCTCGCCTATCAAAAACTTAAAGGTCTATTGGCTCCTTTAAAATATTTATTTTCATTTTTTCCATAATAGCGTCCTAAACGTTTTTTAATAAATCCAATTGCTTCAGGTTGCTTTTATTATCTCACAGACCAATATATTTTCAGCTGCAGTTGTGGGCGCAGAGATATTTGATCTTACAACAACTTATCACACCATAAACAGGGACACCGGCATTGAGGAACATTGGCACTCTGAAAATCAACAGTAACAAATGGGCAAAAGTTTTTATGAAGGTAAGGAGCTGTACAATCGGAACTCCCCATTGGTATATGCCCAGAACAGAAAGACCCCGACCCTAATTTGGACGGGTAACAAGAATTATCAGGTATATTGGCATTAAAGCGAAGCCAATTACCTTGCCTTACGACGCCTAAATATGGAAGTGGAATTACCCCCGCTGGCGCAAGCGTCCCGCTCATGTCCCCACGCTGGCGCGAGCGTCCCGCTCGTGTCCTCAATAGTTAGAATTAAAGTAAAAAGACTAATTCTCCACCTAAATGGAATAAATAATTTTCCTGATCGGTCTTAAATTTTGTCTATGGTGGTTTAGCTCTAAAGTTCATCAGTTTTATAAGTGATTTCCGGTCTTCACTATTAGTTATTTCTAAATTAAATAATAAGGGTTTAACTTAAAATCTATTCAAAGCTAATTCTAACTCCGGTAAGTATTTTACGGAAAACCGTAATGGCTAAAATTTTAATTCATTGCAAACCTCTAGCACCCACAAGTAAAATCAAAGTAAGGTTCTCCCCCCCCTGTCCGCGTAAATTTCAAAAAGCGCAGCGAAACTATATTCATCACGGTGCCCGAGTGAATTTCAAAAAAGCGAAGCGGTTTTGAAATTAGTGTCGAGGCCACCAATCTCGGTCCCTTCGATACAACCTCCTATCGTCGGCCACTCAGGGACCTGCATTGCGTTAAAAAAAGTAAAGATCATGACGGTGTCCGAGTGAATTTGAACCAGCGTTAGCAGATTCAAATTAGTATCGAGGACACCAGCACCAAAACCTACCCGGTGACCGAGTGAATTTGAAGCAGCGACAGCAAATTCAAATTAGTATCGAGGCCACCACAAACCAAATCATCACGGTGTCCGAGTGAATTTTAAGCAGCGACAGCAAATTCAAATTAGTATCGAGGCCACCACCATCCAAACCTCCCCGGTGTCCGAGTGAATTCCAAAGAGCGCAGCGAATTGGAATTAGTATCGAGGCCACCAAATCCCCAAATATTCACTAATTTTATAATATGGCCAACGGCTTTATGTACATATTACTATGCAATGATTGCACCTATTATACAGGAAGCACAAAAGATTTGGAATTAAGATTCATCCAACATCAAACAGGTGAAGGATCAAATTACACAAAAAACAGGCTACCAGTCAAACTGATTTATTTTGAAGAATATGATAGAATAGATTTAGCCTTTTACAGAGAAAAACAAGTACAGCGATGGTCTCGAAAAAAGAAAGAAGCATTAATCTCCGGAGAAAATTATTTATTACCTGAATTGGCTAAAAAATCTTCAGAAATTAAATTTTCATATCCTGGGTAACTGAGTAAATTCTAAAATTCAAGGCTAAACCTCCCCGGTGTCCGAGTGAATTTCAAAAAAGCGACGCGCCTTTGAAATTTGTATCGAGGCCACCACAAAACAAATCATCATGGTGTCCGAGTGAATTTCAAAAAAGCGCAGCGGCTTTGAAATTTGCCTGTGCTGAGCCTGTCGAAGTGTATCGAGGCCACCCCTTACGTCCACCGCATAAAGTTTCTAATTTTTTATTAAAATATTTCGCCGGTGGCCACCTTCCCCTATTATGATGCAGCTATTTTATTAAAGTTTTTGCTGAGGGGAAGGAGCTTTTATAATTAGGTCTATAAAAATCGAAGCAATAATATCCAAGGTGTCCGAGTGAATTTCAAAAGAGCGCAGCGGCTTTGAAATTAGTATCGAGGACACCAATGCAATATTTCCCGGGTGTCCGAGTGAATTTCAAAGAGCGAAGTGTATCGAGGCCACGCAACCGTCTCACGTCTAACTCATAAAGACTGACAACCTAAAACCTCAAACCCAACACTAGAACTTAGGCTATAAATTTTGTATGTCAGGAATATTGAACACAAAATGTAAACAAATTTGTTTATATTTGCAGTATGGATACACTACTAAAATATAAAGGCATACACCCAGGGATTGTTTTGGAACGTGAATTTAAAAAACGTTCCCTAAAACAACGCCCCTTTGCTATTGCTATAAATGAGCATCCGCAAACATTGAATGCCATAACTAAAGGCAAGAGAAGCCTAAACACAGCTTTGGCACTTAAGATTGAGGAAAAAATGGGATTGGAGGAAGGCATCTTGGCAATCCTTCAGACCTATTACGATATCCGTATAGAAAAAGAAAAACAGCATCCTGAAACCCCTAATCTTGCTTTACTGCGCAAATCACTTTTTTGGGATACAGCTATTAACCATATTGATTGGAAAAAACAATATAAAGCAGTTATTAAAAGAATATTTGAACGTGGTAATGAAATTGAGAAAAGTGAGATTATTCGTTTCTATGGTAAACAGAAAGTAGATGATGTGTTGAATTCAATAAGCAGAAAACCTTATACACTTTCCGCCAACTAAACTATGGAAGATGCTACACTACAACACAGTAAACAATTTACTTCGCAATTGCTTATTGCAGTTAATGACTGCCAAAGAATTCAGTAGCTTCAGACTTGTTGGTGGTACTTCCCTTAGTCTTCAAATAGGCCACCGGGAGTCTGTGGATATAGATCTTTTTAGTGATGTTCCCTACGGCACAATAGATTTTGAAGGGATAACAGCATACCTAAAAGCGCATTTTCCATATGTTGACCACCTAGATATAGCTCCTGCAATCGGTAAATCTTATTTTATAGGAGAAAATAAGAATAATGCTGTAAAGCTGGATGTTTACCATACTGATACTTTTATAGAACCCCTGTTATTAATCGATTCAATTCGTCTGGCCACAGTAACGGAAATTATTGCAATGAAATTAGATGTGGTCCTGCGTGGGGGACGAAAAAAGGATTTTTGGGATTTGCATGCGCTGTTTGACAACTACACTATTGAACAAATGCTAGCATTACACAAGCAGCGGTATCCATATACTCACGACGCAGAACTGATACTCCACAATCTCACAGATTTTTCACAGGCAGATGATGATTTTGATCCCATTTGTTTATTAGGTAAATACTGGGAATTCATTAAGGATGACATTCTTACTATTGTTGAAGCTTATAGAGATACTAAAAATGGAAATGTCTGATCTGGGAAATAAGTCTTATACTACAAATAGAACAAAACGCTATACCTCCACGGTGTCCAAGCAAATATCACCAAGACTCATCACGGTGTCCGCGTGAATTTCAAAAAAGCGCAGCGACTTTGAAATTAGCCCGTGCTGAGCCTGCCTGTCCTGAGCTTGTCGAAGGGTCGAAGTATATCGAGGCCACCCCGCAATATCTCCCCGGTGTCCGAGTAAATTTCAAAAAGCGCAGCGAAACTATATTCACCACGGTGTCCGAGTAAATTTCAAAAAGCGTAGCGGCTTTGAAATTAGTATCGAGGCCACCACAAGCCCTAAACCTCAACCCCCAAAACATCAACCCCAACAGCATTCGCACTCTTAAACAAATAATAAGTACTCTCCACCTTTTGATAAAACTTCATCCCCAAAACCGCAACGGCAAATCCACCCACATCAGGTAATTCAGTGTTCATCTCAAAAGAAGTTGCACTATACTGTTTATCCATATAAAGCGGTGAACTATTCTTTAAACTGAATTCCAACGTATTGAAATCAAAGTGCAAAAGTCCTAAAGTGAGCGCAATATGTGTGGCCCCAGCAGGAAAACTGACGTTCTTAACATCAAAATTCGAAACACTAAGAGTTCGGGTATTAAAATCAAAGTTTAAAGAAGCAGCCAATACCTCAATCACATTACATGATGGAGTAAAAACAAAACTGCCAAGTAACTCCACTCCCAAAGGTGTTCTTAATCCTTCACCCACGCACCTTTTACCTCTGCTATTCACAGGGTCTAGATTCTTCAACTTTGTAAACAATTGTATCATCCGCCCATGCAACGCTCCATCCTTGCGCACGCATAAAAAGGGAGCAAGGGCAATCCGAAAAACCTTCTTTGTCCTACTACACCGGCCAAACTCCGTTGCGTTTTCCATAGTCCGAACTAAACTCTCCTTATTTTTCGGATTCTTGCTGAAACCACCTCCAGCTGCCCGCGCCAGATGCCCCCCAACTTTGGATTTATAATAATTAATACCATCAATAGTGCCTTTTAACTTAATAGTTCCTGTTTGCTTCGCCATAATACTGGTTTTTAAGCTTCTAAGATAATAAATAATTTATAGTTCAAACAATATATAGTATATTTATAGTGTGTTTAAAGTATACATATAGTAACTTTATAGTATGTCTAAACCGCTAAGAAAATACTACATATTTAATATAAATCAATACCATTCTGTAAAAACTCAATGGTTTACACACCCAAATCAGTTAAGTTTAAAAAAAACGGCTAAGAAATAAGGCAAATAGTATCTTAAAAGAATAAACGCTTATAGTTATTTAATTACAACCCATAATTTTATTTGCACTGAATATTCCATTCATCATTTAGAAATTATAACTTCGTACCAATTAAGTTAAACTATGATAGTTCACGATTTTAGCAACAAAAAGTCAGTTCTCAACCAATTTATTTCGGAAATGCGCGATGTTTCCATTCAAAAAGATTCGATGCGTTTTCGAAAAAACATTGAACGCATTGGCGAAATTCTAAGTTACGAAATGAGTAAAACTTTGAATTATAAATCGCAACTTGTGAGGACGCCATTGGGAGAAAAAGAAATGCGAGTTCCCGTAAATGATTTGGTTGTTTGTTCCATATTACGAGCTGCTTTACCGTTTCATAATGGTATTCTGAATTTTTTTGACAAGGCTGAAAATGCTTTTATTTCAGCTTTTAGGCATCATCCGGATGGCGATGATGATTTTGAAGTAATCGTGAAATACTTAGCTTCCCCGTCTATTGAAAATAAAACGCTGATTTTAACGGACCCGATGTTGGCAACAGGAAAAACCTTGGAAAACGTTTTGAAAGCTTTTGAAAAGCACGGCACGCCCAAGCAGATTCATATTCTTTCAATTATTGGTGCCAAACCTGGCATTGAATATATAAAACCCATTTTCCCTGAAAACACCCATCTTTGGATTGCCGCCGTGGACGACACACTAAATAGTCGAGGCTATATAGTTCCCGGACTTGGCGATGCCGGTGATCTTGCTTTTGGCGAAAAACTCTAGAGTTTCAAATTATTTCTTGGTGAGTGTAAAAAACAATTCACTGCCAGCTCGCGGTGGTATTGAATTATAAGCACTCTCCATCTTTTCAATTTTAAATTCTTCTGAAAAAAGAGTGCGATATTCACTTTCGCTTCCTCCGAAAGGTGGCTTGTCATTGTTTAAAGGAATGTTGAAAAGCAATCCAACCAATTTCCCATAAGGTTTTAATAATTGAAGCATTTTTGATACGTAATCTCTTCGAAGTTCCGGTTCTAAGGCACAAAAAAAGGTTTGTTCCAGAATCAGATCGAAAGTATCTTGAAGTTTAAAAAAGTCTGAATGCAAAAGATTTTTCTTAGGAAAGGAAGGAATTCGTTTTGACAAATTCTTTAAAGGAATCGAAGAGATATCAATCACAAAAACGTTGTTGAATCCTTTATCAAAAAGATATTCCGTCTCGCATGAATTACCGCCGCCTGGAATTAATATTTTCAGGTTTTTATCTGAAAGTCGATCAATATATTCTTTTAAAGGTGTAGAAACATAGCCAATATCCCAGCCTGTTTCGCCGCTAAGATATTTTTGATTCCAAAAAGATTCTAGATCTTTCATAAGTCATTTTTCAATTTATACAACTAATTCTAATTATCTCTTTTTGTCTTTCTTTGTTAAGGGATCAACTCACATTAATTTGCAGTGATCCTCAAACTATTCAGATTATTCTATTTCATTGTCATACATATAATCGGCTATTTGGCGAATAGTGTTCTCTGGATAAAATTGATAAGGCATCAAGCCAAATTTCTTAACTTCTTCTGGCATTTTTGATTTTTCCGAAGAAGGATTTTTAGTCCATTCAATTATTTCCGCTACAAAATCTTCTTTTGAAGTATCTTCAGAAATATAATTCATTTTCACTGCAATCATTGGCGGTGCCATCATTTCTTCCTCTGTAGATTTCGGATTGTGGCAAGCATAACAGTTGTTTTCCATTAATTTTTTTCCAGGATGTTCTTGGCTCAGTTTAAATTCAACACTTTCATTCTTTTCAGTTATTGTCAAATAACTACTGTGATTTTGATTATTACAAGCCGCTAAAAGTATTATGAAAAAAAGTGTTGCTAAAAATCTCATATATCAAGTTTTAGGTTGTGAACAAATTAAAATTTATGTAACAGAGTATTATTAATGCTAACAAAAGTTAGAATTCCAGCAAATATAAAGAAAGCTCTGATTAGCAAAATTAAAGCGAAACTATCTGAATACTATTTCTATAGAGTTCTATTTTCCCAAGAGATTCAAGCTTTTTAAGCAAGCGCGAAACCACTACACGAGATGTGTTAAGCTCATAAGCAATTTCCTGATGTGTGGAATTAATCACAGAATCATTGGTTACCTTTTGCTTATTCTGAAGGTATTTTACGAGGCGCTCATCCATATTAAGAAACGCAATGCTGTCAATGGTTTCAAGCATTTCGGTAAGGCGTTTTTGGTAACTTTGAAATACAAAATTCCGCCAACTTTTATACTTGCCCGTCCATTCCTCCATTTTTTGGATGGGAATCATAATTAATGTTGTGTCAAGTTCCGCAATTGCCCGAATTTCGCTCTTTTTCTGACCTAAACAACAAGTTAAAGTCATTGCGCAAGTATCGCCGCGCTCTAAGAAATAGAGCAATAGTTCGTCTCCATTATCATCTTCTCTCAAAATTTTAATTGCACCCGAAATTAGCAGAGGCATAGACCTCACATAATCACCAATTTCTATCAATTTTTCGCCTTCTACTACTTCTTTTAAAACACCTACCTCATTGATTTCCAGAATGAGTGCTTCTTCAAAAATATGAGTGAAATTTTCTCTAATATTATCAATCATGAAAAAGTTTTATTGGCAGAGTATAAAGAACGAAAATACCGATTTTAAATTTGTTATTTAGAATTTTTGTCTGGTTCAGATGGTTCGAATTGTTTCTAAGTATCAATAGAAATTGAATTTTGTTATGGAAACAACACTCCCTTTTTAATCTTTAAATAAAAAGCTATAAAATTAGAACACGCACTAAATTCCAATTTCAAGCTTAATGGGGCAATGATCGGAGCCAAAATATTCCGATAATATTTCTACTTTATTTACTTTTTCAACCAAAGGGTTGCTAACTAAAAAATAATCTATTCGCCATCCAGTGTTTCGCTCTCTAGATTTAAAACGATAGCTCCAATAGGTGTAAGCAACTGTTTCTGGATGGAAGTGTCTAAATGTATCTACAAAACCTTCATTTAGAAAGTTGTCCATCCCATCAATTTCTATTTGCGTGTAGCCCGCGGTTTTATTGTAATTTGCTTTGTCATTTTTAAGATCAATGGCTTGATGTGCAACATTTAAGTCGCCACAGAGGATTACAGATTTCGTTTTCTCTATATTTTTGAGATAGTTATGAAAATCGGTATCCCAACCTTTTCTATAATCTAGTCTTTCCAATTTTTGTCCCGAATTAGGAACGTAAACGTTCACCAAATAGAAGGTATCATATTCTGCGCAGATTACGCGTCCTTCTGTATCGTGCTCTGCAATTCCCATATCATAAGTAACTGATATCGGTTCTTTTTTACTCAAAATAGCAACTCCAGAATATCCCTTTCTTTCTGCCGAATTATAATATTGGTGATAATCTGTCATTTCAGACAAAGCTTCCTCAACTTCCTCGTTCTGCGCTTTTGTTTCTTGAAGACAAAGAACATCCGGATCCATTTTAGAGATATCATCAAAAAAATCTTTTTTAGTGATTGCTCTTACGCCATTTACATTCCAAGAGATTATTTTCATCGTTTAGTTTATCTTTTTGTAAATATCAGAAAGGCCTATTGAATTTCCAATAATATGTTTATGAAATATGTAAACTGAATTCTCAAAAAATCAAAATTCCCAAGCCAAGCCTATTCCGAAGGAAATATAATTGAGTTTAAGCTCTGTTTCCACATTAGCGATTTCCGCATCTCTTGAAAGTGAACGATATCTAATCTCAGGTCTAAAAGAGAGATTTGAGGCAAATTCATAATCAACACCCAATGCCGCTTGCCATCCAAATCCGTAACCCGAATCCGCATTAATAGTGTTGGAATTATTTTCCAGTTGTATATGGTTGTACACTGCTCCTGCTTTTGCTAAATAAGAAAATGCTGAAGTTCCAATGGGGCGGATAATCTGGAAACCAAAGGTAAATCCTGTTTCTTCAAAAGTGAAATTTTCTTTTAATAATCTATCGTCTCCTTTAAATTGATTTAAACCCCAGCCTGCGTAAACAGCTAAGTGAGGCATTAATTTATAGGCGCCTATAAGTTCAAAACCATATCCTACTTTTGAATCGATATTACCAGAATCACTTGTGGGGAAATTTAAACCCGGTCTAAACTCCATTGACCATTTTTCCTGTGTTTTTGCAGTGAATGAAATCAGAAGGATTGCTGTAGCTATCAATAAAATGTGTTTTTTCATTGTGTTTTGGGTTCTCATTAAATTCTAACCCAAATTACTTTGAAAAAAAATCTTTAACTATGACTTAAGTCAGTTTAAAACTGTTTTTTAGTTAATTAAAATACCAATCACTCAAACGTTAACACTGGCATCAATCTCGTTTATAACAAATCTTTCAAACTAATAAAATGTAGTGAAATATGACGAAAATTTATAACGGAATATTGCCGTGTTTTCGGTTTGGTCGCGGAACGTCTTTGGTTTCTAGCATCGCGAAAGCTTTCAAAAGTTTTCTACGAGTTTCTCTTGGTTGAATTACCTCATCAATAAATCCGCGTTGAGCTGCTTTAAAAGGATTAGCAAATGTTTCGGCATATTCAGCTTCTTTTTCTGAGAGTTTTAACTCAGGGTTTTCGGCTGCAGCAATTTCTTTTCTAAAAATAATCTCACTCGCTCCCTTTGCTCCCATCACAGCGATTTCAGCCGTTGGCCAAGCGTAGTTCATATCTGCGCCTATGTGTTTACTGTTCATTACGTCATACGCTCCACCATAAGCCTTTCGTGTAATTACGGTAACTCTTGGAACGGTCGCTTCGCTTAATGCGTAAAGTAATTTGGCCCCGTTCAGAATAATTCCGTTCCATTCTTGGTCGGTTCCCGGAAGAAATCCTGGAACATCAACCAAAACTAAAAGCGGGATATTGAAGCAATCGCAAAAACGTGTGAATCGTGCTCCTTTTTTGGAACTGTCTACATCCAAAACTCCCGCTAAACTCATCGGCTGGTTTGCAACTATCCCGATGCTTCTTCCGCCAAGTCTCGCAAAACCTACTATAATATTTTCTGCGTAATCTTTATGAACTTCAAAAAAGGAATCTTCATCTATTGTTCCTTTTATTACATCGTGCATATCATAAGGCTTGTTGGCAGAATCTGGTACAATGGTTTCCAATTCATCACGAAATTCATCAGCAGCTTTAAACGGTAGTTTTTCAGTAAGGGTTTTATTATTCTGCGGAAGATAACTGAGCAAAGTTTTTATTTGTTCTAAGCACACAATATCATTCGCAGCTGTAAAGTGTGTTACGCCACTTTTTGTAGCGTGAGTTCTAGCGCCACCAAGTTCTTCTGAAGTTACATTTTCATTGGTAACGGTTTTTACAACGTTTGGACCAGTAACAAACATATAACTACTATCCTGCACCATTAATGTGAAATCTGTCATTGCTGGAGAATAAACCGCTCCGCCTGCACACGGCCCCATAATAGCTGAAATCTGCGGAATTACGCCTGAAGCTTGCACGTTTCTATAAAAAATATCTGCATAACCACCTAAAGACCGAACGCCTTCCTGAATACGTGCGCCACCTGAGTCATTTAAGCCAATAACCGGTGCGCCAACGCTCACGGCGTGATCCATTATTTTACATATTTTCTCAGCGTGAGTTTCTGAAAGCGCGCCTCCAAAAACCGTAAAATCTTGGGCAAAAATATAAACTAAACGTCCGTTTATTGTGCCATAACCGGTAACCACGCCATCGCCGTAGTAGATTTCTTTTTGCATATCAAAATCTGTGGTTCGATGGGTTACAAGAATGCCCATTTCTTCAAAAGAACCTTCGTCTAAAAGATATTCTACGCGCTCACGAGCGGTTAGTTTTTTCTTTTCGTGCTGTTTTGAAATCCGTTTTTCGCCGCCGCCTTTTTTGGCTTCTTGAATTATTTCTTGCAATTTTTTATTATTGTCAGTCATAGAGTTAATTATTTCTCTGCGCAACTCTGTGTTTTTCTCCGTGTAACTCTGCGTAATAGCTATTTCACGGAGTTACACAAAGAACCGCAGAGGTTCACAGAGTTTTTGGTAATCGAAGTTTTTCTGAATCTTTTAAATATTGTTGTAATGCGAAAAGTGCTGCTATTTTTGCTTCTTCTTCATTGATTGCTTTTAACTTTTCTTCGGAATAGTATTTCTTTACAAAGTTAGTGTCGAAATTTCCACTTCTAAAAGCTTCATGCTCAAAGACAAATTTTCCAAACGGAAGTGTTGTGCTAACACCTTCAACTTTATATTCTGAAATGGCTTCCAGCATTGTTTGCATCGCTTCATTCCGCGTTTTTCCGTAGGTTATCAATTTGGAAAGCATTGGATCATACTGAATTGGAACTTGCATTCCTTCCGTAAACCCATCGTCCACACGAATATTTTTTCCGCTCGGCGGACGATAAACTTCCAGTTTTCCAACGCTCGGCATAAAATTGTTTAGCGAATCTTCTGCGTAAACGCGAAGCTCAAAAGCGTGTCCTGTTATTTTTAAATCTTCCTGTAAAAAGGAAAGTTTTTCGTTATTGGCAACGTTTATTTGCTGTTCTACCAAGTCGAGTCCTGTGATAAGTTCTGTAACGGGATGTTCCACTTGTAAGCGCGTATTCATTTCTAGAAAATAGAAATTGAGTTTATCATCTAAAAGAAATTCCACAGTTCCTGCTCCTACATAATCACAAGCTTTTGCAACTTTTACAGCTGCTTCGCCCATTTCTTTGCGCAATTCTGGCGTCAAAACTGAAGATGGTGCTTCTTCAACCACTTTTTGGTGGCGACGCTGAATGCTGCATTCTCGCTCAAAAAGATAAACCGTGTTTCCAAAGTTATCAGCTAAAACCTGAATTTCGATATGTCTAGGCGAAGTCACAAACTTTTCAATAAAAACCGAGCCATCACCAAAAGCATTTTCGGCTTCGCTGATGGCGCGTTTCATTTGGTCTTCAAATTCTTCTGAATTTTCAACAATTCGCATTCCTTTTCCGCCGCCACCTGCTGATGCTTTTATGAGGATTGGAAAACCTATATCTTTTGCAATTTCTTTTGCTGCGTTAACATCTTTGATGGCTTCAGCAGTTCCAGGAACCATTGGAATATTGTATTTTTTCACCGCATCTTTCGCTGCGAGTTTGCTTCCCATTATACGAATAGCGTGCGACCTAGGACCGATGAAAATCATTCCACTTTTTTCAACGTGTTCGCCAAATTCAGCGTTTTCACTTAAGAATCCGTAACCTGGATGAATTGCATCTACATTTAATTCCTGTGCAACTTTTATAATATTATCTCCTAAAAGATAGGATTCGTTGGAAGGTGGTGGACCAATACAAACTGCTTCATCTGCAAACTTTACGTGTGGTGCATTTCTATCTGCTTCGGAATAAACGGCAACCGTTTTAATGCCCATATTTCGGGCGGTTTTCATTATTCGCAAAGCTATTTCGCCTCTATTGGCGACTAATATTTTCTTAATCATTTTTCTGAAATTCAATTAGCAACTTACCCTTATCAACCGTTTCGCCTTTTGCGATTTTTACAGATTTTATAATTCCGTCGCGCGGCGCGGTTAAGGTGTTTTCCATTTTCATCGCTTCCAAAACACAGAGGAAATCACCTTTTTTAATGTTGTCTCCTACTGAAACATTTACTTCTAAAATCAATCCGGGCATAGGGGCGTTAATTTCATCTTCAACTGAAGCATTGCCCAATGAAAGACCCATTTTGGAAATAAGCGCGTCAAGTTCATTTTCTATTTTAACTTGATAGCGATTTCCATTGATTGATAATGTATAGTTTCTTTTAGTGAAATTAGCTTCAATGGTTTCAACCTCAACCGATTTGTTATTGTAGATTATGTTGGATTTTATGTCGTCGGAAATGACGTCTAGTGTTTCCAAATCTTTCGAGTTCAATGAAAATTCAAAATTATCATTGACAATCGCTTTATATTTTTCTTCCATAAACTGAAATTTTGATAAAGGTAAGATTTGTGGAAAGATTATACCAATAGGAAATACTTATATATAGAAAAGGTGTCTAAAAGGTAGTTTAAATATAGGTTTCAATCGCTCAGATTAGCTAAAAGAACCAGAAGTTCAACCTGACAATTGTAATAATTAACTTTTTAGACACCAGCCTATGCTTCTAATTTATTGTTTCAATTATTTTTTTGTGTTTGGTTTTGGTTTTGGTTTCGAGTCTGGTTTTGGTTTTGATTGCGATTTCTTTCCTTTAGCTATCGGGATCGATTTCGTCTCGATAGCTTTGGGGATCGCTTCAGTTTTGACTTCAACGATTGTCTTAGACTTTAGCTTTTTTCTTACTCCGCTCAACGCAGCTCTTAATTCGTTTATTCGGGTTTCTAAATCTTTTTGCGATTTATAACCTTCGCCTTTTAAACCTGCGACTGCATTGAGAGATTGGGTTAAGAATTCTAGATGTTCTAATTCTGCAGCTTTTTTCGCTTCGGAACCTGCTTTTCGCCAAATATTCTTAAAGTTTTTAGTTACCTCGTCCCATTTTGATTCAATTTTTTCATCTTCAACAACTAAGAGAAGACATAAATCAATATTTAAAGAAGCAATCAAATCCCAATAGTCAAGATCATCTATATTAGATCTTTCTTCTAATTTATTTTCTAAATCAATAAGCGTTTGCTTAGCCTCGGAAAAGGATCTTAGTTTGTATTTCTCCTTCTCAATAATAAACTCACCTCCATCTTTTATTGCTTCATTAAATACTAATAAGCAACCAAGTTCAATTGAATTCACTAACGAATATGTTTTGTTAGAATTAAATTCGTTACCATAAGCTCGCTCGTAATGAGAGATTGCAGCTTTATAAGCATTCACTCGTTTTTTAGAATCTGAAGCCAACATAGCTAGGCGTTTGTAGACGCTTCCCAAAAGATTATGACGTTCACCTGTTTCTCCAGCAAAGAGCAATACCGTAAGATCACTAATTACGCGTTCAATTTTTTGATATGCCTCTTTTTTTGACTCTGAGGAAGTATTTTCACTTTCAAAAATTTCCCTGATATAAAGTTTTGAACGTGTGTTGCAGTATTTTTCCATACAAGAAAAGGAAAATTCTGCATTTTCTTTTCTTAGTAGCTCTTCATAGTTTCCGTTAGCTTCAATATACATTGCTAGTTCCTGATAGATTTTAGCCACTCTTTCTATAATCTGCGGAGTTCTGAAAACATCTCTATCTACGGCTGTCAATATGGTGTTCAATTCTGTTAAATGATCATTATCTGTGCCAGTTGCCATCTGTAATTGGTTGAGCAAATTATCTAAATGAATCTCAGCCTCTTGCGGAACAATATAGCTTGGCGACCAAGAACCTGATCCAACAGAGATACCTTTCAGCTTAAAGAAAGGGTCTCCATAACATTGATAGGCACCCCAAGTATTGTTTCCTGGGTGTTTTTCATAAATGTAATTACGTGCATTTTTAACGGCATCCCCAAAATTATATCCGGCAAACATGCTACTGTAAAAAACCTGTGCAAAATCCAACGCTGCGGCATCATTAACAGCCCAACCAGCCGCGATTACGACTTTTACACCTATACTTATCAATTCAGTACCTATGTTAGCGGCCAGTTTATAGCGATCTTGATAAAATCTTTCGTCTTCCGAATTAGTATAACCAAGGTGACAGCAGTTTACGAAAACGAGTTCTGGAACTACTGGCATCTGTTTAATTTCGAATACAGTAAGGAATATTTCTTTTCCGATAACCATTCCTGATTTATTAGGGAATTTGGAATTGTAAACCCCGTGACCTGCCATATGGATTATTGAATAATCATTACAGAAAAAATTCTTGACAATGCTTTCGGCGCCAGTTCCTATAAGATGTGTGGTAGGATAACCCACGTTTTCCAGAGTATCTTTAACCATCATTCCTTCCTCTCTTGCGCCTGGCAATTGAGAAATGAAACCGTCTAATATTGGGTCGGCAATAATCAAGGCTCCTTTATCAGCTACACGTTTTATATTGATTCTGTAATCCTTCGTGGACAGTTGTCTAATCATTCCTGCGTTAATACACAATGGTTTCGCATTGGTTGTATTATCTTGAAGCAATTCCCAAGGATAGGAAGCAGTTTTGGTATCGAGAATCCAGGAAATGTTTCCTTTTCGTTTAAGTTTTTCTTTTAAGTTATTTGGAATTAATAATTCGAACAGTGTTTTTGCAGTACAGGCAGACCATTGATTACTGCTAGAAACTTCAGAAATAAATAGGTCTATTAATGGAGTACTGCTGTAAAGTTGGTTCTCTTCTTCTCTAGAATCCCCAGTTGAAGAACCGAAAACCATACTGGAAGGCTCCCCTGTTTGCTCGTTGGCTTCTTTATACTTAATTGTTATCCTGTTCCACCAATCCTCTGCATTGTCCAAAGGAGTTCTCTTTTGAATTCCCAATAAGTTTTTGATTCGTTTGTTACCAATAATAATATTGTATGTTGAATTTTCTTTATTAGCAATTTTGTTGAGGACATACATACAATTTAAAGCTCTGTTTGCATAACGCTCCACGATTTCTATGTGTTGAACGGTTTTGTAACCATCGTCCGACAGCAATTTTATCTTTTCATTTGCTCGGTTCACGCCATCAATAATTGCTTTTAGGGAACCTTCAACCGAAAGACCGCCATAGCCTGTCGCGATGATAAGGGAAGAAATTCCAATGCCTTTTTTAGGAACGTCAGCGCCACGAATAATTAGTAAATAATTCAAGACTCCTTGTTCAATAGATTCTGAAAGCTGAAAGGACGTGAGTTGATCTGGTTCTCCGAGACCTACTATAATCGCGCCTTCATAGTCGCTATTATTCAATTTACGAAATATGGCGTTTGTACCGATTTCACCAGGATAGAGCCCTAATCTATGTTTTGAAGTTAGGCTTCCTTCCATATAATTATCTATGGACTTTTCGGCATAAAGCACACCATCATTCAAAAAGTGACCCGCAACAACAGGATAATCTGCATATCGTAAATCGCCATTGCTAACAGTAACTGTAACAGGAATTTCGCTACCAACTGGTTCTATCTCACCACCAAGACCTAAAATTGTTTTTTCCAATCCGCTTTCTGAAAGATCAAAATCAATATCTGGTTCGGCACGGAATATTTTTTCTTCACCTCGTAATAACGGTTTTGTATTTCGGAGCAAATTGGTTTGGCCTGTGGAAAGTATTTCCTCTATGGCATTAAACAAATCTGGTTCATTGGCGAGCGCACCGTGGGTTACACGTGAATAATAGACTGCATTAGCTTCAACAAGCTGTTTTGGAATTCCGGAGGCCCAGGTTACACTTTGATCTCCTTCACTTGTATAAAGGAAATACAGTTGTTTTTTCGGTGGAATTTCATCAAGATAGTAACCACAAGGAGTCATTTTATCTTTTCCAGCGATATAAACCATGCTTGAATAATCTATGTCATCTCTTTTGTTTAGGATGTTATCGCGGTAATTTTTAAAATAATCAAGATCAGATTGAAGCGGTAGTGGCCAATCAGATTGTCCGAAATATTTACGCATATTTTCCCAGGTTTCCATTTTTGCGAAATCGTTTTTCGGATCGGTTGTTAAAGGTAACAAAGCTAATATTCCCGGGAATTGAGAGAACATTTTAAGCAGCCCTTTTTTAGTATTAAAAAGATCTAATTTGCTTAACTTTTGAATTATAGCATCCTCTCCAAACAATACAGAAGGAATTCTAAACGAACCTCCAAGTGGCGATCCAAGAAAGAGCATTCTAAAGCCTTTTGAAGCTTTTAAGTCTTGCCAAGTATCGTCGTGATTAAGAATAAAATCACGCGCCAAAAGTCCGCCCATTGAATGCCCAATAATCTTTATTGGTTGTCCAATTTTCAGTAAACTTTTAATTTTTATATTGAATTCACTGGCGCATTCTGGAAGTGGTTTTCGCCAATCGAAAGGAAATACTACTACATCATATTTGCCCGACAACCATTTATAAAGTTTATAATATGAAGTTTTTACAACGGAATCTGCAACAATTTTATTCACGTTAGAATACCCAAGTTTTATCAATCCACCAGTAAGAACTCGACCATAATGAAGCCATATCTCCTTGTCATTTTGTGTTAGGTTGGAACCCATAATTCCTGGGAGCAACACCACCATAGGCTTTCTGCCTGATGGTGGATCTGAGGAAGGATACAATTCACCAGATTCTACAAGAGCTCTATCGCTTCCGGGAATTTGATCTTGTGCAAAACTTTTAAAACCTGGAATAATTTGTCCTTCAGCAGTTTTAAGTACTAATTCTATCGCTTCTCGTGTCTTATCATTTTCAAAGTACTTAACGTGATTTACATCGACTCCTTGGTCAAAGAAATATTGAATGTTGTCTTTACGTTTTACGCCTAAATACATAGAATCTGTATTCACAACTAAATCATTACGTTGCATATAGAACAGTTTTCCAAGAATCACAAAAAGACCTTGTTTAGAAAAACTCAATTTTCCATTCCCCGAAATTATTGCCAAAGCTTGCCCGTTAATAGCGGTTGCTGGTGATGGATCATTCAATATTTTTATAAAGGGCGATTCGGGTCGTTGAGCTTCTACACCCGGAAGCACGTTTACGTCATCTTTACTTTCAACGGCTGCGGAAAGTAATTCTTTCAAAATATCTCCAAATGGACCTCCAACTATAGTTACCAAGTTAAAAAATACATTTAGTATATGATCCAATCTTTTTGAAGCCAGCTTTGTTCCTGCGGCGGGACAGCCAACTCGAATAAACTTAGCGACTGTTATTTTTTTGTCCCTAAAAATTTTGTTGAGTGCCTCTATATTTTTAATATCTTCTTCCCTATCGTCTTCCTTTTCCAGCAATGCAAGGTGGTTGCTTGTAAACCCTAGAGAAGATTCATCATTATCACTGCTATATTTATTCAAAATATCTCCAACAATTCCACCTCTAGAATGGGTAAGCAAATGCACCACGGAATTATTAGGAAGCATTTGGGCGAGTTTCACAACATTCAGCAATGGGCTCTCTGTAAGGGTTCTATGCTGAAAAGCAATTACGTTTTTACCATAAACCTCATGTAATGTATTCCAGACAGGAGTATTTTTCAAATCTTGAAACGCCCCAAAAGTGTCTGAGTTTGTTCCATGAATAAATAGAAAAAACGGACTGTTGGATGGTTTTCCATCAAAAGTTCCGAATTTAAAATCTTTATCAACAGTGAATAAACCTGCACCGATTTTTAAAAAGTTTGTTGGGATAATAGAACTGTCTATTTCATTCTGCAAATGCTTGTCTTCAAGTTTTTCTGAGAGCTCTGCCACTCCTTTCCCTATGGCCTTTTTTGCGAATACTTTTAAAAGTTTAAGGGCTATTTTACCGATAAGACCTCTTTCTGTTGAAGGTGCTTCCACAGAACTGGGCAGTACAAAAATATCGGGCTGCATATCGCGACTTCCAGGAGGTTTTAGAGCCGGATCAAGCTCAGGAAAAACTTCATGCATTGTGGACGCATCGCACATCCAAGTAGTGCCATCAACAAGAACTAGGTGCAACAACTTATCATTTCCCTCTAGTTCGATTTCGTGCTGATTGGAAACATCTCTATTACTAGACTGTAAATCATAGACAATCGCTCCATCTTCATCGATTTCCTTACTACCATAAACTACAAGTTTTTTGATTGGTTCCATATTATTGGGTATTAGGTTATTTTAAAAAATAGATTGGCCTTTCTTAATGGAAAAAGCTGAATTTTAGCATACAATGCTCAAATACAACAGTTTGAATGAACTTTAATTTTACGGTTAAATTAATTAACCCAAACATAAAGTACTGGCCAATAAGCACTTGATTAAAAAAGAGAATGTTTCGTGAGGAAATTAAAAGTTACAATAATTTTTTAAATTCTATCATAATTTTATTGGTTGAATTTTTTTGTGCTTAAAAGAATATTTAACCACTTCATAAAATTTTAAATGGTTTCCAGATTTATAACTTAATTTCAGTATCTTTTTGAAAACAAAATGAATATGAAAAAGTACATTTTTTTGGCAACAATATTCGCTGTTCTCACCTCTTGCGCTCAACAAAAAAAGAAAAGTGATGTTGCACTAAAAACAGAGCCACAATCCTATAAAATTGAAGAAGCGGTTAAGGATCTTTCCAACCCTTGGGGAATGACTTGGTTGCCCGACGGAAGTATGCTTATTACCGAAAAAGATGGACGACTAATACATTTTAAAAATGATAAAAAGACCGAAATAGCAAATGTTCCAAAAGTTTACAACAGCGGACAAGGCGGTTTGCTTGATATTGAATTGCATCCAAACTATAAAGAAAACGGTTGGATTTATATGACTTATGCTTCAGAAGAAGGGGGTGGCAATGGCGGACACACAGCTTTGATGCGTTGCAAATTAGAAAGTAATTCACTCACAAATATTGAAACACTCTACAAAGCCACACCCAACACAACTGCAGGACAACACTTTGGTTCCCGGATTGAGTTTGACAACGAAGGTTTTGTATATTTTTCTATTGGCGAACGTGGCGAACGAGAAGTGAATCCGCAAGACATAACTCGCGATGGCGGAAAAATCTACAGATTGAACGATGATGGAAGCATCCCAACTGACAATCCCTTTTATAACGAACCGAATGCCAAAAAAGCAATTTACACCTACGGAAACCGAAATCCACAAGGAATGGCAAAGCATCCCGAAACTGGAAAAATCTGGATGCACGAACACGGCCCAAAAGGTGGCGACGAAATAAACATCGTAAAAAAAGGCGCAAATTACGGCTGGGTGACGGTTACATATGGTATTAATTATAGCGGTACAAAAATAACAGATGAAAAAATTAAAGAAGGAATAGAACCGCCCGTTTATTATTGGGTTCCATCCATCGCTCCTTGCGGAATGGCGTTTGTAACTGGCAATAAATATCCGCAGTGGGAAGGGAAGTTATTGGTTGGCTCCTTAAAATTTTCTTATGTTGAATTACTTACTTTGCAAGGCGACAAAGTAACAAACCGAGAGAAAATCGCGCAAGATATCGGCCGCGTTCGAAACGTAAAAATGGGACCCGATGGATTGATTTATATTGCTGTAGAAGGACAAGGAATATTTAGATTAATTCCTGAATAAAATATAAACCAAAAATTCACGAATGACTTTCTAAAAAAAATTCGAGAATTCTTGGTTTTTTAAAATTTACTTTTTAACTCCTTTTTTCCTTTTTCTCCAGAAATCATAAGCGAACCAACCGATTACCAGAATCACGAAATACATTAAGTATGAAACTGGTTTACCACTTCCACCAACGGTTGTGAATAGACGTTCCCAACGTACTTTTTTATTGATTCCATCCCAGCTCATCCATACAAAAACAGGTTTTCCAACAACGTGGTTGAAGGGTACAAAACCCCAAGTTCTAGCGTCTTCACTGTTATTTCGGTTGTCACCCATCATCCAATAATAATCCATTTTGAAGGTGTAATTGGTTAACGCCTTTCCGTTCAACAAAACTTCAGTGCCAGATTGGGTGATTTTATTGTCAATTCCTAGTTCACTTCCTTCGTAAACTTCAATCACACGTTTGTATAATGGTAGCGTTTCAGGAGTGATGGAAACGGTTGCGCCTTTCTTCGGAATATATAAAGGTCCAAAAAAATCGTTGTTCCAAGTATAGTTGTGGTTGTTTGGAAAAATGCTTTGATCCCATTGCCCCTTTTCACCACGCATGCGTGTAATTTCAACCACATTTGGGTTGTTTTTCAGCAAATTCAGAGATTCTTCTGAAATAGCTGCAAATCTATATGCGCTACTATTACTATCGTAGCCGTACCTATCGGTTATATTGTAGCGGTTATGAAGCATTTCCGGGTTTAGCTGTCCATTTACTTTTACTTCATAAGAAAACTGAATTCTTGCACGATCTGGCAAATCATTCTTTTTTCCGTTGATGAAAACATATCCGTCTCGAACTTCCAAAGAATCACCTGGCAACGCAACGCAACGCTTTACATAGTTCGATTTCTTATCGATCGGCTTGTAATAATATTTTCCATCACCGTACTGCTGAAAAGCATTCACTGTATCTACAGGCCAGTTAAAAACTACAATATCATTATGTTTTATATCCTGAAAACCAGGAAGTCTAAAATATGGAATTTGTGGTTCTGTAAGGTATGATTTTGAATGAACCACCGGAATTGTATCGTGCACCATCGGAAAAGCAATTGGCGTCATTGGCGCCCGCGCACCGTAATGAAACTTACTCACAAAAAGAAAATCACCAACCAACAATGTTTTTTCCAAAGAGGAAGTTGGAATCGTAAACGGTTGCATTACATAAGTATGAACAATCGTGGCAGCAACGACCGCAAATAAAATAGAACTAACCCACTCTCCTGTTGAAGTTCGTGGTTTAAGACTTCTATCTTTTATATGAGTTACTTTTTTAGTATAGTTTATGTAGTAAATATATAGTCCCAAAGTCAAGATTCCCAAAACGGTATCGGTTGTAGAATTTCGTCCAAAACTGCGAAGCGTTTCTACCCAAAGAACTGGAAACATAATTAAATTCACAATAGGAACGAAAAGTAAAATTGTCCACCACCACGGACGGTTTATGATTTTCATCAAAATCACTGCGTTGTAAACTGGAACTGCAGCTTCCCAAGCTTTTCTACCTGCTATTTGGTATAACCTCCAAGTCCCAGCAAAATGGATTACTTGAACTATTAAGAAAAATAAAAACCAACCTGTCCAACTCATTTTTAAATATGTTAATTGTTAAATGTTAATGGGGCCCTTCGACTGCGCTCAGGTTGACATCTTCGTTAATTTGTGATTGGAAAATCTTCAATCGTCAATCAAAATTCGTCAATCCTTAGCACATCTTTCATTGTAAAAATACCTTTTTTATCTTTTAGCCATTCCGCTGCTAAAATTGCACCTTTTGCGAAACCTTCGCGGCTGTGTGCTTCGTGTACAAATGAAATAGTATCTATCTCTGAATCGTAAGAAACTAAATGCGTTCCCTTTACGTCTTCTTCCCTTTTCGCGATGATATTCAGACTATTTTCTTCGGAAGTATTTAGCTTCCAATTCTTTTTATTACTGTGTTTTAAAATTCCTTCGGCAATCGTAATTGCTGTTCCGCTTGGCGCATCTTTCTTTTCAAGATGATGTATTTCTTCAACTGAAACATTGTATTCCTTCCAAGGAGCCATCAACTTTGCGGCGTATTCGTTGATACTGAAAAAAAGATTAACTCCTATGCTGAAGTTGGACGCAGAGATGAAACTTCCGTTACGTTTTTCACATAACTTTACCATTTCATCATATTTTTCAAGCCAGCCTGTTGTGCCTGAAACTACAGGAATTCGAGCTTCCAATGCTTTCGAAATATTTTTAACAGCAGCTTCAGGTGAAGAAAATTCTATGGCAACCTCAGCATCTTCAAAATTTCCTTCGGAAGAATCTATGCTACTTTTAAAGACTACAGAATGTCCTTTTTCTAAAGCCAACCTTTCAATGGTTTTACCCATTTTTCCGTAACCAAGAAGTGCTATTTTCATAAGTTAAATGACAGGTGACGGATGACCGAAGACGAATGGCGGAAAACGGAAATTCTAAAATATTGATTCTTGATTCTTTGTTCTTTCATCTTTGTTCTTTTTTCTTTCTACCAACTGTCCACTATCCACTACCAACTACTTAAACCGATACGTCAGCGACATTCCATATTGCGGCGCTGCATTAAACTGATTATAATCAAAATTGGGTTGGAGCGAAAGGTCTTCACTTACTTCATATTGCCTTAAATGCGCATCTACATTGGCATCTACAACGTTCAACAAATAGAATACTACTGTTACAATAACGCTATAGCTTTTGTTTTTCTGAGCGGTTTTCTGAGCGTTTATTAAACGGTCTGTAGAAACACCTTGAAATTCATCATCCGTGTAACCGGCAAGTCTTCTTTTGTAAGCATCACGGAAACGAGTATAATCATCATCTTGCTGCTTGTAAAAATAAACTCCAGCCGCCATTCCTGCATAAATGATAGGAATTTTCCAATATCGTTTGTTATAAACTTGCCCTAAACCTGGAACTACCGCAGAATAAAAAGCAGCTTTTGCAGGTGCCAGCGGATTGTATTCTTCCTGTGGCAAAAGTGAATCGTTTACCACGATTACTCTTTCATCCTTTTTCACTGTTAAAGAATCAGATGTCTGCGCGAACAGTGTTGTGGCGAAGATTAAAAAAAAAATATGTAGGAATCTATTTTTCACTTTTAATTAGCTTCAAAATACGTTCGAAGTCTTCTTTATTCTTAAAAGGAACAACGAGTTGCCCTTTTCCCGATTTAGAAACTTTCACTTCAACAGAAGTTTCAAAAAGATCAGTCAATTCTTTCTTTGCTTTTTTGGCGAAAGGAGGTGCGCTCGTTTTTTCAGTTGCGGTCTTTTGGTTTGGATTTTTATAATTTCGAACCAAAGCTTCGGTATCGCGAACGGAAAGGTTTTGACTTAAAATCTTTTCGTAAATATCAAGTTGGTCGCTTAAATCGTCAACATTTATCAATGCTCGACCGTGGCCCATGCTGATGAAACCGTCGCGCATTCCGGTTTGGATGATTGGATCCAATTTCAGCAAACGCAAGTAATTGGCGATTGTGGAACGGTTCTTCCCTACCCTGTCGCTAAGTTCTTCTTGAGTAACGTTTATTTCTTCAATTAAACGTTGGTATGAAAGTGCAATTTCAATAGGATCTAAATCTTGACGCTGGATGTTTTCAACCAGAGCCATTTCCAAAGATTCCTGATCGTTCGCAATACGAATATATGCAGGAATGGTTTCTAACCCAACCAATTTTGAAGCCCGAAAACGGCGTTCGCCACTTACCAATTGGTATTTATTGAAATCTAATTTACGAACCGTAATTGGTTGAATAACGCCAAGTTCCTTTATAGATGAAGCCAATTCACGAAGCGATTCTTCATTAAAACTGGTTCGTGGCTGAAAAGGATTTACTTCAATACTACCTAAATCCAACTCCACGATACTGCCAACAACCTTATCCGCATTTTTATCGGAAGCCGATTTTATATCGTTGGAAGGATCTTTCAACAATGCTGAAAGTCCGCGGCCTAAGGCTTGTTTTTTGGTCGCTTTCGCCATTTATTCTTTTTCGTTTTTTTGGATTAATTCGTGCGCCAAACTTAAATAATTATCGGCTCCTTTACTTGAAGCATCGTAACTAATAATACTCTCGCCATAACTGGGCGCTTCACTTAAACGCACATTGCGCTGAATGATTGTTTTGAAAACCATTTCGTCAAAATGCTTTTTCACTTCATCTACAACTTGGTTTGAAAGTCGCAAACGCTGATCATACATTGTAAGTAACAAACCTTCAATATCTAGGTTTGCATTGTGTATTTTCTGAATGCTTTTAATCGTGTTCAACAGTTTTCCAAGGCCTTCCAAAGCAAAATATTCACATTGAATTGGAATCAGAACTGAATCTGCTGCCGTTAATGCATTCAAAGTAAGCAAACCCAATGATGGTGCGCAATCTATAAGAATATAGTCGTAATCTGCTTTTAAGCCTTCAATGGCTTTTTTCAGCATATATTCACGGTTTTCTACGTCAACCAATTCAATTTCAATGGCCACCAAATCTATGTGGGACGGTATTAAATCTAAATTTGGAGAATTTGTGGCAACGATGGCTTCCTTTGCAGTCGCGCTGTGCTCTAACAATTGGTAGGTACCAACCTCAACACTTTCAACATCAATTCCTAATCCTGAGGTTGCATTTGCCTGAGGATCTGCATCTATAAGTAAAACTTTTTTCTCCAAAACGCCCAATGAGGCCGCTAAATTCACTGAGGTAGTAGTCTTTCCCACTCCTCCTTTTTGGTTTGCAATTGCAATTATTTTACCCATTAATTTGCTCGAAATTTTGAGGGTTAAAAGTACGATTATTTATATGGATAGAAAATGAATTTGTTAACAGGAAGTCAACAAAATAAGTTATGTGTTCAGAGTTATAAGTTTTCAATTTCATAACTCTGAACTCATATCTCATAACTTTTAGGATTTCTTTTTATCCCGTATCATCGCTTCCAACATATCCCACATTTGTTGCGGAACTTCTTCTAAAAGATTCATTTGTCCCGCGCCTTTTAACCATTCGCCACCATCTATTACTACTACTTCTCCGTTTATGTATGCTGAAAAATCTGAAACTAGATAAGCTGCAAGATTTGCAAGTTCTTGGTGTTCACCAACTCGTTTTACAGGAACCTTTTTTGCAGGATCGAATTTTTCTTTTAAATCGCCCGGAAGCAATCTATCCCAAGCTCCTTTTGTTGGGAAAGGTCCTGGAGCGATTGCATTAAAACGGATTCCGTATTTTGCCCATTCAACGGCTAAAGAACGCGTCATTGCTAACACACCTGCCTTTGCCGTTGCACTCGGCACCACGTATGCAGAACCTGTGAAGGCGTAAGTTGTTACAATATTAAGAACGGTTTTATTGGTTTCTTTCTTTTCAATCCAATGTTTTCCGAAAGCAAGTGTACAGTTTTTTGTTCCTTTTAAAACGATATCTATAATTGTATCAAAAGCATTTGCTGAAAGTCTTTCTGTAGGTGAAATGAAATTTCCTGCGGCATTGTTCAAAAGAACGTCAACGCTGCCAAATTCCTTTACGGAAGCTGCTACCATTGCTTCTACTTCATCATAATTTCTTACATCGCATTGCACTGGAAGTACTTTTCCACCTGTTGATTCTTCAAGTTCCTTTTTTACGGTTTGAAGTTTTTCAATGTTTCGGGAAGTGATAACCACATTGGCTCCAAGTTCCAAAAAGTAGGTTGTCATTGCTTTTCCTAAGCCGCTTCCGCCGCCTGTTACAACTATTGTTTTTCCTTTTAAAGCGTTGTCGCGAAGCATTTTTGCAGTATAATCCATAAAATATTTTGTTTGTCAGTAAAGATAAGAAGTAAAACTAGGAATGAATAATTAGTTAGAAAGAAATAGCAGCAATAAATCAATTCCACAGTATTTCCAGAAATAGAATCTAGAAAGTTAACGTAGGCATAAAAGAAAGCATTTTAAGGGTTAAAGACTGTGAAAATATTCATCTTCACTAACAACAAATGGTATATTGACCTATGGAAAAAATATTAGTAGCAGGTGCAAATGGCACCACAGGGAAAAAAATAATTTCGATATTAAAAGAATCTAATAAATATGAACCTATTGCGATGGTTCGGAAAGAAGAACAAGCTTCACATTTTAAAACTGAAGGTGTAAAAACGATGCTTGCAGATTTAGAAAATGATGTGAGCCAAACCACAAATGGAATTGACCGCGTAATCTTCGCAGCGGGTTCTGGTGGCAAGAAAGTGATGGAAGTAGATCAAGAAGGTGCAAAAAAACTGATGGATGCTTCTAAAGAAAAAGGAGTGAAAAAATTTGTAATGCTAAGTTCAATGGGCGCTGACAATCCAGAAAAAGCAGAAGATTTAAAAGAATATCTAAAAGCAAAACACAACGCAGATGAATATCTGAAACAATCTGGCGTTCAATACACCATTGTACGTCCCGGAGCCCTAACTAACAATGATGGAAAAGGGAAAATTTCTTTAGAAAACAAACTTAATAAACAAGGCGAAATATCCCGAAGTGATGTAGCGGAAACGCTTGTAGCTTCTCTGGAAGATGCAGTTGCAAAAAATAAAACCTTTGAAATTTTAGAGGGCGAAACTTATATTAAAGCGGCGCTAGAAAAGATATAAAATTTTCAGAATATTCTATTAAACAAAAAGCACCTGAAAAATTTAAGGTGCTTTTTTTATGGGTTTCTGTTATTAAAATTATTCAGATTTCCAAAGTAATTTTTGTGCGGTTCCGTGATCACCTAGATGATAAACGCTTATTGACGTTGCTTTAAAGCGAATTGGCTTAAAAATAGTTGAAGCTAAACTATCCAATAGCGTTTTTTGAGCAACTCCCAAACTAATGTGCGGATCAAAGTTTTCATAACTATGTTTCTCCACAAATTCAGGAACATACGTCACAGTAGATTCACTGATTGGACTACCGTCTGGGTTTTGTATGAAAGCTTCGTCAGAACCGTTTTTCAATATAAATGATTTCATCAACTCAATAGTTTTCTCGTGAAGTTTTAATAATTGCTGACTTTTTTCAACTGAAATCATTGCGAAGCTTTCTTCTTTTTCCTTATAATAGAAAAGATTTTCTGCTTTTAAGGAATCGTTTTCAATTGTGCTGAAAAGTCCTTCCAAAGCATTATTCACTTTCGGTAAATCTTCTTCATTGATGAAACATTGCAACAACGTGATGTGGGGAATGTGGTTTTCATCAAGTGTTATGGTTTCAGGATTGTTCTGCTTCATCAACGCGTTTAGATAAATGGCTTGCGCGTGCATCTCTTCCGAAGGTGTTAACAATACGTCTATTGCGATTATATTTACCTCCTTTGGCGTGCAGGAAAAAATCATCAAACCTAAACCGATTGCGATTAGATATTTCTTCATATTAAAAAATTTACTGAACCACCACTTTTATGGTTTGGGTGGAAATACCGTTGTCTATTTTCAACAAATAGATTCCGCTGGAAAGATTTTGATTCCAAGAAATTTCTCCTTGTGGTGTGTTCCAAGTTTGCTGCATCAGTTTCTGTCCAGTTATACTGAAAACTGAAGTGGTTACTTGAGTGTTTAAAGAATTCTTCGGAATTGCTATAACAATGTTGCTAGAAACTGGATTTTGTGAAAGAACAAATTGATTGTTTAACTGATTTTCTGAAATTCCTATGGTTCCATTTCGTATTTCATCTAAAGCAAACTGAGCGCTTGCAGCAGTTACAGTTACGTGATCTTCGTTAGTATTTTGAATAAAAACATTTACAAAAGGTGAATTGGCCAAGTTGGGCGTAGCATACCAATCTGGATTGTCTATCGCCAAAGAACTCATTGTAGGAATAAAGGAATACAGATCCTGTTGCAGGGCATTGATAAAATCTATTAAAACTTGGTTGCCGCCACCATCGCCAAGAGCATCGCTGATGCTTCCAGTTCCACCAGGAGAACTATCTAAACCTGCACTAGTACTAGGCGACTGTGAAGTAGTAGCATAAGTGTTTACAGGAATACCTGCAAAGAAAACCGTTAGGTCTGTAACGGTGTTGGTCTGGTTTGTTGGCGGAGTGAACTTGAGCGCAACATCTATATTTGTTAAAGCATCTATAGTAAGATTGGTGTCTACCACTGTGGCGCCGGGGCTTCCTGTAGTTGTTCCGTTGCCGCTACCGTTTATCATTGTTACGTTTCTCACACTACTTGGGAAACCTAGAGCTTCTAACTCTGCCTGAAATTCATTTCTAAAACCAGGAGCACCCAAAGGCAAAACTTTAGTTGGATCTTGCTCAAAGTCAGAGCCAGCCAAAAGATGACCTTTTAAATGATCCAGCAGCATTTCCTTCGCCGCAGGAGAATTCAAAAGTTGATCCACAACTTGTTGCGCAGTTGCGTCGCCTACTTGAATTGCGAAATAATTTATTAAATACTGAAGACTGATAGGAATATTCGCCCCGCGATGTGGTGAATCAAACGAAATATAAAGACGTGTTTCGGCATCTAGACTATTGGCTTCCATATATGCCAACCCATAACGAGCAATCAAGCCACCCATACTTGGACCGAGAACTACTAGTTCTTCATTACCTACTTTGTCTGCGTTTAATTTTTGAATCATTGCAATCAAAACCATCGCGTTCCGCTGAATGTAGTCTGCGCCGCCATCTATGTCTTTTCCGCCTGTGTTATATACTGGTGCGTTTAGGATTACAATATCAAAACCTTCATTACGAAGAATGTCTGCCATGTTTTGTCCGTCAAAACTTAGGCTGGCGTAGAGACCGTTGATGTCTCTAGCATCTCCTGGATCAAAACCGTCTAGGATTATTATGGGTTTGTCTAAAACTCCATCCAGATTGTCTAAAAATATTTCATATTCACCTTGACCAAAATAGGCTTGCGTTTCTTCATAACCTTGATAGGGAATGGTTGCGGTAATTGTTTCAACGGCTTTGCTCTCCGGATATATTGCGTTTTCAGGAATATTTTGAAAACGTATTTGGGCGAAGGTGAATTGGGTGGTGAGGATTAAAAGGAGAATGTAAAACTTTTTCATTGGGAATTAATTTTGGTTTTGATGGGAAGGTAAGAAAAATTTGGTTGGCAGATTTCAATTATAGGCTTCTTTAAGAGGATTACTCCTATTTTAAAATTAAGATATGCTTTTTACCATAACATCATCGATTAACCAGACATCATTTTTTTTCCGAATAAAAATTGTACCAGAGAATCCACATTTAGGACCACAAGAAAAACTTCCTTCCATAATTCCAAATTTTTTGGATTTATCAAAAGAAATTCTAGAGAAACGAACTATGCCGACAAAAGGAAAGTCATACTTTTCTCTCCAAATTAAAGTTCCTTGTGGGAACTCAGAACGATATCTATATTCAAAATTCTTATCATTATTTATATGAGAAAAGTTAATTCGATATGCCTTCTTATAGATAGAATCAATTTTCAAATTATATGAATCAAAATGTCTTTGAAGTTGATAGTTTACTCTACCGTCTATTTCATAAATTGTGTCATAAACAACCAAAACTCTTTTTGTTGTATCGGCTGCAAGTTCTGCCTTTTTTATTTTGTATTTCTTCCACATCTCTCCTTGACCAGTCGTATCGATTCCAATAATGCTATCATTTTCATCAAAAATTGGAATTGGAGGTGGAGGCGGCACAATACGAACACCAGGATGTAATGAATCTATAAGTTTAGGAAAAATTTCCTTAAAAACGGATTTTTCAAAATCCAATTCAGAAATATTTGATTCACAACTCGAAAGAATACAACAGCCTGAGAACAATAAAAGAAAAATTTTCAAACTCATTTTAATTAAATAATAATAAATTCTATTCTTAAAACTTCATAAACCTCCGCATCAATTTCAATCGAAACGGTGAATGTGGATAATAACGAATTGAAGGATCTAACCAAGTAGGTTTATCCATCACACTTTTATAATGTGTAAAAGTTTTAAAACCTGCTTCGCCGTGGTAATTTCCCATTCCGCTATGGCCAACGCCTCCGAAGGGAAGGTTTTCGTTGGTGATGTGCATAACGGTTTCATTGATCGCGCCGCCACCGAAGGAGATTTCTTTTAGAACTTTCTTCTTGATAGAACTACTTTTTGTGAAAAGATAGCAAGACAACGGTTTAGGGAGGCTGTTTACTAAGGCAATTGCTTCCTCTATGGTTTCATAAGTTATAACGGGAAGGATTGGGCCAAAGATTTCTTCTTGCATAACGGCATCTTCCAACGTTACGTTTTGCATTATCGTTGGCTGAATGCAGCGAGTTTCTACATTAGTTTCGCCACCATAATATATTTTTTCTTTGACGAGCATCTTCGTTAAACGCTCAAAGTTATTGCTATTAATTATTTGAAGATAGTTATCATTTTCAAAAGCGAAGTGTTGGCTTTCAATTTCCTTTTTTGTCTGTTCCAAGAATTGCTTTTCAATACTTTTATGAACGAGCACGTAATCTGGCGCAATACAGGTTTGCCCTGAATTGAGGAATTTCCCCCAGACTAAACGCTTCACTGAAATTTTAAGGTTACAGTTTTCGGTAACTATGGCGGGACTTTTTCCTCCGAGTTCTAAAGTTACTGGAGTCAGATTTTCTGCGGCAGCTTTGTAAACTATCTTTCCAACCTTGGTGCTTCCTGTGAAAAACATTTTGTCGAATTTCTGTTTTAAAAGTTCTTGGGTTTCTTCTACTCCGCCTTCAACCACTGTGAAAAAAGCTGGATCAAAATTTTCCTTTACAATTTTTGCCATTGCTGCGGCGGTGTTTGTTGGTAATTCGCTAGGTTTTAAAATTACTGTGTTTCCTGCTGTGATTGCTGCAATGATTGGTGCGAAAGAAAGTTGATACGGATAATTCCACGCGCCAATGACCAAGCAGACACCCAAAGGTTCTGGAATTATATAACTAGAAGCTGGAAAGTTAAGAATGCCCGTAGAAACATTTTCTTTGCGAGCCCATTTAAAAATCATTTTTCGGGCTTCTTTGATGTCTCTGTAAAGCAACGAAAGTTCGGTAGTATAATTATCGAATTCTGACTTTTTAAAGTCATTGTATATTGCTTCGTGGAGCAATGCTTCGTTTTGCTCTAACGCTTTTTGAAGGGTTTTTAATTGTGCTCTTCTAAAGTGAATGTTTTTTGTGGCGTGGGTGTTGAAGAAGTTGCGTTGGGCGGTGATAATTTCTTTCATAGTTTATTTATTTTAATTGAATAAGCAAACGCTACGATGAATTTGTCACCACAGAGGCACAGAGAACACAGAGAACACAGAGCTCTAACAATCTATTTAAAATTATCAATTTCGATTTGACTTTCGTTCCGATAGCTATCGGAATCGATTTCGATTTCCCTCCTACTTATCCCTATTCAAAACCTTATATTCTTCATAACAACCACTTATGGCATCTAGAATTTGAAGGTCGTTTGCGGTACGGATGAAGTCTTTGGAATAGCTGCATTTGTTTAGAATTTCATCTATATCTGCGCGTTCCAGTTGGAGTACAGCCATTAAAGTTTCACGGTCGAACTTACTTTGAAGTAGATTTCGTATCTCGTCATCATCCTTCATTTTACGAAGTTTTTTCATCTGCCTTGGTCGTTTTCCGAAGACATTATAGAGAAAATCTGCCGGATTGAAAATAGAACTAAGCACCTTACTTACTGCGCCTGGTTGGTTGCTTCCGCCTTCGTAGCCTGAGTTTAGGCCTGAAATTCTATAACGGTAATTATCATAAATAGGAATGAGTTTCGCGTCAATTTCTACATAACCTGTTAGCTGAACAGGTCTAATAACAACTTCTTCCAAAGCAATTCCCAACTCAGTCATTTTCACTTTAATATCGCCAAATTTAAGCCAGTCATTGGTTACACGAACGCGAATGGATTTAAAACCTAGATAAGAAAAAAACAGAGTGTCATTTACTGCTGCTTTAATTGCGAACTCCCCTTTTTCATTGGTGGTTGTTCCTTTTACTTGGTTTAGGTTTACGATGTTTACGTTTTCCAAAAGCTTGTCGTCTGCATCGTTCATTACGGTTCCTTTGATGGTATTGTTATCTTGTGCAAAAGAGTTTGCAGCGATAAAAAGAAGGGTAATAAGTAGGATAATTTTTTTCATAAACGGTTTTAATATACGGAAAAATTTCACTGAGGCGAAATGTTCCTTTCTTTTTCAAATTTATTTAGGTTACTGAGCTAAGTCGAAGTAGCAATGTTTCTTTGACGCCGCCGAACCATTCGCCTTTCAAAATACTTAGAATAATACTGTCTCGTCGTCCTTCAAGTGCTGCGCAATTACTTCTTAAAATGCCTTCAACAGTGCAGCCTAAACTTTTCATTGCCGCAATACTTCGTGCGTTGTTTGCATCTGCACGAAACTCTACACGCTCTATGCCAAGTTTTTCAAAGGCGAATTCAAGCATCAGTATTTTGCATTGTTTATTTAACCCTATGCCTTGAAATTCCTCGCCGTACCAAGTGTAACCCAATTGAATGGTGTTGTGTGTTTTTTGATAATCATAAAAACGAGTGCTACCAGCAATTTGCTGCGTATGTTTATCGAAAACAATAAAAGGGTATGAAGTTTCTTCTTTTCTTCCGCGTAAAGCGTGACCCATATAAGTTTTCAAATTCTCTAATCCGTCTGCGGGTTGAAGCGAATATTTCCAAAGGTCAGGTTGTTGTTCTGAAAAATGAATCAGCTTATCAATATCCTGATGATGCATCGGATTGAGCCGCACAGCGTCGTTTTCGAGTATATGTTCCTGCAGAAAGTTGAAGGTTTCCATAAGTATTAAAAAAATACGGGCCTCTTTATTTGAGGCCCGTAAATATAATTATATAGACGTTAATGTGGTACTAAAGTTTTTGAAAATGCTGGGTGTTTGATGTTAGATGATGAATGTGAAAAAATTCGTCCGAACTAATAAACTCATCAACTTTTAAACCCTAAACTTTTCAATATATCAACTTCTTAGTCCTTTCTTCTGCGTCTTCCGCCAGTACCTTTAGTATCTGGGCGCTCACTGCTTCTTCGGCTTTTACCTTTAAAAGCTGGTTTGTCGCCTCCGCCGAAACCACCGCTGCTACGCTTTTTGAAACTTCCTTTGCGTTCGCCGCGATCTCCACCTCTGTCTCCACGATCTCCTCGATCGTTTCTATCGCCTCTTCTTTTGCTACGGTCGCGATCGCGTCCGCCACCACCACTGCTTCTACCGCCGCTACGACCTGTGTCTTTAGAAATTTCGACATTAATCTGACGTCCTTCTAGTTGGAAATCCTTGAAGATACCCATCACTAATTCTTGGTGTGTCGTATCTGTATTAAAGAAAGAGAAACTGTCTTTTACGTCAACTTTATAAACATCGTCTTTTCCTAGTTGCAACAAATCACGAAGGAAATCCTTCAAACTCATCCAATCGAAATCGTCTTTATTACCGATGTTTAAGAAATAACGCGTACTGTCTTTATTTTCTTCAGCATAATTGCGTTCGCTGCCTCCTGAAATATTAAGATCTTTACTGTTTTTGTAGTAATTCAAGAAACGAGTAAATTCAACTGAAAATACTTTTTGGATTAATTCTTCCTTAGAAAAATCAGCCAATACTTCATTTATATTCGGAAGATAAGCATTTATTTCAGGGTTAATTTTCGTGTCTTTTATATTATTTGCCAAGTGAAACATCTGAACTTCACAGATTTCCATTCCAGAAGGAATTTCCTTTGCTATGAATTTCTTTTGAATCATTTTTTCAATTGTGTGAATTTTTCGCACTTCACTTTTTGAAACGATAACCATAGAAATCCCAGTCTTTCCTGCACGACCCGTACGACCGCTTCGGTGAGTGTAGATTTCAGTTTCGTCTGGCAATTGGTAATTTATTACGTGTGTAATATCGTCCACGTCAATTCCACGAGCGGCAACGTCTGTTGCAACAAGCATTTGTATTTGGCGTGCGCGGAATGATTTCATTACCGTATCACGTTGGCTTTGGCTTAAATCTCCGTGAAGTGCTGCAGCATTGTATCCGTCTTCAATAAGTTGTTCGGCAACTTTTTGTGTGTCGCGTTTTGTTCTACAGAAAATTACAGAAAAAATTTCTGGATTTGCATCTGCCAAACGTTTCAAAGCGCTATAACGGTCGCGAGCGTTCACTAAATAATATTCGTGTGAAACTTGGTCTGAACCTACGTTCTTTGTTCCAACGGTAATTTCTACCGGAGTATGCATAAATTTCTTTGCAATGGTAGAAACCTCTTTCGGCATTGTTGCGCTAAACAACCAAGTACTTTTCTCTTTTGGCGAGTGTGAAAGGATTTCGGTGATGTCTTCATAAAAGCCCATGTTGAGCATTTCATCTGCTTCATCTAGCACGCAATATTCAATTTTTGATATATCGATCAACCCACGGCCAATCATATCTTTCATACGTCCCGGCGTGGCAACGATAACCTGCGAACCTTTTTTAATCTGGCGTGCTTGGTCGGTTATACTCGCTCCACCATAAATAGCGGTTACGTTTAGCCCTGGCATATACTTACCATAAGCTATCATTTCATTTGTAATTTGAAGACAAAGTTCGCGAGTTGGCGAAAGGATAAGACCTTGTGTGGTGCGACTTTTTACGTCAATTTTTTGCAACATTGGGAAACCAAATGCTGCGGTTTTACCAGTTCCTGTTTGCGCAAGGGAAACCATATCGGTTTCGCGCTCTAAAAGGATTGGAATTGCTTTTTCTTGTACTTCCGAAGGGGTTTCAAAACCCAAGTCGGCGATCGCTTTTAGAAGATGTTCTTCCAAGCCGAGTGCTTTAAATGCTGTCATTATAATTTAATAAAATTTTTATATGCGTGCTAATGGGAAGCGACTGGACATATAAAAACGGACAGCTTCACTATAACACTCCTCACCCTGAGGATTTTTCCTGAAAATTCAAACCATCAAGGCTGTGATTTTTCAAGGGCGCAAAAGTAACTTAAAGTTTTCAGTATTCAGTTACAGTTGGCAGTTTTTTTACAGAAGGAAAAATCTTTGCTCAAACTAACGATTTATTTCAGTTCGAATTAATGATTAAAAAACTCCAAAATAATATCTGCTATTTTACTTTTGTATTTCTATTTTTGAAAAAAAATCATTTCATCTAAATTGTAATTATGATTAAGCGTTTACTATTTCTAGGGGTTCTTCTAAATTCGTTTTTGGCAATTTCCCAAACTATTGAATTTGGACCTTTAGTTCAATATCATCGTTCAGCCTTTATTTTTGAAGATAGAACAAAAATAATTGTTGGAGACGACAATATAAATTACGGAAACAAAACAACCGAAAGCGACAGCCATATTGGCTTTGGTGGTTATGCGGCTTATTATACCGAGAATACCTTTTCGTATGCCGTGGACTTATTTTATGTTGCCACCTCATCTCCAAATTATGGCGATAATACCTTTCATAGTATCAATCTAATTCCAACGGTTGGCGCAGAAATTGGAAATTCTAACTTGCATTTTAATTTAGGAATTGGAGCTGGGTTTATGTTGAACAAACCTTCCTTCGACAATGTAAAAGACGTACAACCAAGAAATTATAGCGCCATTGATGGTCTTGTGAAATTGGCCCTTCAATATAGAATTAAAGAACTTATGAGCATTGACGGAGGTGTTCTTTACGGTGTAAACAATGTAGTTGACGAGCAGCGTAGATTCCATTTTTATATAGGAGCTCGCGTGCCTTTAAATTTGTTAATTGATTAAAGAAAGTGATTGACAGATCCCAAAGGTTAGATTGCTTCGTGCCTCACAATGACTATTTGGGGTCTAAAACTGCCTACTGCAATTGCAAACTGCGACTGAACACTACCAACTTATTTAGAAAGATAATCAATCAATTGACGCATTGCTTTTCCTCGGTGGCCAATTTCGCTTTTTTGTTGAAGTGTCATTTGGGCGAAGGTTTTGTCAAAGTCTTTTGGTTGAAAGATTGGATCATAACCAAAACCTGAATCGCCAAGAATTTCTTTGGATATCTCACCTTCACAAATTCCTAAAAACATAATATTGGAATGATTCATTGAAAGGGCAATAGCCGTTTTAAATCTTGCAGAACGATCTTCTTTATCTTCCAGATTTTTCAACAGTTTTTGAATGTTTGCGTTGGAATCGTGAGAAACTCCAGCATATCGGGCACTGTAAACTCCGGGTTCGTTATTGAGGGATTTTACTTCTAAACCTGTGTCATCTGCAAAACAGTCCAAATTATATTTGTTTCGAACGTAATTTGCTTTCAAAATAGCGTTGCCTTCAATGGAGTCTGCGGTTTCTTCAATGTCTTCGTCGCAGCCTATGTCGTCCAGACTTAGTAATTCAATATGATGCGGAAGCATTGCTTTTACTTCTATGAATTTATTTTTATTGTGGGTAGCGAAGACGAGTTTCATTTTGATTTACGATTGTCGATTAACGATTTTTGATTTTTGAACCTTAGTTTTTGTAATTTATTTGGAATTTGATGTTTGCTATTTGGAATTTACCTCGTTATATCTTTCAATAATTTCTTCCGAAGCCTTAATCGTTTTCTTCAACCATTGCATTTCAACTTCAAATTTTTCTTCTTCGGAAAGCTGCCAATTTACATTGCTTTGCTTCATTTTTGAAACTACGCTTTGTAAAATAATTGCTGCAGAAACCGAAATATTCAAACTCTCTGTGAAACCATACATTGGGATTTTCAGAAAACCATCGGCTGCATTCATAACCGTATCGCTCAATCCATCTGTCTCTTTTCCGAAGAAAAAAGCACTTTTTTTTGAAACATCAAACTCGTGAAGCATCGTAGAATTTTCGTGAGGCGTGGTTGCAATAATTTGATAGCCGGAACTTTTCAAATTTGAAATGCATTCCTTTATAGAATGATATCTTTTAAAATCTACCCATTTTTGGGCTCCCATTGCAATTTCCTTATCAATGCGTTTGCTTACCTTTTCTTCCACCACGTGCAAATCTTGAATTCCGAAAACATCGCAAGTTCGCATTACAGCGCTAGTATTGTGAAGTTGATAAACATCTTCCGTAACTACTGTAAAATGACGCGTACGTTCAGAAAGCACTTTTTGAAAACGTGTATTTCTGTGTTCTGTGAGGTAAGTTTGAAGGTGATCTAAAAGTTCTAAATTCAAAGTTAATGAGTTAGGAGGTTATTGAATTTTGGCTAAGATAAAAGTTATTGGTTTAATAGATTGTTTCTTAAATCAGCAATTTTGAATAACTTAGTAACAAATAAGCAAATAATGAAAATTGCAGTACTAACAGGAGCTGGAGTTAGCGCCGAAAGCGGGATAAAAACTTTTAGAGATAGCAACGGACTCTGGGAAGACCACGATGTGATGGAAGTTGCCTCGCCTGAAGGTTTTGCACGTAATCCAGCTTTGGTATTGGATTTTTACAATCAACGTCGTAAAGAATTATTGACGGTTCAACCAAATGCCGCACATTTTGCTTTGGCGGAACTTGAAAAACTTTACGATGTTACTATAATAACTCAAAATGTGGACGATTTACACGAACGGGCTGGAAGTACGAATGTAATTCACCTTCACGGAGAACTTTTAAAAGCGCGAAGTACGTTTGACGAAGACCTAATATTCGACAGGAAAAAAGATTTAAACTTAGGCGATTTCTGCGAGCACAACCATCAACTGCGCCCACACATTGTTTGGTTTGGCGAAATGGTGCCAATGATAGAAGTGGCTGCAGAGATTGTTGAAAAGGCAGATGTAGTAATTATTGTTGGAACTTCAATGCAAGTCTATCCCGCGGCAGGTTTGATGCAATATGCGAAGGAAAACGCGCATATTTATTTCGTTGACCCAAAACCAAGCATTTCAAAAAGCAAAAGAATTACTGTTTTTGCCGAAAATGCCTCAACAGGGATTCCAAAGGTTGTTGAACTTTTAAAATAATGAATTATGCTTCCCGAAGATTTAAAAGAAAAATTGATGGAGGTTGACAGCAGTCGTGAAAAGAGGCTCGAAATTGCCTATTGGATAACCAAAAAACCTCATTTTGTTCGTGAAACACTTCAATGGTGTTTTACAGAAGAAAGTGAACTTTTAGTTCAATCTGCTTGGATTTTGGAGATTATCTGCGAGCATAAAGCAAAGAACTTCTTTAAATATATGCACTTATTTTTTGAGCAGCTTCCCAATATAAAAAATGATTCTGCGCTGCGTTCCTGTGCAAAAATTTGTGAAATGCTTTGCCATTATCATTTTATGTATGGTTTTGGTATATTTTATAGTGTCTTAAATAAAAACGAAAGACAGTGTATTACCGAGTGTTGTTTCGATTGGCTAATAACGGACCAGAAGGTTGCTTGCCAAGCTCCCGCGATGCAATGTCTTTATTATCTAGGAAGAGATAAAGACAAGAAATGGATTTACCCCGAATTAAGAAACATTCTAACTGAAAATGCCCCAAATAAAAGTGCTGGATATCAAGCAAGAGCTAGAAAAATTTTGAAACGGATTTCATAAATAATCTTCGGAAACTGTTAAAATATCTTTAAGTTTCAAAGGCTTGAGTAGCCAGTTGTTTAATTTTATAAATCCCAAAATTCAAAACGAATATGAAAAAATATCTTTTAATTTTTGCCGCCATTGGTTCTATTGCAATCACTTCTTGCAAAAACGAAACCAAAAATGAAGATCCTGAAGTTGTGTCTCCAGAAGATGGAGATATAATGGAAAGCGATGTGAATCCTCCTGAAATAGCTTGCTATCGCTATGTTTCAGAAAAAGATACCGTTTTGCTCCAAATGGAAAAAATGAACGATGATGTTGCAGGAACTTTAAGCTATAATTACTTCGAAAAAGACAAAAACGATGGCACTTTTGAAGGAATCATGGTTGGAGACACTTTAAAAGCGGACTACACATTTGAATCTGAAGGTTCAGTTTCAGTCAGGGAGCTTATTTTCATCAAGAAAGAAAACAAACTTGTAGAAGGTTATGGCGAATTGGAACAAGTAGCTGGGAAAATAAAGTTTAAGAAGAAAACAAAATTCAACTTCAATTATCTTATGCCTTTGGAAGAAGTAAATTGTGATTAAAATAATTTAAAACCAATCAATTATGATTAAAGAATATTGGCTCAACCTTCCCGTAAAAGATTTAAAGCGGTCAAAAAAGTTTTTCACTGAAATAGGTTTCTCTTTCAAAACCGAACGCGAAACAGATACTATGACGGCCCTTGTGGTCTGGAAAGCCACAATGCCTATTATGTTTTTTGAAGAAAAAATGTTTGAAAACGTTGTTCAGAACAAGGTTTCAGATGCTTCAAAAGCAACAGAATTAATGATTTCCTTTGATGCTGAAAGCGAAAAAGAAGTTGATGAAATGGCCGAAAAAGTAAAGAAAGCCAGAGGAACTATTTTCAGCAAACCGCAAACAATTCAAGGATGGATGTACGGTTTCGCTTTTAGCGATTTGGACGGCCATCGTTGGAATATGCTTTTTATGGATCAAAAGAATATGCCGAAATAATTTCAGTTTGAAAATGACTTTTTTCCACAAAAAAACTTGACAAATTTTAAAATCTGTCAAGTTTAAATTTTTAGAAAAAGGTTCTTTTAAGCGGTATCTCGAGGTTGGTGTTTTTCCTGCTTTTGTTTTACTTGAGGATTAATTTCCTTTCCGTGTGTAGCGCTTTTATTGATTGCTTGTTCTTTTTTAGATTGTTTTTCTGGTATTACGTTTTTATCATCCTTGTCCATAACTTTTATTTTTTTTGTTCAATCTATAAGGTACACAACTTTAAACCGCCATTAAAATTTTTAAAAGAGAATTAACATCTATCTGTTAACTCCTTTAAGCAACCAATCTTCTACTTTTACGTTTTCATCTTTGCTGTGTAGAACGGCAATATCACCGGTACATTCAAAAATTACAGCACGAACTTGCGATAGTTCCAAAATATTTGCTTCTCTCAGTTTGGAGCGTAAATCCGCTTCAGTAACTCTCGCCTTCCTCAGGTTAGTGTGTAAAATGTTTTGACCGTCCATTAATAGCAACGGCTGATTATCTACTATTTTTTCAACGACATCAAATCTCCTCAAAACAGCCAAAAAAATCTGAAGTAAATAAACTGCAGCCAACCCCACAACACCTTCCAATAAACTTACTGACTTTGAAAGCACCGTCGTTGCAATAAGAGAGCCTATAGCTACTGTCATCGCAAAATCAAAACTGCTCATTTTTGAAAAGCTACGTTTACCAGCAAGTCTTGTGAAAACTATTGTGGCTATATAAATTCCAATAGTCGTTAATACAATTGCTATAAGTGATGTCGGGGACGATTCGAACCATTTTTCCATTATTATGTTTTGATTTTAATTAAAATTTATCTGTTGAATTTATAATATTCAAGATATGGATGCGGGGTTTTATTGATGGAATGAATTATTGCATCCATTCCCATTGCGCTAAAAGTGATACCATTTCCGCCAAAACCCAATATATAATGTTCGTTCTTTTGAGGATCAGTTTTTCCAAAATAAGGCAATCCGTCTTTTGTTTCGCCAAAAGTACCAGCCCACGAATAATCTGCTATAAAAGGTATTTCGGGAAAACATTTTTGAAACTTTTTGGCAAGTTCTCTTTCTTTCTTGGGAAGCAACGCATCGCGGCGTGTTGCATTTTTAAAATCTCGGTCGCCACCGCCCATTACAATGCGTCCATCTTCTGTGCTTCTAAAATATAAATAAGGAGCATCGGTATTCCAATAAATATGTTTTTTGAAAGCCTGAGGAAGTGTTTCATAAGCTTCGGAAGCCAAGGCAAAAGTGCTTTTTAGATTTACAATATTTTCTTTAACAGTTTCGGTGCTCTCATAGCCTGTGCAATGTACAACGTGATCTACTTCAATCGTTAAACCACTTTTTGTCTTGGCTATTGTTTTCTCCTTATTCGTTTTTATCTCTTCAATTTCTGTTCTGTCATAAATCTCTAAACCTTTCTTACTACAGTATTTTAAGATGTCATTTGCTAATTTATAGACATCCATAATAGCACCAGATTGTGATTCTATGGCAGCGAATGCTTTTAAACCAAGATCTTGTAATTCATCTTTCAAGAGCCATTTCACCTTAAAACCATGTTCTTGTCTCGCTTCAAATTCATCTTTCAAAAACGAAATATCTTTTTTAGAGGAAGTGAAATAAACACTCTTCTTATATTCAAAATCACAAGAGCTCTTGACTTTAGTTGCAACTTTTTTTAGTTCCTTGATTGCTTTTTCACAATTTTGATAGCTTGATACTGCGCAAGTAAGTCCAACTTGTTCAATCAATTTATGAAGCGGCACATCAATTTCATATTGAAGCATTGAAGTGCTTGCGGCGGTACTTCCGTTGCAGATATCACGACGATCCACCATTATCACCTTTTTGCCTTCTTCAATAAGTTTATAAGCCGTAAGAGCGCCAGTTATACCTGCACCAATAACCAATACTTCCGAAGAAATTGATTTTTGCAATGAAGGATAACTTTGAGGAAGGGAATTAACTATAAGCCAATAAGGCTCGTTTGAACGTATATCCATAGTTTTTTTATTGAAAGATACTGAAAGCATGCCATTTTTACTGAATTGCTATTGGTTATTATTTGCAATTTTCTTCAAATCAAAAATTCCTTAACACTTATCGTTAAACACTTCTCAATTGTGAAATTGATAAGAACTTTTTTTGAACTACCAGTGTACCTTTAGAAAAAAATTAAAACAAAAAACTATGAAAACTACAAATGAAGAAGCAAAAGAGCACAACCACGATAAATTGGTAAACAATTTACAAGAGTTGTTAGAAAAAAATTATGATGCTGAAAAAGGTTTTACTAAGGCAATGAAGGACGCCAAAAACACAAGGTTAAAATCATTTTTACAGCAACAAGCTGCTCAAAGAGGCCGTTTTACTAATGAGCTTACACAAGAAATTAGAAACCTAAACGAAACGCCAAAAGATAGCGGTAGTTTCACAGGAGATCTTCACCGTACTTGGATAGACATTAAAAGTGCAGTAACGGGTAATGAAGACGAAGCCGTTCTGGAAGAATGCATTAGAGGTGAAAAGGCAAGTTGGGATGAATATGAAAACAAGTTAAAAAATGAAAACTTCCCTCCGAACGTAGCTAATGTTGTCCAAAAGCAAGCTTCAGAAATTCACAATACATTGTCTAAAGTGAAAACTTTAGAAGACCTTGCCGATAAGGTAGAATAATACAATGAAGAAGAAAAATGGCAAGAAAAAAGCCCTGAAAACATTATGTTTTCAGGGCTTTCGATTTAACCAAATTAATCAAAAACAACATTAATTCTTAACAAACTTCTTATTTGCAATTACGCTATTACCATCTAAAATAGTAAGATTATAAATTCCTTTATTTAAATTACTCACAATTATACTGTTGTCACTATTAGTTACGCCTTTAGAAATTTGGCGTCCCAACATATCTGAAATTATCATAGAATATTGGCTTAGGTCTATGCCATTCGTGTTAATGTTTAACTTTTCAGAAGTAGGATTTGGATATATCGAAAAATTAGAGACATCAAAGTCAGAAACGCTAAGAGGAACAACTGGAAGAGCTAATAATGCACCACCTAAAGGGCTTGCAACGTACAATCCAAAAGCAGGACCATTTGAATTTTGCGAAGGATCTAAAAATCCAGAAGCTAAAACTGTTAGAGCTGCACCGTCCAATCCTAAAGTTGCCAATGGAGCTTGATATCTAGCAACAGTAACCGCACCAGTTGCATCGGTTACATCAAGAACATAATCTGCGGTTGGAAGTTCCAAATATCCTTGAAATTCTGAGTATGAAATATTGTCAACAATAGTTCCAGCGCCAGCGCCAGTTTCAACAACGTCAACAGTTGGAGCGTCTGTAGAACCGTGATGTACTAAAACATCTACGTTCGCAGAATTTGAAGCCATTTCACGAGCCATCGGGAAAACTTGCAGTGTTAAAGGTGGCGCAGGATTGTATCCTGTTGGGCTTGCTATACCGTCTGCGACAACCACATATTTTTCATTTGCCGTAAGTGTAACAGGAACCGTTATTATCGCGTCGCCCACACTTGTGCTGTTTCCTGGAGCTACAGCTATTTCAATTTGAACACCTGCCGGAAGATCTAAAAACGGAGTTGCTGTTCTAAAAGCAAAATCGTCTAAGGCAAGGTTGCCATTTATGTAAACATCAACGGTTGATGCAGCCGCATCGGATGAGTTGTGTATCACTTGGACACGTGCTGTTTGTGCAATCGAACTTAATGTGAATAAAGCAATTGCGAGAATTGGTAGTACTTTTTTCATGATAAATGATTTTTAGTTTGAGTAAAACTACAAAACAAACTATTTTGTTTAATCTTTTTTCAGAAAAGTTTAACAAAATGAATTTTACACCTGATTAATAGCACTTTATAAATAGGTAAGGATTCTGAACTTTAAGAGTTTTCAATAATTAGGGTGAAAAACTCATTATTGAGCATAAAGAAAGAGGCTTCCTATAAAGACAGTACCTTTTATATGATACCTACGAAAATGCAATAGCAAAGCGAATAAATGGAGTTTTAAAACAAGAATTTGACATAGCGAAAAACGTCAAGGACTTTGGCATAAAGCAGAAACTTACTATAAAAATATACAACAATGTGAGACCACATTTGTCAAATCATATATTGATAGTAATACAAATACACCAACAAAACATATTGAAAAGAAAATAATACAAATCAAAAAACCTGAACAATGAGGTCATTGTTCAGGTTTGATTAATAAATTTAATCCTTTAATAATCTGTATCGGTTATTTAGGACTAAACGATGTTTTCCTTAATCTAGAATTTTAAGGAATTTACTCTTACTTACTCTTTAATCAAGCGTTTCACAGTGCTTGCGTTGTTACCAATTATCTGAACTACATAAACGCCAGAAGCAAGTGATGAAACATCTACTGCTTTTTCACCTTGCATTGTGCGAAGGTCTGTTGTGTTTACTAGTTTTCCGTTTATGTCATAGATCATCATTTTCTCTAAAGAAATGTTGGTCTTGTTCACAAGGTTAACCACATTGCTCGCTGGGTTTGGATATAATGCCAAACCTTTGTCCAATGAGTTTTTACCAACACCAATTGTGGTTTCCACAGTAAGTACAAAACTACAAGTAGAAACGTTTCCGTATTCATCCTCGGCAGTTAGTGTAATGGTGTGTGTTCCATCAGGAAGCGGAGTTCCCACTGCTGGAGACTGGCTTGTGATGGTTACTGGGTCGGTACAGTTGTCAACAGCTGTAGCTTCGCCAGTTGCAAAATAGTCTGGCAAGATGTAGAACAAGCCACCAGCTCCTGGATCAACAGTTTGATCTGCTGGGCAGGTAATTACTGGAGCAAGTTTGTCTACCACATTTACTTCGGCAGTACAAGAGGCAATGTTGCCACTAGCATCACTTACAAACACGGTAATCATTATTGGAGTTCCAATATCTGCACAGCTAACTGTGGTTACATCTACTGCGATGGTGCTAATTCCACAAGCTTCAACTATATCAGAAAGAAGGCTATAAGGATCGATGGTTGTAGTTCCATCAGGTCCAAGCTCAACTTCTACAACATTGCCTGTTCCAGCAAGTTCATAGCTAAGATCAAAATTATCTACGCCAGCTGCCCAGCCCCAACCGCCAAGATCGTCAAAAGTCCAACGAACTTGGAACGCTGCATTTGCAAAAGCAGAAGCATCAATTGACTCCGTTTGGATGTTTGGAACCAAATCTGCATCGTAAAGTGCTATTTGTTGCCAAGCTGTTCCATCATAAACCTCAACAGTGAATGTTTGGTCTCCAGATTCCTGGAAAGCAACATCATAGCCAACCAATACATTGGTTGCGTCTGTAAGGCCGTATACTGGAGAAGATAAGGAAACTTTATTGGTTTGTCCACTACCAGCTGCGTCATCATTAAAGATTGCTGCGTTGGATGTGAAATCATCACCAGTAGGCATTGCGCCAGAACCAAAGGTCCAATCTGCAACTCCAGCTAGAATCTCAGTAGACCATCCTGCAGGAACGGTAGTTCCTTCAAAATCTTCTGTTTCTGAAACTGTTGGATTTGTTCCACAAGTAATTACAGGAGCAATGTTGTCAATAACATTAACTGTTGCAAAACAAGTCGCAGCATTTCCACTGTCGTCCGTAACCGTAACTTCAACAAGCTTTTCACCTAAATCTGAACAAGTAAAATCTGCTGTGGTATTACCGTTTACAGTAGTTGTATAGTTACAAGCTTCCTCCACACTCTGTAAAAGTGTGTTAGGGTCTATACTCGCCATTCCGTTAGCATCAAGAAAAACATCTACTGAGGAAGAAGTTGGGACAACATACGTTTGCCCTACGTTTAAGGTTCCTGGAGTCGCTGCAGTTGGTGAATTCCAAGTAAAATCTGGATAGAAAGTACCTGTTCCGCTTAATTGCAAAGATTCGCCAATTGGAGTACTATTTGGTTCTGAAACACCAATATCTGTTGAAGTTAGACCAGCTGCAACGCCATCTACTGCCGTTAAGCTTCCTTCGTAGCTCAAAAACTGAATAACATTTCCATTATTCACTAAAGCGATCGCATCTGGCGAACCATTTTGAATACCCGCTATTTCAAAGTTTACGGCACCAAAACCATTGCCTTCATCATCAATAGTTCCGCTTAAATTCACCGTATTGTACTCAGTACCTCCGCTTCCATTATAAAAAACCAATGAATAAGTACTTAAAACCGTACCTGAAGGACCAGCAACTTCTACGCCTTCGTCTTCGTCTGTTCCTGCATTATCGTAATGAATTTCATTTATAAAAACTGAAGCGCCAGATGCTTCGCCAAGACAGGTAATTATTGGCGCGGTAGTGTCCTGCACAGTAACTGTGGCGGAACAATTTGAAGAATTTCCAGCAGCGTCAGTAACTGTAAGTGTTACAGAGTTAGCGCCTACCATAGAACAATCGAAAGTTGAAACATCCAAACTCAAAGAAACAGCGCCACAAAGATCTGAAGAACCGTTATCAACTTCAGACGGGGCAACTGTAACCATTCCTGTTATCGGGTCAAGTTCAACGGTAATATTTTGGCAAATAGCTACAGGAGCTTCATTATCAATAACGGTTATCAAAAATTGACAAGTTGAATTGTTATTATCACTATCAGTTACTGAAAGCGTTACAGTATTAACGCCAACTGGGAAAGTACTTCCGCTTGCAGGTGTTGCCACAATTAATGAAGAAATGTCTCCGTCTTCAGCATCCATAGCTAGACCAACAAAGCTCACTGCTGCACCACAGGTTCCAGTAACATTGTTTACAGTAATATCTGCTGGGCAAGAAATCATTGGACTAGAACCAGAGCCAGAACCCGCAAAGGTTTGTCCTGCATTGATAAGACCTGACGAACCAACTACTGGACCGCTCCAAGTAAAATCTGTATAAAGACTGCCTGTGCCCATAAGTTGAAGTGATTCACCAACTGGCGTAGAACTAGGTTCTGAAACTCCAATATCCGTTGAAGTCATTCCGTTTGCTGCTCCCGAAGTAGCTGCAAAAGAACCTTCATAACTCAAAAACTGGATTACAGTGTTTCCAGCATCAATCAACGCTAAACCATCTGGAGCTCCATTTTGCATGCCAGAACTTAAAAACCAAACTGTTCCAAATCCTGCACCTTCATCTGGAATTGTTCCCGATAGGTTTATAGTTCCATAATCTGTACCATTGGAACCGTTGTACAATTCAACTTTCCAGCCGGATAAATCTGTTCCCGCAGGACCAGCAATTTCAAATCCTTCAGCAACATCCGATCCAGCATTATCGTAATGTAATTCATTAATAAAAATAGCTTGCGCCTGCAAAAGCATCGTTGTTGCAATCAATAAGATTGTTAATGTAATTTTTTTCATGTGTGTATAATATTTAGTTTAATTAGAAAGACAAGTTTTTAGGCAGCACTATGGAATGCAAGAATATTCATCGTTTTAAAACGTTTCATAGATAATTTGTAAAAAGTTTTGAGCGCCAAATATAATTTATACCTCCATTATTTAAAAGTCTAAGAGTATTGGGTTATAATTAGTTTTCAACAGGAATACCCGCATTTTTAATTGCTGCAAAACCTCCTGCAACATCCACAACATTATGAATTCCGCGACTCTTTAATATTGAAGCCGCAATTACCGAACGATAGCCACCTGCACAATGCACATAAAATTTTTCGTTCTGCGGAAAATCATTCAAATGATTGTTAAGAAAACCAAGTGGTGCGTGAGTCGCCCCTGGAATATGTTCGTTGGAAAATTCGCCGTCGTTACGAACATCAAAGATTGGAACGTTGTTTTCCATTTCCTGCTTTAAGGTTTCGGCGTCAACAGATTCTAAAGTATCGATTTCTTTTCCAGCTTCTATCCAGGCTTCAATTCCGCCCTGCAAATAACCAAGCGTTCTATCAAAACCAACTCTGGATAATCGTGTAATTGCTTCTTCTTCTCTTCTTGGAGAAACAACTAAAAGTATTTTTTGTTCCACATCTGCCAACAAAGCACCAACCCAAGGCGCAAAACCGCCATCCAAACCAATAAAAATGGAACGTGGAATGTGCCCATCTATAAATTCAATCTGGTTGCGAACATCTAGAACAATTGCTCCAGTTTCATTTGCTATATTTTCAAAAGTATTTGGGTCCAAGGGAGTTGTTCCTTGCGCCATAACTTCATCAAAGTTTGTATAACCTTCGCGGTTCATTTTCACATTCATCGGAAAATAGAGTGGCAGCGGTGCTAAACCATCCGTTACTTCTTTTATAAATTCTTCGCGAGTCATATCTGCCCGCAAAGCATAATTCATCTTTTTTTGATTGCCCAAAGTATCAACGGTTTCCTTCATCATATTTTTTCCGCAGGCAGAACCGGCACCGTGTGCAGGATAAACTATAACATCATCTGCCAAAGGCATTATTTTATTTCGAAGGCTATCAAACAAAATTCCAGCTAAATCTTCCTGCGTAATTTCATTTGCTTTTTGGGCTAAATCTGGACGACCTACATCACCCAAAAACAAGGTGTCGCCACTAAAAATTGCGTAGTCTTTTCCGTTTTCATCTTTCAATAAATACGTCGTACTTTCCATAGTATGACCTGGTGTATGAATAGCTGTGATTGTAACATCACCCAATTTATAAACTTCTTCATCTTTGGCCAGAAGCACTTCAAAAGTTGGATTTGCGTGTGGTCCGTAAACAATGGAAGCACCAGTTTGCTGTGCTAATGTTAAATGTCCGCTCACGAAATCTGCGTGAAAATGGGTTTCAAAAATATATTTAATTTTTGCGCCATCTCTTTCAGCACGCTCTAAATAAGGCTTTGTTTCACGCAAAGGATCAATAATTGCAGCTTCACCATTGCTTTCTATGTAGTAAGCCCCTTGAGATAGGCAACCTGTATAAATTTGTTCAACTTTCATCGTTTTCTGTTTTCAGCAAATATAATGATTGTAAGCACTAAAGTTTTAAGAAGAAATATTGAAAGTGCCTATTTTCACAAAACTTTTGCATTAAGACATTCAAGTTATTTTATCTTTACCCTTTAACATAACTATATAATCATGAAAAAATTAGCTTTTATTTTACTTACATTATTAGTGGTTTCTTGCTCTACGGAAGGAAAACAAGAAGATGTAGTTCGCGAACTTTCCAAAAAAGATGCCATTGAAAAATTGCAGCTTCCAGAAGGCACTAGTTTCAATAATGAAAACATTGAAGTTACAGAAATGGAAACTGGAGAAGCTTCAATCGGTACAAGTTATTTAGTGAAAATAACAATAAAATCTCAAGACCGTGAGGGTAATGAAATTGTAAAAGTCCATACAATGACTTATAAAAAAACAGGTGAAGGCGGTTTGTCTCCTGAAGATTATGAACTTGTTTCTTTTGAATAATATTTAGTATTTCCATTATATGAAAATTATCCTTTTTTTAATTTTTTCACCTCTTTTTGTTTGTTGCAATGCTACACAAAATCAAGTCGGTTCGAAAAAAACAAACGTTGATTACGCAAATACAATAACTGCCAACGCTCTTAAAAAGCATTTATACATTTACGCAGGTGATGAAATGGAAGGCCGCATGACTGGTACTAAAGGTCAGTATATGGCTTCCAATTACATACGTGATTTTTATGTGAAAGAAGGCATTGAAGAAGCACCAGGAACGGACAATTATTTTCAAAATATTTCTGCTAGCTTTTTCGCTGGAAGACGGGATGCACAACCGTCTGAAAATGTGGTGGCTTTTATAAAAGGCTCTGAAAAACCTGAAGAAATTATTGTCATTTCAGCACATTTAGATCACGTTGGTACCGATAAAGAAGGAAATGTTTTCAATGGAGCAGATGATGATGGTAGCGGCACAGTTTCAATTTTGGAAATAGCGCAAGCCTTCCAGCAAGCGGTAAAAGATGGAAATGGACCAAAACGTTCTATTCTTTTTCTACACGTTACTGGGGAAGAAATTGGGCTATACGGTTCTAGATATTATACCGAAAACCCGTTATTTCCTTTGGCAAATACCGTTTGCGATCTTAATATAGATATGATTGGAAGAGTTGATCCCGACAAAAAGGACAATCCAAACTATCTTTATTTAATTGGAAGTAATATGTTAAGTCAGGAATTACAAGATGTTTCAACTGAAGTAAACAATAAATACACAAAGTTGGAACTGGATTATAAATATGACGATCCCAATGATCCAAACCGTTTTTACTACCGAAGTGATCATTATAATTTTGCAAAAAACGATGTTCCTATTATTTTCTACTTCAACGGTGTTCACGAAGATTACCACAAAATGACGGACACACCAGATAAAATTGAATACGATTTAATGGCAAAACGCGCTCAGCTTATATTTTACACCGCTTGGGAAATAGCCAACCGTGACCAAAGAATTGCGGTAGATAAAAAACAAAAGAAACAGGTTTGAAGGGAATCATGAATCACGACTGAAGTGAATCACGAACCACGACGGTTTGACCCACGACATTGGAAACGAGTCTAAATGGTTGGCTAAACGCACAAAACCTGAAACAAGAAACTAAAAACCAAAGATTTCGAAAACAAAAAAAGCTTCCCATTTCTGAGAAGCTCTTGTCTTGGGTGGAAGACCGGGTTCGAACCGGCGACCCTCGGTACCACAAACCGATGCTCTAACCAGCTGAGCTACAACCACCATTTTGCTGTGCTTTAAAACACAACTTCGCTAAGCGGACGCAAATATAAATCAAATCTTACGGTTGCGCAACAACCTTCTTCAAGATTTTTCTTAAATTTTAAATTTCGTCTTTATTGCGTAAAGATTTAAATTAAATCGAAAATCGAATCTACTGCTGGAAAGCGTTCTACTGTAAAACCTTCGGCATATTCGGTGCCTATAAGTCTTCCCAAATCCTGAGCTCTGTATGTTATGCTATCTCTAAAATTAGTTGAAGAAATCGGCGTTTCCGGTTCATCTGCTTCTCTTTTATGGAATTGGCTTTTATAAGCAAAAACTGCTTCCAACTTTTGGTCCATAAATCCAGTTACGTCTACAACAAAATCTGGTTCAATGTTTTTCCATTGAATGTAATGATAAACATATTTAGGGCGCCAAGCCTTTTGATGATTGCCTTCAAGAATGGTTTCAATTTTTTGTAAACCGCTTAAAAAGCAGGCGTCACTAACTAGCTTACTCGCCATTCCGTGATCAATATGGCGATCGTCAATTGCATTGCAAAGCACCATATCTGGCTGGTATTTTCTGATGATTTTGATTATTTCAAGTTTAGAGGCGGCGTTGTTTACTATAAATCCATCCGAAAACTCCAAATTATGTCGAAACTTTACGCCTAAAATTTCTGCGGCGTTTGCAGCTTCTTGATCGCGAATTTCAGCCGTGCCTCGGGTTCCAAGTTCGCCACGAGTTAGGTCTAAAAGCCCTACTTTTTTTCCGTTACTTATTTCTTTTGCCAAAGTTGCTGAACAGCCCAATTCCACATCGTCTGGGTGAGCGCCAATGGCGAGTATATCAATTTTCATAATCTATTTTAAATTTTTTCCATTTTTGAAACCGATTGAAAAGCTTCTTCCAAATCGGCTATAATATCTTCTACTTCTTCAATTCCAACTGAAAATCGCAATAAGCCATCACTTATTCCTTGTTCTTTTCGTGCTTCCGAAGTTAATAAACCGTGAGAGGTTTTTGCTGGCGAAAGAATAGTAGATTCCACTCCCGCCAAACTCATTGATGGTTTTATCATTTTTAAACCTTTCAAGAAATCTCCAACATTCAAAGATTCATTTATTTCGAAAGAAAGCATTCCAGTGTAACCATTCATTTGCTTTTTTGCAAGTTCGTGTTCTGGGTGACTCTTTAATCCAGGATAATAAACTTTCTCAACCAAAGGATGTTTTTCTAACCATTTCGCCATTTTTTTAGCGTTTTTGTTTTGTGCTTTTACGCGAAGTACCATAGTTTTCATACTTCGTTCCAAAAGCCAAACTGTATAATCACTAAGGCTTCCACCTAGGTTTTTGGCAAGATTCCAGATTATTTTTATTTGTTCTTCACTTGCAGCTACTGCTCCCGCACAAATATCACTATGACCACCCATATATTTGGTAGCGCTGTGAATCATAATATCAATTCCGAAATCTGCTGGGGTTTGATTTATAGGTGAAGCAAACGTATTGTCTATCATCGTTACGATGCCGTGTTGTTTTGCTATTTTTGAAATCATTTCCAAATCTGTAATTCGCATTAATGGATTGGAAGGCGTTTCAACAAAAATAACTTTGGTATTCTTTTGAATTTTTTCAGAAAAATCTGCTTCCGAAAAACCTTCAGCAAAGGAATATTCAATTCCGAATTTATGAAATTCTTCAACTACAAAATTATACGTTCCACCATATAAAGTCTGCGGAAGAACCACGTGATCGCCTTTGTGCAAAAACGCCAACATTGTAGTGCTCACAGCTGCCATTCCGCTTCCGAAGATAAGGGCGGCTTCACTTTTTTCTAGCATCGCTATTTTTTTGCAAAGCGCTTCCTGGTTTGGCGTGTTGAAGTAACGCGGATAACGCTTTACGTCCACATCTTCATAAGCATAACTGCTAGACATAAATAATGGTGAAATAGCGCCTTTAAACTGCTTGTCTTCAACTTCACCAACATGAGTGCAAATGGTGTTGGGACCTAAATTTTGTGATTTCATGGTATACATTTTTTTGGAGAGTTTAAAGGTATGATTTTTTCAAGAACACTACATTAAGGTAGCGATATATATCTTTTTTCTGAACATTTTTCGCTTCATATAAATAGCTTTGTATCAATTTTTATGACTTCATTAACTGAAAATTTGCCTGCATTCTATCAAATTTGTTAAAATTAATTTTAATAATATAATGTCAGAAAATAAAACTAGGAGAGGCTTCAAAAAGAAGCGATATACTATTCCAATCATAATTTTAATTCTACTTATTGCATTTAGATTATATCTTCCTATTCTCGTGAAAAACAATATTAATAAGGTCTTGGCAGATATTCCTGGCTATTATGGACAAGTTGATGATGTAGGTATTTCTTTATATCGTGGCGCTTATGTAATTAATGGAATGTACCTAAACAAAGGAACTGCGGAAAGCCAAATTCCGTTTTTAAACTTTCCTAAAAGCGATATTTCCATTGAATGGAAATCACTTTTCAAAGGAAAAATTGTGAGCGAAATAATTATGACCAGTCCCGAAATTGTTTACATTTTTGAAGACCAGAAAGAGGAAAGCGGTGATGCGAATGTGGACGATTGGACAAAAGCACTCACAGACATCGTACCTATAGACATTAACCATTTTGAAGTGCACGACGGCAAAATTGCATTCGTTCAACTTTCTGCAGACCCAAATATAGATTTGCAAATAGACAAACTCGAGCTAACTGCGGACAACCTGCGAAACGTGGTGGAAAAAGGACGCATTCTCCCCTCGCCCATTCGCGCGAGTGGTGTTTCCATTGGAAACGGAAAAGTTTCTTTGGAAGGAAATATGAATCTTGTGAAGGAAATTCCAGATATGGATTTGTCTTTTTCACTTGAAAATGCTGATGTTACGGCTTTAAACGATTTCACAAAATACTATGCCGGTTTAGATTTTGACAAGGGTACATTTGGAATTTACAGCGAAATCGCCATCGCTGATGGTCATCTTATTGGCTACGTAAAACCACTTTTCACCGACACTAAATTAATAGGTGAAGGCGATAGTTTTCTTGATGTTTTATGGGAAGGATTTGTAGGAATCTTCAAATTTGTTTTGAAAAACCAAGGCACAGACACTTTAGCGACCAAAGTTCCTTTTGAAGGAGATCTGAATAATGTGGAAGCCGGCGTTTGGCCTACCGTTAAAAATATTTTTGAAAATGCTTGGATCGAAGCTTTTAAAGGCGAAGTTGATGACGATATCAATTATAAAGATGCCTTTGATAAAGGTGAAATTACTCGCGAACAAAAACGTGAAATCCGTAAAAAAGAACGTGAAGAACGTAAGACACAGCGCAAAAAGGAACGCGAAGTTAAGAAAGGCTGATTTTTAAATAAGACGTATAGCCAAAGGACGTAAGAACTTTTTGTTTTACGAAAATTTAAAATATCATAAAAAAATTTAGCCTTACATTCTAATTTCTAATACCTTACAACAAAATCACGAGCATTTATCAATCTAACTATATGAAAGTAATTACAGCTACAATTTATAACCTTGAACAGCTCGTTCCATTATTTGACGGCTTTCGCGTTTTTTACAAACAAGCTTCAAACCCCGACGCAGTCAGAAATTTTTTGAACGATAGGTTCTTAAAACAAGATTCAGTAATATTTCTATGCTTAGATTCTTCTGAAAAAGCTCTGGGTTTTACGCAGCTTTATCCTAGTTTTTCTTCAGTTTCAATGCAACGCGTTTATATTTTAAACGATCTATTTGTAACTTCAGAAGCTAGAAAACAAGGTGTCGGCGAAGCACTGATGGAGCGTGCAAAACAATTCGGAATAAAAGAAGGTTGTAGAGGGATTACCCTTGAAACTGACGCTGACAATCCCGCACAAACGCTTTATAAAAAGTTGGGTTGGAAAAAAGATGATCACGTAAATCATTATACTTGGGAAGTATAATCTGTTTCAATTAGCGTATTTTTACATTTCAAACTTTATTGCAATGGACCATCTCACCAAACTCGAAGAACTTCTAAATGGAGCCAATAACGACATAAAAAATGGCGCTTTTGACGAAGCCACCAACAAACTTGAAAAAATAATTGATATGGATCCTGATTTTGGAAAGGCATACAATCATATGGCTTATCTATACGATGTAAAATTTAAGGAATATGAAAAAGGCGAAACGCTCTACAAGCTTTGTTTAGAAAAAAGCCCGATGTATCCACCCGTTTATTATAACTATGCCGTACTTCTTTCCACACTCAGAAAATATGATGAATTAGAAGAACTGCTCAATACTGCCATCAATATTCCTGGCATCACCAAATCCACTATCTACAACGAATACGCAATAATGTACGAACAACAAGGCAAATTGGACCAAGCCATTGAGTTCTATAAAAAATGCGGGATGGACACTTTAGACAAAGCCACTTTGGAACGCGCCAAAGCTTCCATAGACCGCTGTAAACTGAAAAAAGACTTTCTATAATGCGAATAGACATAATAACCGTAGTTCCGGAATTGCTCCAGAGTCCGTTTGAAGTTTCAATATTAAAACGCGCTATTGAAAAAGGCATTGTAGAAGTACATACCCACAACCTTCGCGATTGGTCCACAAACAACTACAAACAGATAGACGATTACCAGTTTGGCGGCGGCGCAGGAATGGTGATGATGATTGAACCTATTGATAAATGCATTTCAGAATTAAAAGCTGAACGTGATTACGACGAAATAATCTATATGACGCCGGATGGAAAGACTTTCAATCAACACGCAGCCAATGAACTTTCATTGAAAGAAAACATCATAATTCTCTGCGGACATTATAAAGGAGTGGACCAGCGTGTACGCGACCATTTTATAACCCGCGAAATATCTGTGGGCGATTTCGTTTTGAGTGGTGGCGAACTTGCGGCGGCTTTGGTTTGCGATGCAGTTATTCGTTTAATACCTGGGGTTTTGGGCAATGAAACCAGTGCGTTGACAGATTCTTTTCAAGACGATTTATTAGCGCCACCCGTTTATACACGTCCTGCAGAATATAAAGGTTGGGCAGTTCCTGAAATACTTACCAGCGGCAATACTCCAAAAATCGAAGAATGGCGTGAAGATCAAGCTTACAAACGGACTCAGGAACGCAGACCTGATTTGTTGGAGTAGCTGATGGCATAAATAACTGAGTGAAATTTGTAAAACATCAAAAACTTACAAAATAAATTAAAATGAGTGTATTCTCTTATCATCTTATTGAGTTGCCTTTTTATAAAGCGATAAAGGGAATGTTCTCAAATTCAATTTCAAAAAATACCAACGGACTAATTCACTCAGAATATATGACTGCAATGACCTTAGGTGCTCCAATTCTATCTACCTCAAGACTCTTAATAGGACAAGTAGCCGTTTTCATACAATGGGAAAACGAAATTGCATTGGACGCATTTTTGGAAGAAGACAATTTTGGTAGAATACTAGCAAAAGGTTGGCACTTGCGTTTGTCTTTTATCAGAGAATGGGGGAAGTTTAGTGGGTTCGAAATACCTGAATATAAAGATTACTTAGAGAGGCCGAATTCTCCAGTTGTTGCAGTAACCATTGCAAGAATGAAACCTTTTGCAGTTCCAAGATTTATTCATTGGGGAAGACCTGTAGAAAAATTAGTGCGAGATCATCCAGGAACTACTCTTTCATTAGCATCAGTAAAATTTCCAAATACAGTTTCAACATTTTCCATTTGGAAAACAGAAAAAGAAATGACCGATATGGTTCACGGACATAGTGCTGTTGAAAAACCTAAAAGGCATGCGAACGCAATGAAAGAAAGAGAGCGGAAAAACTTTCACTTTGAGTTTACAACTTTAAGATTTAGACCCATTGCAGAATTTGGCAAGTGGAAAGGACAAACAGGTTTTATTCCAGGCCTTTAAAAGACTTAAGCAGAAATGGGAACTCCAAATAGGAAACAAACCTTTCAAGATTGGATTACTCAAAAATGGGTTATTCTTTTTGGAAATAAAATTGATGCTGAAGAACACAAATGGCTTATAGGTCCTTTTGGTTCTACAAACGGTATTGGCTTAAAATTTATTCAGCAATTAGCCAAAAAGGAACATCTAGTTATTGACAAACACAAAAAAGACAGAGGTCTAATTCAATCAATAAACCAACTAAAACTATCTGAAAATGAATTAGAAGCATTATCTCAAAGTGTCATTGATTTTTATGAAAACACATCTAATTACGACCTTGATTTAAAAGTAAAGTGGAATCCATTCTTTAAAGGATTTGGCTTTTTGATAAAAATAATTTTCAGCAATAGAATAGAACAATTAAATGTCCCAATTCAAAATTCGAAGGGCTCGAAAGGGTTAAAAAGTGAAATAATACACTTATTGGAGCCTACAAAAAATGAAATTAAACGCACAATTTGGCTCAGAGCATATAAAACTACAGGCCAAGTAGTATATTCAGGCGTTTATGAAACTTGTACTATTCCATCAGGTGAGACGTGTATAAAAGCAATTTTCCCTTTACCGAACGGAAATGCAATAGTCATTTTAAAACCTAGAGTTGGAATTAATGGTGAACTTATTTTAGAATCTTCAGGACGAAGAATTGGTGATAGCGGTTTTTATTTTTTGCTCAGGGATTCAAAAGGACAGTTGTGGACTAAATTCATTAAATCATTTAAAGATAAGCTAGTCGTAAGCTGTGAAAATGATGAAATTACTGCTGTGCAAACTTTAACGCTTTGGAATTTAAGAGTATTGAAATTTGAATATGAAATAAAAAAAATACAAAGAAATGTGTAAAACAATTGTTTAATTTTAGGCTTATTATAAACTCGTTGCAATTATATTACTTCAAAATCAATCAAACCAACACAAAATGAAAACCAATCAAATAATAACAATACTACTAACAATAGCTCTTTTCGCCGCCTGCAAAAACGAATCAAAGGAAAAAGAAAACACTAAAACCGAAAATACCGTGAGTGCAGATTTCAACAAAATGCTCGACAATTACTACCAAGAAGGTTTAAAGTTAAACCCGCTAAACGCAACATTTTCAGGAGATACGCGCTACAACGACAGTTTTCCGAATTTTCTTTCGGACGAATATACTTCGCAATTGAAAACCTTTTATACAAACTATAAAGAAGAAGCTTCAAAGTTTGATGATTCCACTTTAAGCGAAACTGAAAAGATGAGCAAAGACATTCTTCTATGGGAATGCAACATCAATCTGGAAACGCTTACTTTCAAGAACAGCACTTATTTTCCTATCGACCAGATGTGGACTGTGAATTTAATGATGGGGCAATTGGCAAGTGGAAGCAGCGCCCAACCTTTTAAAACAGTAGAAGATTACAACAATTGGTTGAAACGTTTGGATGGTTATGTAGTTTGGTTAAATTCAGCAGAAACACGAATGAAAGAAGGAATGGCAGCAGGTTATGTGCTTCCAAAATCATTGATTGTAAAAGTAATTCCACAATTAAAAGCAATGACGGAACCAAATCTGAATAAAAATCTATTCAATTCGCCAGTAAAAAATTTCCCTGATAATTTTTCCGATGAAGACAAAAATCAACTAACGGAAGCCTATTCAAAAATGGTTTCAGAAAAAATAATTCCAGCATACCAAAATCTTCACGATTTTATGGCTGGCGATTATTTAAATGCGGGAAGAACAACTACGGGAATTGCAGATACACCAAGCGGAGAAGCATATTACAAACACCAAATAAAACAGTACACTACAACGGAAATGACCGCCGATGAAATTCACCGATTGGGTTTAAGCGAAGTGGCGCGAATTTCTTCAGAAATGGAAAAGGTGAAAGAACAGATTGGTTTTAAAGGTGATTTGAAAGCATTCTTCAATTTTGTGCGAACCAATGAAAAGTTGATGCCATACAAGGAACCACAACAAATCATCGATCATTTCTATGCTATTTACGATACAATGAAACCTAAACTGGAAGTACTTTTCGATCACAAACCCAAAACTACTTTCGAAGTAAAACAAACTGAAAAATTTCGTGAAAGTTCTGCTAGTGCCGAGTATAATCCTGGCAGTTTAGATGGCACGCGTCCTGGAGTTTTTTATGTTCCAATCCCAAATGCTTCAGAATATAATATTTACAGCGATGAATCTTTATTTTTACACGAAGCCATCCCAGGCCATCATTACCAAATTTCATTAACACAAGAAAATGACGAATTGCCAATGTTTCGCAAAACGCTTTTCTACAGTGGTTACGGCGAAGGTTGGGCACTTTATAGTGAATCCCTTGGAAAAGAACTCGGTCTTTATACAGATCCCTATCAATATTTCGGAATGTTGGACGCAGAAATGCACCGAGCAGTTAGATTGGTTGTAGACACAGGAATGCACTCTAAAGGCTGGACGCGCGAGCAAGCTATTCGATATTGTCTAGAAAACGAAGCCGAACCAGAAGCCGGAATAGTTTCAGAAATAGAACGCTATATGGCAAATCCTGGACAAGCATTAGCTTATAAAATTGGCCAATTAAAGATTTTAGAACTCCGCCACAAAGCAGAAAAAGAACTTGGAGACAAATTTAAAATAGGCGAATTCCACAATCAGGTTTTGGAAACAGGCTGTATTCCATTGCAATTGCTTGAAAATAAAATTAACTTGTGGATTGCTAATACGAAGTAAATAACCAATTCAATATAATAATGTAGGCGCGCGATTTATCGCGCGCTTTTTTTCATTCAAAAAATATTGCACATTCAAAAAGTTATTTAGATATTTGTCTAAATAACTAAACAAATTTTGAAAGATATTTTCAAAGCATTAAATGATGACACCCGAAGGGAAATACTGGAACTGCTGAAAAAAGAAGATTTAACCGCTGGGGAAATAGCGGACAATTTCAGAATTTCAAAACCCAGTATATCTCATCATTTGGATATTTTGCAACGGGCAGATTTAATTTCGGGTGAAAAAAAAGGACAGTTTATTCACTATTCAATAAACACCACAATTCTTGACGATGTTTTTACTTGGCTACTAACCCTCAAAAAATAAATATTATGCAATTCAATTTAAAAAAAGAGCTTCAATTGCTCCTACTTTCGGTTTTGCCAGCTTCATTTCTGGCGTATGTTTGGAACGGCTTACCAGCCAAAGTGCCTTTACAATGGGGCATGGACGGTGCAGTAAACCGTTATGGCTCCAAGATGGAATTGTTACTTATCGGTATTCTACCCATTGTACTTTATGCACTATTTCTCTTTATACCGAAAATTGACCCCAAGAAACGATTAGATTCAATGGGTAATAAATACTATACTATAAGATTGATAACAGCTTTGTTTATAACAGTGTTATTCACTTTTATTATTTACTCTATAAAGGAACAATCCCTTGGCAACCCAAACTATATATTTATGATTATTGGCGCGTTTTTCGTGTTACTCGGTAATTATTTTAAAACGATTAAGCCAAATTACTTTGTAGGAATAAGAACACCTTGGACTTTAGAAAATGAAAGTATCTGGAAAACAACACACAGATTTGCAGGAAAATTATGGGTAGCTGGCGGCCTCATTATAATAATTTCCTGTTTCATATTTAATGAACAAACTGCATCAACTTTATTTCTAATAATTACAGGAATAATAACGTTAATTCCTATTGCACATTCGTACATCCAATTTAAAAACCCTCCAAAGGAGTCTATTTCCTGATATAAATTAACTCAGGAACTATCAATTAAGTTACTTAGCGCATTTAAATTAAAAATCACTTGCCAAATTACTTAATTTACTTACTTTTGCACCCACTTAATTCAACCTCTGGCGAGAACCGCGAACGTTGTTTTAATTTAAACCTTATCAAATTAACAAAATGGAAGCGTTAATAAAATTTGTACAAGACGAATTTGTAACAAAAAAAGAATTTCCTGAATTCGGAGCTGGTGACACTATTACTGTCTATTACGAAATCCGTGAAGGTGAAAAAACTAGAACCCAGTTCTTTAGAGGTGTTGTAATCCAAGTGAAAGGAACAGGTATTACCAAAACTTTTACAATCCGAAAAATGAGCGGTACTGTAGGTGTGGAACGTATCTTCCCACTTAATATGCCAGCTCTACAAAAAATTGAGATCAATAAAAAAGGTAGCGTGCGTAGAGCTCGTATTTACTACTTTAGAGGTCTTACTGGAAAGAAAGCTCGTATCAAAGAAAAACGTTCATAACTCATTCTTTGTTGAAAACTCTCAAAAGCCCTGTATTTGCAGGGCTTTTTTTATGAACAATTGTTGATAAGCGATGTTTGTAAACTGTGGATTCTTAAAGGGTTACAACCTCTTGCCAATTCAATTATACGTTCTATATTAGCTGTATCAAAATGGTGTTACAGCCAAGATGATAAACTAAAGTAACGTTCTTTTACACTATTTTTTCCAAATTGTTCACGAAGCTAACGCTCGCAAGAATGTTAGTCTCCAGATTAGAAAAAATAAAAAGACTACACTTTATAGGCTTTTTTTAATTGCCTGAAGTACTCACGATCTTTAGATTATTAGTACTGAGATTAAAAAAAGTTTTTGGGTCAGTTATTGAAAATGGTATCAACCTCACGGAAGATGGAAATTACAAAAACGGAACCCGTGTAAGTAAAGCACAACCGCAAGAATATAATAACCTTGCTTAGAATTCACTCCGGTGAATTGGTTGGTAAAAGTTTACTTTACAAGGAGCCATATCACAATGTATTTATACAGTGATATGGCTTTTCTTGTTTTAAATGCTTTTGGTTTTTTACCGCAAATTCACGAATACTAATGTATAATTATTCGTGAATTCGTGGTAAGCTAATCAATCAGCTCGACTACTCAACTTCTCAATTCTAAACAACTCAACTTCTAAACTTTTAAACTCATAAACCCTCTTTCAAAACCCCTTACAAATCGCTATATTTGCATTCTTTAAAATTTAAAATATTTTAGTTTCAAAAAACCATTCAATGACAAAATCTTCCAAAATTATATATACTAAAACCGATGAAGCACCGGCTTTGGCAACTCACTCATTTTTACCTATTGTTGAAGCGTTTACGGCTCCTGCAAACATAGAACTTGAAAGCAAGGACATTTCGCTAGCAACAAGAATCTTAGCGGTTTTTCCTGAGTTTTTAAAAGAAGAACAACGTGTAAACGACGATTTAGCTGAATTGGGCGAACTTGCCAAAAAACCAGAAGCTAACATAATCAAACTTCCAAATATCAGTGCTTCTTTACCACAGTTAAATGAAGCAATTGAAGAACTTCAAAAGAAAGGTTTCAATATTCCAGATTACCCAGAAGCTGCAACTTCTTCTGAACAAAAAGAAATAAAAGCTAAATACGATAAAATTAAAGGAAGTGCTGTAAATCCAGTACTTCGTGAAGGAAACAGTGATCGTCGCGCGCCAAAAGCAGTAAAAAATTACGCTAAAAAACATCCGCACAGTATGGGGGCTTGGAGTAGCGATAGCAAAAGCCACGTTGCCACAATGCAACACGGCGATTTCTTTCACAATGAAAAATCATTGACTTTGACTGCAGATGATACTTTAAGTATCGTTCTAGTTCAAAATGATGGCAATAAAACTGTTTTAAAAGACAATTTAAGAGTATTAAAAGGCGAAATAATCGACGCTACGGTTATGAGCAAGAAAGCATTGGTTTCCTTTTTAGAGGAACAAGTTAAAGATGCCAAAGAAAAGAAAGTACTATTTTCAGTGCATTTGAAAGCTACGATGATGAAGGTAAGCGATCCGATTATTTTCGGTTATGTTGTTAAAGTTTATTTTGAAGATCTTTTCAAAAAATATGAAGATACTTTCAAAAAGTTAGGTGTTGACGCAAATAACGGCCTTGGTGATCTTGAAAACAAGCTTTCAGAATTAACCGCTGAAAAAAGAAACGAAATTCTAGCCGATATTAAAAAAACAATTGATGAAAACGCAGACTTGGCAATGGTTAACAGTGAGAAAGGCATTACTAACCTTCACGTTCCAAGTGACGTTATTGTGGATGCCTCTATGCCTTCAATGATCCGTAATTCTGGGAAAATGTGGGGTTCAGATGGAAAAAGCCACGACACTAAAGCTGTGATTCCTGACAGTAGTTACGCAGGTATTTACGAAGCCACGATTGAATTCTGCAAAAAACATGGAGCCTTTGATCCAACTACGATGGGAACGGTGCCAAACGTAGGTTTAATGGCTCAAAAAGCAGAAGAATACGGAAGCCACGATAAAACTTTTGAAATTTCAGCAGATGGAAAAGTTCAAGTTTTAGATGCCTCTGGAAAAGTAATAATAGAACACAACGTTGAAGAAGGTGACATTTGGAGAATGTGCCAAGTGAAGGATTTGCCTATTCAAGATTGGGTAAAACTAGCAGTATCACGTGCTCGCGCAACAGGAGATCCTGCAATTTTCTGGCTAGATGAAAACCGTGCACACGATGCAGAACTGATCAAAAAAGTAAATAAATATCTTCCAGAGCACGATACTAATGGTTTGAATATAAAAATTCTTTCCCCAGAAAAAGCGACCGAATATACTTTGGAACGCGTAAAAGCTGGCAAAGACACTATCTCAGTTTCAGGAAATGTGTTGCGTGATTATTTGACAGACCTCTTCCCTATTTTGGAATTAGGAACCAGTGCAAAAATGCTTTCCATCGTTCCGTTAATGAATGGTGGCGGTTTGTTTGAAACTGGAGCCGGTGGTTCTGCGCCAAAACACGTTGAACAATTTCTAGAAGAAGACCATTTACGTTGGGATTCTTTAGGTGAATTTCTGGCTTTAGCTGTTTCTTTGGAACATTTAGGAACCAAATACAACAATCCAAAAGCCTTAGTTTTGGCGGATGCTTTAGATGAAGCAACGGAAAAATACTTGGACAACAGCAAATCTCCTTCGCGAAAAGTAAACGAAATTGACAACCGCGGAAGTCATTTTTATTTGGCTATGTATTGGGCCGAAGCGCTTTCAAAACAAGACAAGGATCAGGATTTGAAAACAATATTCACTCCAATAGCTAAAGAATTGAAAGAAAACGAATCCAAAATAAATCAGGAATTGATAGCCGTTCAAGGTCATTCAGTTGATATTGGCGGTTATTACGAACCAACCGAAAAGTTAGTTTTTGAAGCCATGAGACCAAGTAAAACTTTTAATAACATACTTTCAGAAATAAAGTAAAAGCTAAAACGTTTTAAAACCTTCAGCGCTGCTGAAGGTTTTTTTATACATAAAAACAAGCATTTGAAAAAAATAATACTTTTTCTACTTTTCTTCGGAAGCATCGCAACTTTCGCACAGGAAAAATTTACGATCAGCGGCACCATTTCCGAAGCAGATTCTGGCGAAACTCTTTTTGGAGTAAACGTACTTATTCCTTCGCTTCAAACGGGAACTGTAACCAATCAGTACGGTTATTATTCCATAACGCTTCCAAAAGGCGATTATGAAATTTATTATAGCAGTATTGGTTTCGCCACTCAAAAAGTTGAAATTTCCCTTTCAGAAAACATAAAAAAAGACTTCGAATTAGCAACCGATACAGAAAGTCTAGATGAAGTTGTAATAGAAGCTAATGGTGAAAATCTAAACATTCGCAGTTCGCAGATGAGCGCCAATACGCTTTCTTCAAATACCATTAAAAAGATTCCTGTAGTTTTGGGCGAAGTTGATGTTATAAAAGCCATTACCTTACTTCCCGGAGTTACAAGTGCAGGTGAAGGCGCCAGTGGTTTCAACGTTCGCGGCGGTGCGGCAGATCAAAACCTAATCTTATTAGATGAAGCTACACTTTATAATTCTTCTCACTTGTTTGGTTTCTTTTCGGTTTTCAATCCAGATGCGATTAAGGATTTGACGCTTTACAAAGGAGGAATTCCAGCGCGCTACGGCGGACGGATTTCTTCAGTATTAGACATTTACCAAAAAGATGGTAACAAGCGAGAATATCACGCAAGCGGCGGAATTGGTCTTGTTGCAAGTCGTTTGCTTTTGGAGGGCCCAATAAAAAAAGATGAAGCTTCTTTCTTAATTGGCGGCCGTAGTAGTTATGCACATTTATTTCTTCCGCTATTTAACAATGATAACGTGGCCTATTTTTACGATCTAAACGCCAAACTAAGCTACAACGTTGACAATAACAATCGGCTATTTTTATCAGGTTACTTCGGAAGAGATGTTTTTGAAATTTCTGACACTTTCGCGAATAGCTTCGGAAATACAACTTTAAACCTTCGTTGGAATCATCTTTTTTCAGATAAATTATTTTCAAACCTTTCGCTTATCTATTCAGATTACTACTACGGTTTGGAGTTGAAATTTGTTGAATTTGATTTTGATAGCGGGATTCGAAACTTCAATTTAAAATATGATTTCACAAATTACATTTCAAACAACGTAGATTTACGCTACGGGATCAATAGTATTTACTACAATTTCAATCCCGGAGATGTAACGCCAACAACTGAAACTTCAGGAATAAACCCCTTCAAACTAACCGATAAATACGCTTGGGAAAACGCTGCCTATGTTGATGCTGAAATTGATTTCTCAGATAAAATTTCCGTTCAAGCAGGGCTTCGTCTTTCTACTTTTAACCGATTGGGGCAAGATGAATTGTTTTTATATGAAAACGACAGCCCAATAAATTACAACCTAAGTTTAGATATTTACCAAAAAGCAAAACCGATTGATACCGTTTCTTTCAGCCGAAGCGAAACCATAAAATCCTTCGCTAATTTGGAGCCGCGTTTTTCAATTTCCTATTTATTGAATGATGATTCGTCCATAAAAGCCAGTTATAATAGGATGGCGCAGTACATTCACTTAATTAGCAACACCACTTCGCCTACGCCGTTTGATATTTATGCTCCCAGTGGAAAATATATTGAACCACAGTTGGCAGACCAAGTAGCTGTGGGTTATTTCAGAAATTTTGAAAATTATTCTTTGGAAGTGGAAAGTTTTTATAAAAAGGTGAAAAATCGTTTAGATTATGTTGATGATGCAGATTTAATAGCCAATGATGCTATAGAACAAATTCTGCTGAATGGTGAGGCAAGAGCTTATGGTTTAGAGGTTCTTTTCAAAAAGACAACAGGGAAATTTCAAGGTTGGCTGGCTTATACCCTTTCAAAAAGTGAACAGCGCACACCAGGCAGGACAGCTATTGAAACTGGGATAAACAATGGCGAATGGTACAATTCTGCTTGGGACAAAACACACGATATCTCTTTAACTGGGCAATACGAGCTTTCAAAAAAATGGTCGTTTGGCGCAAATTTCATCTTCCAAACTGGAATACCAACCACCTATCCAGAAGGACAGTATGAATATAATGGCGTTGTAGTTCCGGTTTATGAAACTCGCAATAGCAGTCGTCTTTCTGCATTTCATCGTTTAGATCTCTCGGCTACTTGGACTCCAAAACCTGAAAGCACAAAACGTTGGAAAGGCGAATGGGTTTTTAGTATTTACAACGCTTACGACCGAAAAAACGCAGCTTCAATCAGTTTCAGTGAAAATACGGATATTGGTCAAAACGAAGCTGTTCGGCTTTCTATTTTCGGGATAATCCCTTCGGTTACCTATAATTTTAAATTTTAAAACTATGAAGAAGTTATTTTTATTAGTGATTTTCTTCGGAATTCTAACTTCTTGCGAAGATGTTATTGATGTTGAACTTAACGACGCACCGCCACGATTGGTAATTGAAGCTAATTGTAATAAAACCATTGAATCAGAACAAGTTCAGGCCAGAGTGAGGTTGACAACAACTAAACCATTTTTTGGAAACGAAAATACTATTGTTGATGATGCTGAAGTAAGAATAATTACTGAAGAAGGATATATTGTAAATCTAGAATATTTTAACGATGGTACTTATACGGCACCTTTCCCCGTAGAAAGTGGAAAAGATTACAAATTAGAAGTTATTTACAAGGATGAAATTTACACAGCTACTGAACAATTGTACACAACTTCACCTTTAGAATTTGTTGAACAGCGCGACGACGGAGGCTTCACGGGAGAAGACATTGAATTGAAAGCGTTCTTCACAGATCCAGCCAATGAAACAAATTTTTACTTTTTTGAAGGACTTTCACAACGAGGAAGAGTTTTAGACGTTTCTAATGATGAGTTTTACAATGGCAACACAATTTTCGGTTATTATTTGGTAGAAGATTTGGCTTCAGGAGATAAAGTTCAGTTCAACCTTTATGGTGTGAACGAAGCATTTTACAATTTTATGTTTGTGCTTTTGCAACAAACCGGCGGCGGCGGCGGACCTTTTGAAACACAACCTGCAACAGTTCGTGGAAATATAGTGAATCAAACAAATCCAGAAAATTATCCTTTGGGTTATTTTAGGATTTCTGAAATATCTACACTTAATTACACCGTTGAGTAAAACACTATTCCAAAATCTCACATCGTCAATCGTAAATCGTAAATTTGTCTATGTCTTTCATAAAAACAACCGAGTCCGATTCAAAATACAATCATTTAGAGAAAATGAGCGTTTCTGAATTGCTTCAAAACATCAACAACGAGGATAAAACTGTTGCTTTTTCAGTTGAAAAAGCACTTCCGCAGATAGAAAAACTTACTGAAAAAGTAGTTGAAAAATTGAAAGACGGAGGAAGGTTATTCTACATTGGCGCTGGAACTAGCGGCAGATTAGGAATTGTAGACGCAAGTGAATGCCCACCAACATTCGGTGTTCCTCACGATTTGGTTGTAGGTTTAATTGCTGGTGGCGATATTGCAATCCGAAAAGCGGTTGAATTTGCAGAAGATTCCGAAAATCAAGGTTGGGAAGATCTTCAAAAAGAAAATATTTCGGATAAAGATGTTGTTATTGGCATTGCGGCTTCAGGCACCACTCCTTATGTAATTGGCGCGTTGAAGAAGTGTAATGAAGGTAATATTCCTACAGGCTGCATAACTTGTAATGAAGGCAGTCCATTGGCACTAACAGCGCAATTTCCTATAGTTGTAACCGTCGGGGCAGAATTTGTAACTGGAAGTTCACGTATGAAAGCAGGCACCGCTCAAAAGCTAGTTCTTAATATGATTTCTACCGCAGCAATGATTCAATTGGGGCGAGTTAAAGGAAACAAGATGGTTGATATGCAATTGAGCAATAATAAACTTGTAGATCGTGGTGTAAAAATGATTATGTCTGAATTGGACGTTTCAGAAAAAGAAGCACAATCACTTTTAGAAAAATATAAAAATGTTCGCAACGCAATAAATAATTTTCAAAATGGGTAAAAAGCACACGGACTTCGATTTGCTCAAAAAAGGAATTAAATTCATGGCTTTTGCTTTGCCACTACTTTTTTTAAGCCCTTATTTACTCACCTTGTCTTTCCTTAACAAAGAAACCTATATGTTCTACGTGTTCCTTTTCTTCGGAATTGTAGCTGGTGCCGGAGCTATTTACCTTTGTTTTAGAGGTATTAATACAATAATGAAATCTATTTTTTAATTTTATAAAATTAAAAAGGCTATCTCGAAAGACGGCCTTTTCAAAATAATTCAATATAATATTACTCTTTCATAATTTTAACGGTCTTTTCATTTTCATTTATCTTCACTGTTACTAAATAAATACCTTTTGCCAAAGGTGACAGATCCAGTTCCACCTTAGGAGTTTGGAGTTGTAAATGTAGAATCTTCTGACCCAATAAATTGCTAATGTAGATTTCTGAGATATTTTCAGAATGTTTCAATATCAGTAAATCTTTTGTTGGATTAGGATAATATGTGAAATTGGCATCACTAAAGTCTGAAACACCTAAAGTTAAATTCAATCTTCCAAAAAATTGAGCGGAAGCATCATCAATTAACACACTTACTCCGGTATTTGGGTCTAACCGACTAACACCCGCACCGCTTGAATATAAAATTTCTCCACTTCCAAGTTTCACCACACCTCTTAAGGCACCAACACTCCAATAATCAATGACAGAACCGTCTGTTTCAGAAATGCGGTAAAGCCCATTTTGGTTACCTCCATTTACACTACTAAACACAGCAGCAAGTATTACACCTGGTTGCTCTATTTCTATTTGTTCAATAAAAGAAAGAACATCTGGTTCCACAATATTACCTAGGAAGGCACCATTATAATCACGTCGATCAATATTGTTACTTGCAATATAGGAAATATACACTTCACCATTTCCGTTATCTATAATATCAAATGGCGAATCAGACTGCGGAGTTACCAAAAAAGATCCCAAATTATTACCGTTAAGATCAAAGCGGATAATTCCATTTCCCGGGGCGCCGTTATTGTCGCCAGCATTACAAACCCAGACTTCACTTCCATTAACAACAGCCAATCCCCGGATATTATCTAATCCAGTATCTATACTAAACATTAAATTGCCGTCCAGATCGTAGCGTTCAATTTTATCTGCTAATTGATATGTAATCCAAATTTCATCTTCTACTTGAATCAAAGCTTTGGGAGTTCCTGAATCAAGAGTTATAAATGAAGGATCAATAATTTCACCTGTTTGAGAATTCAAGAGACGTACTTGGGAATCTTGTATAACGGCGATGCGTTCTTGTGTATAAACTAAACAAACGCTGAAAATTAATATTAGAGCGAAGAGTTTTGTCAAAAATGTATTTTTTTTCATAATAGCTTTATTTGTATGTAGTTAAGATATATAGAATTATGCTTTAACACAAGTTAATTCTCTTATACTAAATATCCGATTTCTAAAATATTTGGTTTACTAGAAAATTTAATCACGTCTGTGTCATAGTTCAATACTACATTTGGATACCTCTTTTAATATAAATGCAACCAGAATGCCACTTTTCAAAAAAATGAATTAGAAATAATGCTACATGAATACATTTTTATAACTATCTAATTGGAACATTTGAAATTAAAAAATACAGAGTTCGAAATTAAGATTCGAAAAAAATGGATTACAATCTGACTCTATCTTGCAAGTAACTAGACTATTCAAATACATCTTTTTTTTGAATCAAAGAATCTCAATCAAATAGATGACGGAGGTCTATGAAGGAAGATGGCTCTATTAAAGTGAAGCGGCAAATTCCACTCTTGGATAGATTTTTAATCTTGACTACAAAAAAACCGTATCAAAATAAAATGATTGAATATTTAAGGAAAACCTCAAACTGTCAACACTTTCTGAGGGAGCGTTTACTCCATAAAAAAAGTCCCAATCAATTAAATGATTGGGACTTTAAAGGAAGGCGGCGACCTACTCTTCCACATAACTGCAGTACCATCGGCGCAAACGGGCTTAACTTCTCTGTTCGGAAAGGTAAGAGGTGAGCCCCGTCGCTATAACCACCTTAGTGTTTAGTTAGGAGTTATGAGTTAAGAGTTATGAAAGTCATAACTCAGCACTCTGAACTCTTAACTTCTAGCCATAGGCTAGAGAATATCTTGACATATAGAAACAAAGTATAGGGGAAAAGTGAATTTACTTACTTAAAAGAGTTGCTTCCCTCCACCGAAATGGAGGGATGCGTCGTACATAAGCTTACGGGCTATTAGTACCACTCGGCTGGGACATTACTGCCCTTACACCTATGGCCTATCAACGTGGTAGTCTCCCACGGCCCTTTAAAGAAATCTCATCTTGTGGTGGGTTTCGCG
>NC_018013.1:3382500-3520671 GCF_000265385.1 Aequorivita sublithincola DSM 14238
TCTTTTTTTCGGATTAAGGGTAGTGAAATTACAAATATTTTACAATTTATAAGAAAATTTGAACAACATTACTTCTTGTCCTTATTGCTATAATGATGATATATAAAATGAAAAAAAAATAATATTTAGTATTGATAGTAAAATTTTAAATCATTAGAAGATGGGACTAAAATTTTTTAAATTTAAAATTTCAATTACCAAAATTTTGCTTAAAATGCAAGCTAAGTGTTGAACGAGTTTAAATATTGAATCAAGTTTTAGCAAATTTTGTAGCGAACGTAAATTAAAAGATGCAGATGATTTGAAGTTTAATCGATTCCGGTATTTTTTGAAGAATAAGCGATCAAGAAAACGGAATCTTAATCTTTAAAGCTTTGTTCAAGATTTTTTGAAGAAGATCTCTCTACGGAATTAAGCTTACCTGCAACACAGTAAAATGAGCTTACTTCATTCTCAATTTCAAATATATTTTCTGTTATTAATACAAGATTAATAAGCCCGTCAAAAAAAAAAATCAAGGATATTAATTTAATTTATAAATTGAATCAGCTAAAAAAATATTTTATAAAATGCCTAACTAAATGTTTCAATTCATAATTTAGCAGAAGGTTACAATATAATTACATTTATAGCATGATCGTAAATAAATCTATAAAAGGTTTACACATTATTTTTCATCAGGCTCATGGTTTATTGGCCGGAAAAATAGCCAATGAAATTAAAGAAGAGTTTAGACCGCCCCATTGGTTTGAGACCCTTATTGCGGTTTGTGAACACGATGACAGACAACTTAATTTTAAAGAAAAAGATTATCTGTCTGAGATTGGGGTTCCTCTGGATTTTACGGAAGATAAATCAACTGTGAAAGAAGTTCTTGAAAGAATGGAAAAAATAATCAGCAGCGCCAATAACAAATCTCGGTGGATTAGGCTGCTTATTTCGTACCATCTAGAATTTATTTATTCAGACTACAAAAATAGTAGTAAGCAGATAGCTCAATTTTTTGAGAATGAAGAAATTGAGCGAAAAATTATTTTGAAGGTCTATAAATTTTCAGATGTAAAGGCAAGAGCATATTATGAGTTTTTACGTTTCTGCGATAGATTATCTTTAATTCTCTGCAATGATGAAGCACCAGATTGTGAAAGATTATTGGAAATAAATACTTCGATTAAAGAAGAGACTTACTTCATTAAAAAATCTGAGGATGACACCTTAGTCATTTCACCTTGGATTTTCACTTCGGCTAAATTTGAGCTTTCGGTTGAAGAACGTATTCTTAAACAAACCCAATTTTCCTCAGCCAAAGAATTTGAATCGATTTTAATGGCAACACCTCCAAGTTTGAAGAAATGGAAACTCGGCAAATTATAATTGTCGAAGCGTTTAGCAAACCAACAAGATTTTTAGTAAATATAGTTTCAAATGAGCTATTTTAAAATGTTTTTGAATCCATTTAAAAACATTCAAATTTTTAGATTTGATTACTTTAAGGTGAACATTAAATCCATAAGTTCTAAATAATCCATTATGATCGAAGGAAGTGAATATTTTTTTGATTTTCAACGAATTTTCATAGGCGATTTTGACCTGATGATTTATTTGGAAATAGTGCTTAGAGTCGTGATAATTATGACCTACACAATAATAATTATTAGATGGATTGGCAAACGTGCTGTTGGCGGTTTAGGAAGTGCCGATGTTTTAATAATAATTGCGATGGGTAGTGCTGTAGGGGATGCAATGCTTTATCCTACAATTCCCTTAAGCGTTGCCATAACTGTCATTACATTAATTGCCGCTTTCCAAAAGCTCTACGTCTATATTAGTGTCCGAAATAATAAGGTGCGAAAAATCACCCATCCTTCAGTTCTTAAGTTAGTTGCAAATGGTAAACTTTTAGAAAAGAATTTTAAAGTAGATGAGATTGACAAAAACGAAGTTTTAATGTTGCTTAGACAAAATGGAATTAAATATCTATCTGAGGTTGAACACGCTTATTACGAACAATCGGGCGAACTAAGTGTTTATAAATATGATAATCCTATTTTGGAAAATTCAATTTTGCCTGAAAATGTTGATAGTATTGACTATAAAGATAATACATAAGAATTATTTTTTACCACTGTAAATTGAGCCAATAAATTATGTTATACCCCAAAATTCCAATACAAAATAAGGGAGATTATCATGACTTTGTCAGCACTATCTGTGCCGATTCTATTGATGAGGCAAATAGAAATTTTAAAAATTTAATCTTAAGATTAAAATCAGTGAATGACTGGCATTCTTATTCTGAAGAGGTTAATGCGAATTTTAGTTTAATAGATTACAACACAAGTGAAATTACCACAAACGTCGCCATTGATAATTTAATTAAAATTGATATTCCAGGTCCTGGAAGTCCAAGCGGTAACGGAAGCGATTGGACAAAAATAATTGATTTGCAAAATGGATTAAATAATTATCAAAGTCCTTTTTTTGCGATAACAATAAGGACTTGCAGTGCACCAGGATCTGAAGATATCACAACTGTACAATTTTATACAGAAGAATCGACAAATACTTTTATAGTAAGGAGAATTGGCACTTGTATTTATGCAGAAGTTCACGGACGCAATCTACAAGAAAACTCTAAGGATGTACCGTTAACAGATTTGGTTAGAAACAAAGCAATAGTTATAGGAAGTAAGATTGCTATACGTAATTTAAAATGGGTGGCTCTTACAGAAGCGCTAATTGAACCATTTGAAATCAAACAAAATTTATAGTTGCTTTAACAGAAAAAAGACAGCAAATTATTATATTAAATAAAAAATTATGAAAAAAAGTACACGTAAAACAATTTCGAGAATATTTACTTTAACTACAATAGCACAGGTTGGATTCTATGCTTATTTGTATTTTAGAAATTCAAAGAATAAGAAAGCTAAATAAAGAAAAAACAACTTTTAGGAAAATGGGTGTCGAGAAAATTCTTGACACTTTTTTTTCGAAATTATTTTTCAGAAATTGTACCTAAAGCATTTTCTATATTGATACCCTGCCCTAATACTCCTTGAAATATGTCACCTATTTTTTCCAGACGCTTTGGAACGGTTTTAATAGTAAAATCTTCTAATTGTAAACCTTTTTTCAGTTCATTCCAAGATATCGGCGTTGAAACTGTTGCACCAACTTTAGGACGCACGCAATATACTGAAGCTAATGTCTGCCCTCGCCTATTTTGCAGGTAATCTAGATATATTTTTCCTTTTCTATTTTTTACAGCTCTCTCCATACTTGTTAGTTTTGGCAAACGCTCTTGAATGTAATAGCAAAGCAGTTTTGTAAAATCTCTTGCTTCCTGATAACTATAGAGTTCATCCAAAGGCAAATAAATATGAATTCCAGAGGAGCCAGAGGTTTTGCAATAGCCTTCAATTTTAAATAAGTCCAGAACTTCTTTAGCAACTTGGGCTACCTCAATTACCTCAGCAAATGAATTTTCAGCTGAAGGGTCCAAATCGATTACCGTATAACTCGGATTTTCGAGATTATTAATTTTAGAATTCCAAGGATTTATTTCTATGCATCCCAAGTTAGCCATATAGAGTAAGGTTGCTTGATTTTGACAAATTAAATATTCAATATTTTTTTGGGAAGATTCGGAATGAATTTTAGTTGTCTCAACCCAGTTTGGTAGCTGATCGTTATCCTTTTGATAGAAAGATTCTCCATTAATTCCGTTGGGATGGCGGTGTAAATTTTGAGGACGATCCTTCAAATACGGTAATATGAAGTCGGAAATATTTAAGTAGTAATCTATCAAGTCATATTTTGTATAACCCATTTCTGGCCAATACACTTTCTCTAAATTAGAAATTGGTACCGATATTCCATTTACATCTAAAAGTGTGGAAGGATTTGAAGCGAAGGATTTTTTTTCCTTAATAGGTTGAGGGACAATTTCTTCAACATTTTTATCTTGTCTTATACCTTTATAGACAGGATGTCTCAAAATTCCATTTTTAGTTTTCTCCGAAAACTTTACCTCACAAACTAAAAATGGTTTCACCCAATGTGGTTTTCTACCTTTTAAATTTATTTTTTCTTTAAATGGACTTTCATCAATTGTAATTTTTTGAAATTTTGCCAACAACTCCTTTTGTTCTGTAACTGAAAATCCAGAACCACAATTCCCTATATATTTTAAATCTTCTTCGTTATATTGCCCCAAAATAAGCGATCCGAATAATGTATCACCACCTACAGAATCAGTGTAGCCACAAATTAAGGCTTCTTCCGTGGTGCTATTTTTAATTTTCAACCAATTTTCACTTCTATATCCGGGAGAATATTTGGAATCTGCTTTCTTCGCTATTACCCCTTCCATTCCTGCATCCAATGCACGATTATATAATGTTGGCCCCATTCCTTGGATATGATCGCAGTAAAAGACGTTTTTTAGGTCGTTTAATAATTCAGGCAACAGACTTTTACGTTCTAATAGGGTTAAGGCAATTGTATCCATTCCGTTGAGATGAAGTAAGTCGAAAACATAATATTTCAAATTTAAATTTTCAATGGTATCATCATAATTCTGAAGTTTTTGAAAATCGTTTTTTCCTTCCTTGTCTATAATAACTATCTCTCCATCTAATATGCAATCGTGTGGAATATTTTTCAACTCCTTCGCAATACTTGCAAATTTCTCATTATATGAAATTCCATTACGTGAATATAGTTCCACATTATTTTGAAATAGATTTGAGAGTACACGATATCCATCCCACTTTAATTCAAAAACCCATTCAGGATCCTTGAAAATTTTCTTTGCAGGACTGGCAAGCATAGGCTTTACAAAGCTCTGAATGTCTAAAGCTCTATAACTTTCTGAACTTTTTACATTATTGTTTTCAATAAATATTTCAGAATCGTATTCTAAATCGGTTGAATATTCATCCTTCTTCTTTATCAATAGCCACTGATTGCCTTTATCGCCTCTTTTAGTATGAACGAGAGCAAATGTTCCTTTTATTTTCTTTCCAAAGAATTCTATTTTCAGATCCCCTTTTTCTAATTGTTGAACTGGGTCATTTCCTATTTCACTTAATAACACATTATAATTTCCCTCGTCCCAAATTGTCATTACTCCCGCTCCGTAATTTCCTTTGGGAATGGTGCCATGAAAATTTAAATAACCTACAGGATGATCCTCGGTCATAATGGCCAAGCGTTTGTCAGAAGCATTCATTGAAGGTCCCTTTGGAACAGCCCAACTCTTTAAAACTCCATCCATTTCTAATCTTAAATCGTAATGTAATTTTGAAGCTTTATGACGTTGAATAACAAAACGTCTCGCATTTTCCTTATTTACAACTCCTTTGGGTTCAGGCGTCTGATCAAACTTTCTTTTTTCTATGTATTTATCTAAACTCAAATTAAGATGCTTTGCTTTTTTTCTTCTCCAGACTGGCTTTTAATTTCGCCATAAGATCTTCAGCTTGTGTGGGAGTAGTGTCCACTTTTTTAGAACGCGATTTTTTTCCGGTTGATTTGTTTTTAATGATTTTCATTAATTGTTTGTTGTAAACATCCTTATACTTTTCCAAATCGAATTTGGATGTATAATTTGCAATTAATGACAAAGCCATATCCACCTCTTTCTTAGAAACTTTAGTAGTTGGTAACTTTAAGTCTTTTGGATCTCTTATTTCATCTGCAAATCTAATTACGTGAAGCACTAAGGCGTCTTTGTAAATACCAATCAAACTAAGGTGCTCTTTTTGTCGCATCACAAAAGTAGCAACTCCTAATTTCTTGGTTTTCTTTAAAGCATCACGTAATAAATTGTAACTCTTACTGCCTTCTTTTTGAGGCTCTAAAAAATAAGGGCTTTTATAGAGTAGATCACTTACCTCACTTTCTTCAATAAATTCTTCAATGTCAATGGTTTTACTTTTTTTCATATTAGCCATTTCAAAATCCTCTTTTTCAAGAATTACATAGCTATCATCCTGTTTAAAACCTTTAACAATATCTTTCCACTCTACTTCTTTCCCTGTTTCTTCATTAACACGTTTGTATCTAATTCTAGCATTGTCGTGAACATCCAGCATATCCAAATCAAGTTTCCTATCTTCTGAAGCACTATACATTTTAATGGGGATTGACACTAATCCAAAGCTTATTGAACCGTTCCATATTGATCTCATAATATATTTTTATTTTAAAAATAGAGCTTATATGATTACGAAATAAATTGTTTCACGATATTTTAACTACTAGATAAAATCTATAACAGTAAAAACCTATCGATGTCTATGCGCCAACAAAATTGGAGGCCTCCCATCAAATGGGTTTCCTTGATTCCCAATTGTTTTTGATCCTCGCCCCAAAGTAGCTGCACGACGCACATAGTGATCGCCATATTTATCTCTAATTTTATCCATTGCCTTATAGAGATTTACCGTTTTGTTTGTATCTTCAAACATATCTATTTGATAGTGTCCATCTGCTAATCCTCCAAACTTAACTCCCACTAGCCTTACTAATACTCTTCGGTCATACAATTTTTGAAAAAGTTCTTTTACGGTCGGAATTAAAATATGATCTGCGGAAGTGTGCATAATTTTAATTTGTTTTGAATACGTCTGAAAATCGGAGTATCGAACTTTTACCATTACGGTTGAAGTTAATTTATTACCTCTCCGTAATTGAAAAGCCAAATTCTCTACCATTGCCAATATGGTTGTATTAATCATTTCCTGATCAAAAGTATCCTTGCCGTAAGTTCGTTCGCTGGAAATGGATTTGCGCTCGTGAAACGGCTTAATTGGGCTATCATCAATACCATTGCAGCGCTCCCAGATTATTTTACCATTTTTTCCAAATACGGAGATCATACGTTCCAAGGGCATTTTTTGCACCAGACCAACTTCTCGAATTCCAAGTAAAGAAAAAGTTTTATAGGTTTGGTTTCCAACCATCGGTATCTTTTTGATTGAGAGCGGTGCCAAAAAAGTCTTTTCACAACCATCTGCAACATTTATTTGATTGTTGGGCTTGGCTTCGCCAGTGGCAACTTTTGAAACGGTTTTATTTATGGAAAGTCCAAAGGATATCGGCAATCCGGTTTCCCTTATAATTTTAGATCGCAATTCCTTCGCAAATTTATAGCAGCCGAAGAATTTATCCATGCCACTCAAATCTGCATAAAACTCATCTACACTTGCCTTCTCAACTATTGGCAGATTTTGGGTGAGTATTTCCGTAACCTCTTGCGACATTTTTCCATACAGATGCCCATTACCGCGAATATAAATTGCCTGCGGACATAATTGCCGCGCCATTTTCATATTCATAGCACTGTGTACGCCAAATTTACGAGCCTCATAACTCGCCGCTGTAACTACTCCCCTATTTCCTGTGCCGCCAATAATTACCGGTCGATTGTTCAAACTACTATCTATTCTACGTTCACACGAAACAAAAAAGGCATCTAAATCAAAATGAATAATTGCTTTTCCCATTGTATTTGGAATTTGTCCAAAATTATGGAATATTTCCAAAATTTGATTTAGTTTTGTAAAACAATTTATCAACAATGTATCTTAATTGCCATTCGTATTATTCGCTTAGATATGGAACTTTTTCTGAAAGCACACTTTTGGAATTGGCGAAGGAAAATGGCATTACACAACTTGCACTTACAGATATTAATAGCACCAGTGCTTGCTTAAGCTTTATTAAACAAGCTCAGGAACACAATATTCACAGCGTAGTTGGAGTGGATGTTCGTAATGGTGTGGATCAATTATATATTTTGATTGCGAAGAACAATGAGGGGTTTTCAGAAATAAATACCTTCATTTCAGAACATCTTCATATAAAAAAGCTATTCCCGGATGTTGCACCCAAATTTGAAAATTGTTATTGTATCTATCCCTTTGAAAAGGCGATGGAAATTAAGTCGCATACTTTTTCAGAATATGAATTTATCGGCATTTCAATTAAAAACCTAAATCGTTTACCATTTTCTCCTTTCAATAAAATGATGGATAAATTGGTTATTCACCAAACGGTAAGTTTTAGAAATCAATCAGATTATAATGCGCACCGATTGTTGCGGACTATAGATTTAAATACCCTTTTAAGTAAACTTCCGCTCTCGGAACAAGGTGATAAAACGGATGTGCTTTTAGCTCCGGAATTGGTTAAAGTGAAATATCAGGAGTATCCAGAATTACTTTTCAATACTGACAAACTACTGAAATCCTGCAAAGTAAATTTCTATTTTGATGAACACAGAGTGAATCAAAATCAAATTATTTATGGGGAAGATAAAGATTCAGATTACACAATTTTGGAGGAGCTGTGCTATAATAAAATCAAGGAACGCTACAAAAATCCAAAAATGGAGGTTTATGAACGGGTCGAAAAGGAATTGGCGGCCATCAAGCAAATGGATTTTGTTTCCTATTTCCTAATAAACAACGATATTTTAGATTATGCCCGTTCTAAAGACTATCCATACATTGGTCGCGGAAGTGGCGCCAATAGTGTTGTTGCGTATATAATTGGCATTACGAATGTAGATCCCATTGAACTGGATCTTTATTTTGAGCGGTTTATAAATGTGTACCGTAGCAGTCCGCCAGATTTCGATATTGATTTTTCGTGGAAAGACCGAGATGATATTACCGATTATATTTTCAGAAGATTTAAAAATACCGCCTTGATGGGAACCTATGTAACTTTTCAATATCGCGCGGTTATTCGCGAATTGGGCAAAGTGTTTGGGGTTCCAAAATTTGAGGTGGACAGTTTTCTAAAAGGCTATAAAGTAAAGAAAAGCGCCAGTAGTGCTTATATTCAACTGATTGAAAAATATGCGCATTATATTCATGGTTTTCCTAATTATCTCAGCGTGCATTCCGGCGGAATTATAATAACCCAAAAGCCAATTTATTACTATACAAGTACTTTTTTGCCACCAAAGGGTTTTCAGACCGTTCAGTTTGATATGAATATCGCTGAAGAAGTTGGCATTTTTAAATTCGATATTCTCGCGCAACGCGGACTGTCGAAAATTAAGGATACTTTGGAAATATTAGCATACAACCAACCTGAAACTGATGTGCTGGATATGGAAGATATAGAGGTTTTTAAGAATGATCCCAATATAAATAAATTGCTTAATACCGGAGATTGTATGGGCGTGTTTTATGTGGAATCGCCCGCAATGCGGACTTTGATGACGAAACTACAAACCAACGATTATCTTAACCTTGTGGCTGCAAGTAGTATTATTAGACCTGGCGTTAGTAACGGCGGAATGAAAAATGAATATATTCTGCGCCACCGAATTCCCGAAAAGCGTAAAGAAGCGCATCCTGTTATGCTCGAAATTTTGGAAGATACCTATGGCGTAATGGTTTATCAGGAAGATGTGCTAAAAGTGGCCCACAAATTTGCCGGACTCTCCTTGGCAGAAGCAGATATTTTAAGGCGCGGTATGGGTGGTAAGGTAAAATCGAAAGGGCAATTTGAGCAGATAGAGAAAAAGTTTATAAGCTATTGCTTAAAGAAAGGATATTCTGAAACCCTCACCAACGAAGTCTGGAACCAAATAAAAGCCTTTGCCGGTTATGCCTTTGCGAAAGGTCATTCCGCATCTTATGCGGTTGAAAGCTACCAATCGCTCTATCTAAAAAAATATTTTCCTTTGGAATTTATGACGGCTGTTTTAAACAACGGCGGTGGTTTTTATAATATTGAAACCTATATTCACGAAATTAAAATGCAGGGCGGCACCGTGGAAGCACCTTGCATAAATAAAAGCGATCATGGTAATAAAATTTATGGCGAAGCCGTTTTTCTAGGTCTTGGAATGTTGAAGTCATTAGAGTTTAGGGCCATTCAATCTATTTTGAACGAACGGGATGTTTACGGTAAATTTTCGGGTTTTGATGATTTTGTAGATCGTGTGAAGATTGGTATTGAACAGATTATAATATTAATTCGCATCGATGCATTTCGATTTACTGGAGCCGATAAGCATACTTTGCTCTGGGAGGCCCATTTAAAGTTGGACAAAAACAAAACCCAAAATCCGTATCCCGTTCTTTTTAAACCTAAGCAAATTACCTACGATATTCCTGAAATAAAATCTACAACGGTTATTGATGCATACGACCAGATTGAATTATTGGGCTTTCCCTTACACTCAAGATTCAATCTTTTAGCTGCGCCCTTGCCCACGGATTTTAAGGCGAAAGATATGGTTGCATACGTAAATAGAAAAATAACAATCTGCGGAAAGTTGGTAACCGCCAAAGGCACGCCGACAAAAGACAAACGCTTAATGCACTTCGGGACTTTTTACGATAGTGAGGGCGTATTTTTTGATACCGTACACTTCCCGAATATTGCAGAAAAGTTTAGCATAAGCTCTGAAGGTATTTATGTGGTTCGCGGGAAAGTTGTGGACGATTTGGGATGTTTGGCGATTATTGTAGATTACATACAACATTTAGAAATGATTCCAGATCCAAGATTTGAAGATGCGGATAAGAGTGTTAAGTTGATGGATTAATAGATAATCTTTATTTAAAATTCTATAATAATATTAATGATTAGACTTTTCTAAACTTAAAATTTGCTTACGAAGTTTATCCACATCTTTATTTTTTGAACTTTCCGGTAGACTTTCAACCCTCTTGATATATATTAATCTTTCTGAGTATTTTTGTTTGGTTAATTCGAGAGTTAAATTAATCAAAGCTAAATTTTCTAAATATTCGTTGCCTACCCTCTTAGCATTAATCATAGCTGTAGTGTAAAAGTCAATACCTAATTTCTTTTCGCCTTTTTTTAAATAAATTAGACCCAGTGTAGCTTGGAATGTTATCTGTGATTCCACTGATAAATTTTTTAAATCAATATTTTCTAGTTTAGAGGTGTATTTATCTAATAATTTTATGTCTTCTGAGGTTGCTATTGAATAAATTATATTATTTAAAATAGTTGGATCATTAGGATTTGCTCTTAAACCAATTTGACAAATTTTAATAGCTAATTCTTTATTATTTAGTAAAGATCCCGCTATATATGATCCAAGAAGTATAGGACGTTTTGAATACGGCATATCCACAAACCAGTTCAGAGAATTAATTAATGCACTTTCCCAATCACCTGATCTGTATTGATCAATTGCGAATGCTTCAAATGGGTTTATGACATTAGTAAAATTAAAAGGATTAAATCTAATACGATTGTCATGTTTTGACATCCATTCAATTTGTGCCAAACTGTTATCGTTAGGGTTTTTCAAAGCCTCATCTATATGAGTTTTAGCTTTTTTAAATGTTCCTGACATTAATTCTAATGTGCCTATAGAGCTATTCAATTCAGTTAAATCAAAATTAGAATAATTGAGATTTTTAATCATTCCTTGTCCATTTTTTATAAGCGGTGAATACCGATCCATCAAAGACGATGTAGCTATATGTGCTGAAATTAACCATGGATCATATTTAGTTCTGTCGGATTTCCTCAAATAGAATAAAGCTTTATCAAAACTTTCAATATGTACAAAGAATCGAACTGACGATCTAAGAACGAATCTGTTGTTAGGTGCTAAAAAAAGAGCAGTTAATATAGCTTGCTCTGCCTTTGCATCTTGTCCTTGCATTGCGTAAAGTCTCGCAAGTTCTACATAGGGAATTGGATTATTTAACTGACCATGGATTTGAGCTTTAGTTTTACTTATTATTTTATGTATTGCTTTGTAATCGGTTAAATTTGTAAAATCTTCAACCGAGGATATTTTTTTTTCCAATAAACTATTTTTACTATTAGTTTTCGAGAAAAGCATCTCTCTTTTTGGATCCTCAATCAATTTTTTTGCTATATCATTTAAAATATTTGATGAATTCTCACTATTATCAATAATAAATTGCGCAGCATCTTCGACATCAGTATTTTCGTGAAGTCTTGATACAAATGCTGAATTAATTAAATCTGATGCGGTACCAATATTTTTTCTGTTGTTCCAATCCCGAATTTGTTGATCAATATTAAATTTGATTATGTTATTCGATTCCCAATTATTGCCTAATTCTCCCAGCTGAATTGTTCGTTTAAAATCCCGCCAATTGGGTATTACTCTTCTATCCTTTAATTGATATATTATAGCCATTATTTTACAAATTTAAGTTGCGCTTTTTTTGCGAGAATATCCAATTTTGAAATTAATCGTTGAAAATCATATTGATTCAATTTATTTCCACGTAATTCTTGATTCTTAGCGATCCGAATATTTGTTGGATGACCACGTAATTCTGGTATAGGGTGGCAACAGTATGTAATAATTTGTATTAATTCTCTACTTAATTCTTTATCATCTAAAGCAACCTCAAATTCTTTTAAAGATTTATAATACCCATTTATAAGGTAATCTTTAACATCTACGAAGGAACCTGTCCAAATATACCATCTAAAACTTTCTTCGATATTTTTAGAAAGTAAAGATGTCATGCTTACACCAATAAAATAATATATAATCATGCTTCCGAACAAATACAGATCTGTTGATTTTACTCTCTCTTCCCAATCAGGATTACTATAGCCATAAAGAAATTCGGGCGGTGCATAAGAATTATCGCCAGTAAAATTACCACCTCTATCGTGTGGTGCTAAAATATCTTTACAGAGTGAACGACCTAAATCACCAATTTTAGAAACTAGGTTATCTTCATACAATAATACATTTGATGGCTTTAGATCTTGATGAGCTATATTTACTGAGTGCAGTTGTTTGATACCAATTGCGACATTATGCAACGATTTTAATTTCCAAGCTGTTTCTATATGCTTTGTAAAATTTATAAAACCTCGAAGATCATCTCCAGCTTTTTCAAAAATTAAATATGGAACATAGGGTATTGCAAAGCCCTCATTTTCGAAAGATGCTTCACCTTCATCAAGAATCAAAGAAACTTTACTCAATTTGTTATTTTTACATCTCTGAAGTAAATCTACTTCAAATTTATATGCTGCTGTTTGTTCTTGAATAATATCTATAGCTTTCTTCCCTGGAGATAGTTCAAAAAATGCTTTAAAATTCAAAGCCTTTAAAAAAGCTTCATAGCCATCTTTCTCAACTAAATAGCAAACACTAAAGTAGCCACCAGAAGAACCAAGTTTTCTTTCCAACTTTTTGGTTACTTTCCAACCATTTTTAAGTTCTTTACCAAGTAGAGCTTCAGCAGCAATTTCGAAATTTTGAGAATTCATAATATTTTTCTTTAATTTGGTTTTGACATTTTCTTATACTTGCTCAGTCCATACGAATTTTAAGAATTCAAATAATCACCAAGTTAACAGACTATTTAAATTTTTGGGTCCACATCTGATACGAGCCCTAATCTTTGGTATAAGATTTTAATTAATTAGAAGTTCACAATAAGCTACCGGATACGATTCAATTCTTCTCCACAATCCTAATCTCCTCCTCTGTCAAACCATAAAGATCATAAACAATTTGGTCAATTTCCTTTTCTGTGCTCGCTATTTGCGTTTGTAGTTCTTGCGCTTTCTTTTTATTAACCTCAAAAAGTTCCATCCACTCAAACTCATCTTTTTTGGTTAGCTCGGGGATTTCAATAAAAGCATTTTCGCCAGCATCTTTTTTACGGTCGCGGTTTTCTTTTTTTATGGCTTTGTTTAGTTCTTTAATGAAATCTCCGAAGGAGTGTTCGTGCCAATTTTGGAGTTTGCGAGTTAGATTTCTGTAGCCGTATTTATTCGAAACATAGCTACTAAAATCATTTTTTATTTTCAAAAATAATTCTAAAGTTTTTTCTAATTTTCGAGATACTTCTATAAAAATTTCTTGTTCACTAAGAATTAAATGTTTGATATAAGTGTTACGAAGATTCGGCGAAGAAAAAAGTAAATATCCTCCAGACATACGTAATCCATCAAAAAAACATTCAAACATATAATTATAAAGCCTTGAATTAATCCAGCATAGAATATATTCAGGCAAAAAATTGAAGTTAAATGAATGGATGCAATTTGTGTTTATTGATGCATATATCCCTTCTCTATCATAGAATGCTTCACATTTTAATCCAATTTTCGAAATTATAATTTTTGGTGAGGAATAGAGTTTATTTCGATTTTTGGAAATTTCGGAAGAATCAATTGGTAGGTATGGACTTAAATATTTACTTCCCTTATCTGTTAATTCCGAAATTCCCCACATATTTGAATATGGATCAATTGTTCCAGTATTTATTAGTTTGTAACCTTTTAAATTTTCTGAAATAAGTTTGGAATAATCGTCTGCCTCACCGGCAGTGGATGTGGCATTTATTTTTCCAGAAGTTTCAAGCCTCTCTGATTGATTAATGATTTTCTCTGTAATTATTAATTTATCATTTAACAGGAAACCTAAGATATAATCCTCAAGTACATCTAATTTTTCAGAAGAAAATTCCGTTTTAATTATTTGTTTACTTTCTTCTTCGAAGTGTCCAGTAATTACAATATATTTTTCCTTCAATTTATGTCTTAGAAAAGAAATTACTGGATACGTACTTGCGTCAGCAAATACTTTTTTGTCAGAATAATCAATTAAAGAACTTATCTCAAAATTTTTAACCAAAATTTCTCTCAAAGCTTTACCATAACTAGCAGATAAATATCTATTTGGAGTTATAAAAGATAAAATTCCATTTTTACCTAATATATCCAATCCTTTTTCAAAGAAATAAATATATAAATCGACAGTCCCTTTCGCAATTTCAAAATTCTTCTTTAGGAATGCATATTCCAGTTTAGAACTACTTTTCTTTAATTCATTTGCGCTTACATAAGGCGGATTCCCAATAACCACATCAAAACCACCATTCGCAAAAATTTCAGCAAATTCATTTTCCCATTTAAAAGCCTTATTCCCGGCAACGGCCTTACTATCAATTAAACTATTGCCACATTTTATATTACTACTTAAATCGTTTAGTTTTCGGCGCGGTTGCGCGGTGCGTAACCAAAGGGAAAGTTTTGCTATTTCTACACTTTCCTCATTTAAATCAACACCATAAATATTATTTTCAAGTATCGTATTTTCAATATCTGGAAACTGGAATCCACCACCTAAAATTTTGGTTTTTAATTCATCTAAATAAGTATGTTCCTTAATTAGAAAATCTAAGGCTTGATTTAAAAATGCGCCCGAACCACAAGCAGGATCGCAGATTGTAATTTTCAAAAGCCATTCACGGTAAACATCAAGCGTTTCCAAAAGTTGCTTTTTGGTATTTTGGTGTGTCCCTTTTTTTACTTCAAAATAATCTGCTTCCTTAAATCCTAATTCCACCTTCTTTTCTTCGCAGAGCTTCCCAACGGTATTTTCAACTATGTATTTGGTAATGTATTTCGGCGTATAAAAAACACCATCTTTTTTCCGTTTACTGGTTCGCTTATCAAAATCGCCACCTTCAATTTCTGCATTTACGCTTTCAATTTCATTTAAGGAATTTTCAAAAATATGGCCGAGTATATTTACATCTACTTGGCTTTCAAAATCGTAATTGGATAGTTTAAGGGTATATTTATAAAGTAGATCATTATCAATTTCCAAGGCATCAAGAATGGCATCGGGTTTAAAGAGTCCGCCGTTGTAAGCGTAGATTTCTGCGCGCTTTTCCGTTCCTTTTCGACCAATATCCAGATAATTAAAATATTGCTTAAAAAGGTTGTATAAATCCCGTTCATCGCCAAAATCCCAATCGTCCTTCCACTTGCTCAATATTTGCAGCGTAGAGTTGGAGGGCAATAGGTTTCTATCTTCCGCAAAAAAGATAAATAGAAAACGGTCCAATAATTTTTGCGACTTTTGGAATAAGGTGAGTTTTACATTTTTTTCAAGCCGTGTAATTTCCAAGTGATCCTCCTTCTCGTCTCTGGACTGCGTAGGTGATGACAAGCTCGAACTACTATTTGCAAATTTCTCTTTTACGGTTTTGGCATTTTTCTTTACCAAATCGCGATAGAGCTCACGTTTAAATATGGAATAATCCTTATAAAATGCTTTGGTAATTTCTTCTTCCTCCGCAATGGAAGCTTCCTTAATTTTTAAGGGTATGTTATTAAGAATGTTATCAAAGTGAAGACAGAGATATAATATTTCGAATCGCTTTTTGGAAAGCGTAAACAGGTCAAATTCCTCAAATTCGGTTGCATCATTTATATAAAAACGAAGTTTTTCAAAGTTTGAGGTAATTACATAAACGCAGCCTTTATGGTTTGCTTTATAGTCAAAAGCTTGTCGGCGTATGCTTTCCAAATCTTTTGTATTGGTGCCTTTAAGCTCAACAATGCCAATGGCAGCGCCATCTTTTAAAATAGCGCCATCTGCTTTTCGAGCGTTTTTTTCGTTCTTAAATTCTGTGGTAAGATTATAGTTGGGATTTGGAAAAAGCGTGTACCCAAAAATATTCACAAACAGCTCGCTTAAAAAAGTAGCCTGAAATTGTTCCTCCTTCGCGCTTTTTATATTTTCCTGTATGGTAGTATTCCAGAAATATTTTTGATATTTTTTATATGCTTTATCCACAGCTGCTGCATTGAGTAAAGCAAGCTGCGATTTAAGTACTGAATTTTGAAATAATGCCATAGATGGTATAGAAAGTTACTGCTTTTCCAAAAATAGTAAAAGTAATTTGGCATTTCAGGTTTACTTATGCACAGAAGGTTAACAATTTTTTAATTTACCTATTGTTGTCAATCCTCGGCAAGCCTGAAAATATTTTCTTTTGAAATTTTCTTCGAAAGACCGCTTACAATTCTAGAAGTATCATAATTGTTTTTCTGCGGAATCAGATATCCCAAAATATCATTTATAGTATTGCTCTGCTCTTCTTTAGCTATAAATCCATAACCTTCATAAATACCATTAACCATATAAACAAAAGCGTCCTCAGTTGCCGACCTGCCTTTCAATTTATAAATGTAGCGTTCCTTTGTTTTCTCAAAAGCCTCCAATGCGCTCTGAAATCGCAAATTATATGTTTCAATAGTTTCTCCGCCAGAACAAACGCAATCGAGATGCAATTTGGTAACTTTTGAACACTGACCTTTTACGCGCTCAATTCCGCAATGTTTTCTACAGAGATTATTTGATTTACAAAATCGAATCAATACTTTTTTGACAGATTCACGATTAAAATATTTTTCCGGTAAATTATTTTGAATTTCTTTTCGTGTTATTTGAAGTTTGAGAATTCCGTTTGCAGTTTTACCTGTGCTAATAATATAAGGCGCCGGATCCAGAACTTGTTGGGTATTATAAATTGGCTTTAAATTTTTTATATTTTCAGATTCTACAAGTTGCGCAATAATGTCTGATCCGGTATATTCTACTTGAATATCTTCAACTTTAGTATAGTCAATGTTTGAGGCAATTGTCTGGCTAGAAAAATGACTTTGCAATCGCTTTCTAACGTTTTTTGCTTTTCCTACATAAATGACAGTCTCATTTTCATCCAAAAAGAAATAAACGCCAGACCTCATTTTAAAATTTGAAATCAATTCCTGTAACGGATTATTTCTAAAAACCTTTTCAATTTTCTTAAACCCTTCTTTTTCTGAAATTGAATTTCGCATAAATTCAATCATATTGTGAGCAAATGTTTCACTTGATACTATTGCGAGATTTTCTTCGGAAAAGATGGCTTCAAGTTCTTCCGGCTTTTTTGAGTGAAGAACAACTTTCGGATTGCAATTAAAATTATAGCCAATAGTTTTAAACTGATGTTTTAAAAGGTAGAACTGATTTCTATCTAAAAATACCAGTTGCCGTTCTTGAAAAATTTCAATCAATTCATCCGCAACATCGCAAAAAGGTGGCGATGATAACGACGCCAGTCTATCTAATCCACAGATTTTATAAACTTTATTCGGAATTGAAATCTCTGGTCTAATGGTAAAAAACCTACTTTCAAAATTATTTTCAGCAACCATTATTTGAAATGGAATTTCCTGTTTCTTATTGATTTTAAAGGTCTGAATGTAGATAAATATCATACCCGTAAAAGTAGGAATAATTCCTTTAGTTGGAAATATTCCCAAACGCAATTTTATAGTTATCTTTACAAAAAAGCGAAATTGAAAAATCATATTTTAAACGAAAAACAGAAAAAAGCTGTTGAATTTGAGGGTGAGCACCTTCTCGTCCTCGCAGGTGCTGGAACAGGCAAAACGAGATGTATTGTGGGCAGAGCTGCTTACTTAATTGAAAAAGGAGTTCAGCCTGAAAAAATACAAATCCTCACCTTTACAAAACGTTCTGCCAATGAAATTGTTGAGCGCGTTAAAGCTTCTCTAACCGACAATCAGGCACAGAGTTTAAACGGTTCTACCTTCCATTCGTGGTGCAATCAATTAATTGTGCGCTATCCCAATTTATTTGGGGCGGCTTCTTACACCGTTATTGATCCTGACGATCAATTAAGTGTTATGAAAATGGTTTGCGGCGATCAGATTTTGGAATATAAGGGCATCCGCATAAAGCCGCAACAGCTTATTGATATTTATAGTTACGGAAGAAATACCCGCCAAAACTTGACGAATTCAATTCGGGAGAAAGTTTTTAAGGGGAAAACCGATGAAGAAACCAATGACGAAATAGATATTATTCGTCCAAAGGTTGAAATATTACTGAAAGCATACCAACAAAAAAAAGGCGAAGGAAGATATATAGATTATGATGATTTGCTGCTAATTGTCGCCAACAGATTGCGCAATGATGAAGAAGCAAGAAAGATTTTATCACATCAAGTAAAGCATTTGTTGATTGATGAATTTCAGGATACAAATCCGCTGCAATGGTTTTTACTAGAGCCATTTTTGGAGATCGCGAATTTTTATTGTGTGGGCGACGATGCACAATCTATCTATTCTTTTAGAGGTGCAGATTATAAAAACGTTCATTTATTTAAAGAACGGGTTCCAAATTCTGAAATACTAATTCTAGATAAAAACTACAGATCTACGCAAGAAATACTCGATTTATCCAATTGGTTAATTGAAGAATCACCGCTCGATTATAAAAAGAAATTGGTTTCTTCAAGAGGAGAAGGAATGAAACCAAAGCTTATAAATGTTTCGAGCCAATGGGAAGAAGCAAATTTTATTGCTGAAAATATTCTAGAAAATTTCACCGAAAACAATAAAAATTTCGCCAGTCATTTAATACTTTCAAAATCTACCTATTATACCAAACCATTGCAGGCTGTTTTTATTCAGAAGAAAATCCCTTATGTAACTTATGGCGGCAGAAAATTTATGGAGGCTGCGCACATAAAGGATGTTGTTTCTGCACTTCGGGTTGTAAATAATCTATATGATGAAATTGGATGGATGCGTTTTCTAACTTTTTGGGATGGCATTGGTGAAATAAAAGCGGGTAAGTATATTTCAAAAATTCTGGAATTTAAAGATCCGCTGGATTGTGCCCAAAATTTAGATGATGCCATTGGAGGTCCGGAAGGCGAAAAAATAGGAGATATCTATAATACCATACTGCTAAATTCAGGAAATGTAAAACGTGCCATTCAAGAAACCTATTCTAAAATGGAGCTCTCACTTGCTTTTAAATATAGAAAGGATTGGGAAGAAAAGCGAAAATCGGATTTTCCTGTTTTAGAAATGTTGGGCGATAATTATGCCTCCATCGGACAATTAATTTCTGAAGGGATTTTGGAGAATGCGAAACAATTAAACGGCAATCCAGTTTTGGAAGGTTCACAAATTAATGATAGCGAAATTAAGGATCACGTAATTATTTCGACAGTCCATTCCGCTAAAGGGCTGGAAGCTGATGTTTGTTATGTGTTGAATGTATCCCCAAAAGTATATCCCAGTGCCTGGAATCTTGATAAGGAGGAAAGTATTGAAGAGGATAGACGCGTTTTATATGTGGCATTGACACGAGCTAAGAATGAATTGTATGTTACGCGGGATACAAATTCCATAAATACCGTAAAAACACCAAATTCTGGTGATACAAATTCAAACTATTTCTTGGAAGAATTACCGGGAAATCTTGTTGAGCAAGCCACTAACCCATATTTAATAATAAAACCGAAGGATATTTTAACTCCAAATAAAATTGATCTTTCGTTGGGGATGGATTTTTCGTAAATTTATAATTATCAATTTTCTATTTTATTACATAGTTCAACCCAGTAAACTTTAAAAAGGTTTTATATTTCATTAAATAATAAAAAATATGTGTTACGAAACTGCCCTAACCAAAAATGGAAAACAAATACAGGAATTTTTTCAGAAAGAACTGGCGATTCCCTTAGAATTCGAACCATATTACCATTTATCAGGATTTTCCCATCCAAATTTGCAAATTGTTAAAATGGATGAACCAGAGAAGATATATCCGGCAAATTGGGGGTTTGTTCCAACTTGGGGAACGAAAGATATTCCAGCCTTTTATAAAAAATATAATACCTTAAATACAAAATCTGAAACGCTATTTAACGGGTTGTCAAAAGAATCGGCATTGAATAAAAGATGCCTTATCATTGCCGATGGTTTTTTTGAGCCACATCAAAAAGCTGGTGTTTCCCTTCCTTATTTCTGTCACATTCCTAGCTCAAAATTTGATGATGGAAGAGACTTATTTATGTTTGGAGGTATCTATTCTGAAATTGAAAAGGATTCAAATTTGTTTTCCGTTTCAATTTTAACAATGGAAGCAAATTCATTTTTTTCTGAAATACATAATGTAAAGAAAAGACAACCTTTTGTTATTGACGAAGAATTATATGACGAGTGGTTTAATCCTAATTTGAAAGAAGAAAATGTTTTGGAGCTAATTAAACACGGATTTACTTCAAAAGAATTTAGTGCATATCCAGTAAGCAGAGATTTATACAAACGATCTATAGATACAAATAATCCTGAAATTCTTAAAGCTGTTGTTACAGATTAAGAATGCTAGCAATTTTCCCATTCTATCAAAAAAATATCCTAATTAAAATCCATCTAAAAGTGGCATTATCTTATTGTATAGTGACAGTATCTTAAAATTCAAGTTGATAATTTTGTATGTGTTTTAGCACCATCGTTTGATATGTTATAAATTATTAATAAAAATGCAATTTGAACAAATAATTGGAATTTTAGCGGGGCTTTTTACAACACTGGCGGTTCTACCTCAAATTATAAAAGCTTTAAAGACTAAAAGTGTTGATGATGTTAGCCCTATAATGTTTATAACCTTGTGTATTGGTCTAGGCTTATGGACTGTTTATGGTTTTTTAAAGGAGGATCTACCTATTATAATAACCAACGGTATATCATTTATTTTAAATAGTTTCATGTTAATTCTCTCAATTACTTCAAGATCTAAAAGCAAAAATTTCTAAATTTTACTAGTTATGAATAAATCAATTAATCAATTTCCAAAAACTGAGGAGGCTATCAGAGAATTTATATTAGATGATCATCCGTGTGTAATGGCTCAAAGCTTAGTTGCAGATGATAACTTAACTATTCGGGATTACGGAATTTTAAATTGTCAAGAAACTTACCAACAAATTTTAAAAGATTTAAATCTTTATATAGAGGATGTTGATAGTGATACTATGAAGTTTCAAACTTTTATTGCGACATTTGCGGACGATCATTTTGAAGATGAAGTTATTTTCGAAAATGAATTATGGAAATTTCTACACGTATTGCATAAAATAGATCCTCAACCTTGGGATGAAACAACAAGTGCAGATCCAAGGTCGACAGAATTCAGTTTTAGCTTTTTAGGTGTTTCATTTTATATTGTTGGAATGCATCCAAATTCATCCAGAGAAGCTAGGAGTACTCCTTTTCCCATGATTGTTTTTAACTTGCACAGCCAGTTTGAAATGCTACGCGGATCCGGAAGATATAAACGTGTTCGCGATTTGATTAGAAGACGTGACAAAGAAAAGCAAGGCACTATAAATCCGATGCTAGAGGATTTTGGATTAAATAGCGAAGCCCGTCAATATAGTGGTCGTGCCGTTGATGAAAATTGGAAATGTCCTTATAACTTTAAAAAATAAGTGATGAATATAATTGAACCTAAGTCTGGAGCTTCGTTAATCTTGAAAAAGGGAGAAATCCTTAAAGTTACAGATATTGAAGGATGTCAAGTTTCGGATATGCTACTTTATAATCTTAACAACCATGACGAAAAAATATCTGCAGGAAAAACTTTTGATTATGAGGAGTGTATCTTATTAACCAATGGGAATTATCTTTGGAGCAACCAAAGTAACAAAATGGTTAAAATTATAGAAGATACCAATGGAAGAAATGATTTTCTACTTGCTCCTTGCGACAGCAAGACAATGAAACATTTTTATAATATTTCAGAATACCACCCAAGCTGTTTTGAAAATCTTTATCAAGGTTTGAATAAATTTGGAATTGCTAAAGAAACTATACCTTCAGCTTTTAATATTTTTATGAATGTTATATTTAATGAAGAAGGAAAATTGAATGTTGCCCCTCCAACCTCAATTGCGGGAGATTATGTTTGTTTTGAAGCACAAATGGACTTAATAGTTGCTTTAACCGCTTGTTCTGCTCTTGATAGTAATGGTGGTTCTTTTAAGCCAATTGGATATGACGTACTAGAGAATAAATAATCATCCATTTTAAGCTATTTTACCAATATTCTTTGGATTATCAACTTGAGAATAACACTACGAATTTCTATTTGTGTCATTTTTTATATTGATTACGATACTTTATTAACTAAGGATTTCTGAAATTTAAGGTTCGTTAAATTTATATTCAACCAATTTTATAATTCAGAAAAATATGTGCGCGAAAAAAAAAGACTCTATAAGTAGAAAAACAGAGCAATTAAAGCAATTTGAAAAATCTTTTGAAGGCCAAACAATGACCACACGTCAAGGTCTAAAAGTAAATGACACTAATAATTCATTAAAGGCTGGGGAAAGAGGTCCAACTTTATTAGAAGATTTTTTATTGCGTGAAAAAATCCACAATTTTGATCACGAACGCATACCTGAGCGCATTGTTCACGCAAGGGGAAGTGGAGCGCATGGTTATTTTGAATTGTATGAAAGTATTGAAGAATATTCCAAAGCTGGTATTTTTACAGATACTTCAAGAAAAACTCCGGTTTTTGTAAGATTTTCTACTGTAGCCGGCTCTAAGGGATCAACTGATTTAGCCAGGGATGTTCGAGGCTTTGCAGTTAAATTTTATACTGAAGAAGGCACGTGGGACCTTGTAGGTAATAATATGCCTATTTTTTTTATTCAGGATGCAATGAAATTTCCAGATTTAGTGCATTCTGTTAAGCCAGAACCAAATAAAGAAATTCCTCAAGCTGCCTCTGCCCACGATACTTTTTATGATTTTGTTTCGCTTACACCAGAAACCTTGCACAATCAAATTTGGGTTATGAGTGATCGCGCCATTCCACGTAGTTTGAGAATGATGGAAGGTTTTGGAATACATACTTTTAGGTTAATAAACAAAGAAGGAAAAGCGCATTTCGTAAAATTTCATTGGAAACCAAAACTTGGTATTCATTCAGTTACGTGGGAAGAAGCAGTTAAAATAAGTGGTGCAGACAGCGATTTTCACAGAAGGGATCTTTGGGATGCTATTGATGCAGGAATGTTTCCAGAATGGGAATTAGGCTTACAGATTATTCCCGAAGAAGACGAGCATAAATATGATTTCGATTTATTGGATCCTACCAAATTGGTGCCAGAAGAAGTGGTGCCAGTAAAAATTATAGGGAAAATGACCCTTAACAAAAATCCTGAGAACTTTTTTGCCGAAACAGAACAAGTTGCTTTTTTACCAGGAAATATAGTGCCTGGAATAGACTTTACGAACGATCCATTGCTTCAAGGTAGATTATTTTCGTATCGTGACACACAACTTTCTCGTTTAGGAAGCCATAATTTTCATCAACTTCCAATTAACAGACCTATAGGGGAAGTTCATAATAATCAAAGAGATGGCCACATGCAGATGGAGATACCAAAAGGCAGAGCTGCTTATTTTCCGAATACTTTGGGTGGCGGTTGTCCGCATATGGCTAAAGTGGCAGATGGAGGATTTTCACATTATCAAGAAAAAATAGATTCGCATAAAATTAGAAATAGAAGTGAAAGTTTTAGCGATCACTTTTCACAACCAGCACTTTTCTATAGAAGTCTTTCAGATTGGGAAAAACAACATGTTATAGATGCATATAGTTTTGAACTTGGTAAATGTGAAGTAGCGCATATAGTAAGTAGAATGTTATGGCTTGTTTCACAAATAGACAGCTCATTAGCAAAGGAGGTGTCTCGTAATCTAGGAATTAAAATTCCAAAATCAATTGACAAACCAATCAATCAAGCTATTGGTGCAGATGCAGATGTTGAGAAACACCAACCTAGTAAAAAGAAGAATTATTTAGACAAATCTCCCGCGTTGAGTCAATCAAATACAAAATTCGATACTATAGAATCTCGCAAAATCGCATTTCTTATGGCTGATGGATTTAAAATGAGTGACTATAAAAAAATGAAAACCGGATTGGAAAAGAAAAATGCGGTAGTAAAAATTATAGCACCACACGGAGGAACAATTACCTGTGATGAGAACATGGAGCATAAAGTTGATGCCTCTATTTCAACAACTGAAAGTGTATTGTTTGACGCGGTCTATATTCCGGGCGGCAAGAAATCGTGTGAAAAATTATTAGCGGATAAAAAATTTATAAAATTCATCAATGAATCTCTAAAATACTGTAAAGCAATTTCTGTGGATAATGAAGGTGAAATGCTTTTGGATAATTCTGAAGTGAAAAATTTCAAAAATGATGATGAAGCTATTTTAGTGAATTCAACACCTGATAAATTTATCAAGGCAATTTCTAAACATAGAAATTGGAATAGAAGTGATGCTGCAAAGAATATTGCTGTATAGATTCATTGAAAAATAAATTTGAAAAACATCAGTACTACAATTATGAAGTTCGCTGAATCCAGAGGTTTAGAAAAAACCTTTTGTCCTTCAGAAGTTGCAAGAGAATTATTTCCAGAAACTTGGCGGAAGGAAATGGAGAGGGTTAGACTTGAAGCTGATAAATTGGTAAAAGCTAAGAAGATAGAGGTAGTTCAGAAAGGTGTTGTTCAATCTAAATTACCCTCGCAATTAACGGGACCTATACGATTAAGGATTTCACATAATTAAAAATAAAAATGGGCGATTTTGAAATCGCCCATTTTTAAATTGTGGTAATTTCAAAATTTATTTCTCTGAATTTACCATCCAATTAATTCCAAATCTGTCTGTGCATCTGCCGAAGTAACCCCACTCTCTTTCACGAAAGTTATGATGAATCTGACCTCCCTTAGACAAAGATTCAAAAACTTTCTCCGCATCTTGTCTAGAATCTGCATCAACACTCATATGGATTTGGTTCCCGTGATTTATTGGGGTATCTGGTGAGGCATCATATGCCATAAATTGAACACCTTTTCCGTTTAATTCTGCGTGCTGTAATTTATCTCTGAAAGAATTCGGAATATCAATTTTTGCATCCTCATAGGTTTGTCTATTTTTAATTTCAGCATTAAATAGATCGCTGTAAAAATTTAGAGCTTCCTGGCAATTACCGTCAAAGGCTAAATAAGATTGTACTTTCATAGTAGTTTTTTTTAATTAAAGTTGAGTAACCAATTTAATAAAAGGTTGATAAAAGTTTGCAGTGTTTAAAATTGATTTAACATTTTTATTTTTTAGAATTAGTAATTTAATTGATACGATCACTTTAAAAAATTAAAAAAGTTTAAATTTAAAGTATAATATAAAAATATAATTATGGGAAATACAACAGATGGATTTGGTAAGAAACGTGATAATAATCAATATGGAGAAGTTGAGAAAGAGAAGCATGATAAAAGAAATGCAGAACTTCCAAAAAGACCAAATAAAGGTGCTACAGAAGAAGAATAAAATTTCGTGATTTTATAAATGGATATGGATTTGTACTAAAAAAATAATCTAATGTGCTATTAATGTATTAGATGAGTATTTATTTTTGTATATGGTTAAATCTAAAAAAAGGAGGTATGTATGGAAAAATAGATAAATTAAGTTTCCTATTTAGGAAAAAGCTTTGTAAAGCAAATTTAATTTTAAAATAATAATGAATTAGCCATAAAACCATCTTCATTGAGAAGATGGTTTTTCGTTAAATTCTCCATACTGCTGCAACTAGTTCAGTAATAAAGCGCAACGATAAATTGCCTCCTAAATAAAATTCTAATTTGAAAACTAACATCAGATTACTGCCAATTATATAAATTTTACAGAAGTTTACTCCTCTTTATTCACAAGGTAATGATCTTCACCCAATCCTACAATTGAAATGATATTTGTAACAGTACTGTATAGAAGTAATATGACCGTTACCATTAATCCACTAAGAACAGATGAGAAGAAGAGTGTAGCCCAATAGATATAAGCAAACCAATATGTTGGAAGACTTTCTGATTCAGTAATAGGAATGTTGAAAAGTTGAAATAGTACTAAAGACCCAACAAACAAAACGGTATCAAATTTCGCAATATTTAATACTTGCTTATAATGCGCCTTTTTAATTTTTGATTCAGTTCCGGTACTTATTCCTAATAAAGTTAAAAGCAAAGCTAATATTGTTGCTGAAGCAAGCAGAATAGTATTACACAACATATTTATGCCGTCAATTGAACTGGTGATTAAGGATTTTGCTTCATAACCTGAGATATCGCCTAATAAAAATGCTCCTAATCCTGTAAATGTCGCTGCGGCAATGCCTCCAAAAATGGATCGTTTGTTTTGAGTAAAGAAATTTTTCATATAGATTGTATTTATAGCTGTTTAAGAATATTTGAGATGGATCTATTCCACTTAGAAAAGATTTCAATGGGCTCTGGATAAGCTTTAGTATTATACTCTTTGCTTTCTTCGCGCCAAGGTAGATAAATATGGTTATCATCAATATGTGAAAGTTCTGGAATCCAAGTCTGGATAAATTTTTTCGATTTATATTTTAAGCTTTGATGAATTGGGTTTGTGTACCAAATTTCATATGCCTGCATGTGCCAGTTTAACCAGTTGGCACTTACATCATAATCTATAAGCTTACTTTCAAAATAAGCAGCACCCCAGGTCCAATCTACTTTATAATCATGAACTAAAAAACTTGCGCAATTAACTCTACCTCTATTACTTATATAGCCAGTTTTATTTAATTGGCGCATATGTGCATCAACGAACGGAATACCTGTAGTTCCCCAACACCACCTTTTAAATAAATCTATGTTGTTTTCGAATTCTATAGTTTTTTTTGAAAATCCTTTCGTTTTAAAAATTGAATTGCCAATACGCATTCCTTTGAAAGTGAAATAATCTCTCCAAACAAGTTCAAAAACTAACCACCAAGTACTCTGATTTTTCTTTACAATTTCTTCATAATGCTTTACTTGCTGATAGATAAATCTTGGACTTACGCATCCTAATGCCAAATAGGGAGAAAATTTAGAGCTATAATCCATCCCTAAAGATTTATTTCTAGACCATCGATAGCCAGTTAATTGCTCTGTTTCGAACGTATAATAATGCAATCTATCTATACCTGCGCTTTCACCACCTGCAACGTAGGGATCAGCTTCCAAAATTTCCAATGAATTAAAACCTAAAATTTTAAATTCTGGAAACTCAGTTGACTTAACCTCATCATAAGCATTTAAATTGGAAGGCTCTTTCAATGGCTCTCTAACTGTTGATTGATTTCCTGTAGGAATTCTGTAGGCTTTACTTGTTAGCGGAATTTTAGAAATTTCAAAAGGGATATCATCTTTATGATATAGCGTCTTACCCCAGAATGTAGTTAACGAGGCAGTACCGTCTATTAACTTTTCAACTTTTTTCATCATTTGCAGTTCTTCCCAGGCGTATTCTTCTTCAGCATAAATTTGTTTTACAGTATAATTGGTGACATAGCTTGCTATAATATCTTCAGGAATACCATATTCAATTATTAAATGACCACCTAATTCTTCCAATTTAATTTGTAAATCTTCTAAAGATTGTTTTAAAAAAATTGCTCTATTAGCATCTGCTTTTCTAAACCCTAAATTCAAAGACTTAAAAATTCTACTGTCAATACAGTAAAGATAAATGACTGGCAAATTACAAGCTATTGCATTACATAAGGCTTCATTATCGTGTAGTCTTAAATCGTTTTTAAACCACATTAATGCGGTGGCTTTTTTTATTGCAACATCTTTCATGGATATGCTTTCAGTTTTATATGACGTATATCTTTATAGAAATCATTTACCTTAAACGAACTCCTTTTAGCATTTTGTCCATTAATTTTTTATCAGAATTTGTGTGAAGTACTGAAACATCACCAGTAGATTCTAAAACTACTGCTCTCACTTCGTCAAAGTCTATCACATTTGCCTCTCTTAGTTTAGCGATTAGATTTTCTTCACTCAAATTTGTTTTATGAAGATTTTCAGTTAAAATGACACCGTCCTTCATTATTAGCATTGGCTTATTTGTGACAAGTTCTTCAAATGCTGGTACCTTCCTAATTAAGTACGTAAATAAGGATTGAAATAGTACTATGCTCGCTAATGCAAAACCTCCTTTCAATATTGAGTTTGACGGATTTAGAATAATTGATGCTATAATGGATCCAATAGCTATGGTTGAAGCAAAATCGAAACTCGAAATTTTGGCAAAAGTTCGCAACCCAGAGATTCTTGTTATTAAAATAACTAATGCAAATATTGCAAGAACTGTTATAAAAACTTTTGCGATAATTGGTAATGATGCGTAAAGCCAATTTTCCATAATAAAATAATTAGGTAGTGTGATTATTGATTAAAAAATTAAAATTCAATTCTAAGATATAAAAAAGCCGTCTTAAAGACGGCCTTAATTTCAATTCATTTAAAGCGTACCTTAAATCCAAATAGTTGTATTAAAATGAATTCAAAATAAAAATCTTACTGATAGTAAGAGGTTTAAGAGAATCATTTTATTTTTTCGCTTTTTTATTTAATCTATCTTCAGCCATATCATTCAATTTGTCATCGGCAGCATATTCTTCATCTAATGTAGCTTGTAGTAGGGTTACGATTTTATCATGACCTAATTCTTTTGCATAGCGTACGGCTGTTCCATAACCGGATATTTCATAATGTTCTACGCGTTGTGCTTCAGCTATTAAACCCGCATCACGCACTTCTTTGCTCGCGTCCTCCTCAATAAACCCTTCTGCTTCTTTAATTAGACCTTTCATTGCTTTGCAGGTTTCTCCGCCAGGCTTTATTCCTAATTCATCACAAACCTTTTCAAGGCGTTCTTTTTGCTTTTTTGTTTCCTCCAAATGATCCTCGAAAGCTTTTTTTAATTTCTTATCGTTGGCCGCTTTTGCCATTTTAGGAAGTGCGTCTATAAGTTGGGTTTCTGCACTGTATAAATCTTTAATTTGATGTTCGAATAAATCTTCTAATTTTTTCATTTTTCGTTTAGTTTAAGTTAATAAGGCTAAATTTAGAAGTAAAGAATTCACCGTAAAAGAAATTTATAGCAAGCTTAACGAATAGCGTTAAGAGCTTTTTAAAACGAATGCAAATACACTAATGAATTATGTTTTTCAACTATTAATTATAATTCGGAATATTGGTTTTTGGTAATAAAAAAGGGATTCTTTAACGCAAAACGCAAATTTAAATGAATTAGATATAACTTCTTTTGTGCCATATAAAACGCAATGATTATGGTAAATTTGAGAGAAAATTTTAGTTAGATGATAATTCAAGTAAATTCACTTCCAGTTTTAGAAGTCATTAAAGATTTTGCAAAGGAATTCAATACAGAATACACCGTTGATATTTGCGAATTCACTGTGCAGATACCCAGTGACATTGGCTCAGGTACAATTAAGGCTTATCATTTAGATAATGGAATGGGTATTCTAGAATATAATTGTACTTTTTATATTGATGTAGAAATAAAATTTATAGTAAATGATGTTCATCCACTAAAATTTGTTTTTGTCACAAAAGGAAATTTAGAACATCAATTTGAAAATAATGACGAAGAACATTTTATTGAAGAATATCAAAGTGCAATAATTGCCAGCTCAGACAAATTTGGACATATCTTAAAGTTTAAAATGAATACTTCTGTTTCAAAATTTAGTGTGGAGATTAATAGAGAGATTTTTGATCTGGAGAAAGCTTTTGACAATCCAAAAGTAAACAACAAATTGTATACATTATTTAGTGATGTGGATGCAATAGATTCTTTTTATTATAAAGGAGATTATAGTTTATCCATTGCAGATATTTTCAGCAATTTAAAAACTTATGCGGATTTTGAAGGAGATAGATTGGTTTATAAAATTTATATGGAAAGTATTGCCTATCAAACTTTAGTTTTCCATTTATCACAATATTTGGATGACCAAAATGGTAATAATACCCAACAGATTTTAAGAAAAAAAGAATTTGAACAACTCAAAGAAGGGGTTACATATATAGTTAAAAATCTTGATGACTATGGAGGCATTGATGAATTATCTAAAGCAACTGGCCTTAATCCAATAAAATTACAAAAAGGATTTAAGCATTTGTTCAATTCAACTATAAACCAATATGTCCAAGAGAAACGCCTTGAGAAAGCTCGCGATTTATTACTAAACAGCGAATTATCAATTAATGAAATTGTTTCTTCCATAGGTTTAAAAAGTGCAAGTTATTTTAGCCGAATTTTTAAAGAGAAATATGGAATTCAGCCTTCGCATTTTAATAAAAGTATTTAAATAACTACATTTTTTTTAAGCTTTCTGAATGGATGAAGATTTTTCGAATTTAAAATGCTTCTCTAAATTTTTAGTGATTTTATTTCAACATTTTGACATTTAACAATTCAAATTCTCCAAATTATTAAAAATCCTTTTATTGTAAAATTCAATTAGAATAGTACTTATCCACTTGTTCGTAGTTCAATTACTTTTACTTTAACAATAACTTCACAATAAAATTTAAACATTCCTTAAAGCTGAACCTATCAACCATTCTTAGTTTTAATTTTAAGAAAATTATTAATTTAACCTTAATACAAAAATCTAAATATTATGAAATCGTCAGAAGAAATTTCAAAGAAAATAAATTTATTAATTGAAAAAAATAATGATGCTTATAAAGGCTTTAAAAAAGCTTCAGAAAATGCAGAAAGCACACATTTGCGCGATTATTTGTTGCAGCAAGCGAGTGAGCGACAATCTTTTGCACATAAATTATCAGGAAATTTAAAAGCTTATAATCCGGACTTTAAAATTGATACCGATGGTAGCGCAACTGGTTCTGTTCATAGAGCCTGGATTGATATTAAGGCTACGCTTTCTTTAGATGATGACGAATCAATTTTGGAAGAATGTATTCGTGGAGATAAAGCGAGTGTAGAAGAGTACAGAGAGTTTTTAACAGATTATCCAACTGCTGCGTCAGAAATAAGCCACACTATTAAAGAACAGTTACACAATATTCAATCTACTTTAGACAGAGTAAAAAGATTGGAAGATATTCATTAAAATTATTTAAAGCCAAGTCAAAGGTTGAATTGGCAATTTCACTAATATAAATTCAAAATTATGAGTAAGCAAGATTCAGAAAATAATAATCCAGCTAAAACAAGCACAAAACATCCTACTGGAAGTACCAGTGTGCATAGTGAAAAGGATAATTCTACTGAAGATGGTTTTAAACCAAATGCTAGTAGGAACAAAAAGGAAGAAGAATAGAATATTATACTAACAATTTACAAAAGGTGCGCAATTCGGTGCGTATAAAAAACTGCCAACTTGTTAGGTCTTATTAACACTATCTTTCTAAGAAAATGGTTAGTTCCTCTTTCTCCGCTAAAACCCTGTTAGTCAATGACTTACGGGGTTTTTTATATTTTTTTTAATTCAATATGAAAAAGAGAATAATTGTTAATCTTCTTCGCTGAGAGATTATAAATTCTCAAGATAACTTGCTAAACATAGTATTTAGCAAGTTTTTTCATTTTCTTCGATATCAATTAATTTCATCTAATATTTCGGCGATTCCAAAGTGTTGTGCAGTTGCGACAATTGCGCCTTCGAAGGCATTTTTATAGTGGTGTAATTTCATTAGACAATGTTCCAGTTTGAGATAGTAGGTAATGTTTTTTCGGAAATTCCGAATTCATAGCTACTTAAATAATTAATAGATTTTTAAGTGATTCGCTCAATTCGTCAAGTGAAAGTACTTCAAAAATTGCGCCCAATAAAGCTATAACTTTTGGGGTGTAGGCTTTTGCCTAAGCAGTTAGTTTATATTTATCTATATTGGAAAGGTTTTCAATCTTTTCCTTTAGAAAATCAACACCTCTTTTTTTATCCATATCTGGAATGTTCTTAAAATCCTTCATTACATCCAATAGCTGTAATAATGGCACATTCTTTCTTGTAACGGGCACGTAACTCTTGGCAGGTTTTATAATTAGGTTTCCAATTTTTGTCTTTATCTCTTTATCCCTACTTGCTAATCTCACAACTTTTGGAACTTGCGTAGTTAGTCCAAATTGATTGTATAATCGAACACCAGTTATATATGCAATTTGTTTATTGCTCTCAAAGAGATACTTTTTAAGCAATTCATCTTCTCTTGGTTTTAGTTCTCCAAAAGGTGCTTGCTTGGGTTTATAGTACATTCCATTTTTATACCTCTTGATTACTCCATTAGCAACCATCCTACTTAAAGCCTTCGCAGCAGCAGAAAATTCACTTTGAGGAAGAGCAAGAGTATCGTATGTAAATACTTCTCCAGTATCTATACGAGCGACTTTGGTTTTTATGGATGTTGTTATATTCATAATTCAAGTAGTACAAAGATATTTTTTAAGATAAATTTGTCAAGTTTTTTCCATTGTTTACTTGACTATTATTTATGGTGTCTATTCCAGCAATAGCTATAGCATCTATAAGAGCATTAATTCACCAACAGTTTCTCTTTCTATCTATATTTAAGAATAAAAAAATCTAGTGTCGTCTTTATTTGATATTAGAATCTATTTTGTTTGTCCTTCTCAACTTGTTCTATATTCTTATATTATATTGGGTACTGTCATTGTTATCTGCCTGGGTTATTAGGAATTCAATAGTACTTTTCTTTTATTATATCGGCTTCTTTATCTGTAGGCTGTAAAGCCCAATATTTTGGTTTGAATACCTCAGTCGCAAAATAAAACTTGTAAGTAAAAAGCCACAGATCATCACTAAAAACAATTATGTCCATAATTCAATCTTAAATCAAAACAACATAGGATGATCCCAGAGCAAAGCAAAAGACTCAATTTCAATTTCCTCCCACTCCCCAATCCATTATAACCTCTTCATCAAAATTATAACAAACAGATTCCAGTCAATTTTTAAGAACATTTTTAAGCCCCGAAAAAAAAATTAAAAAAATTGACGAAAACTGTGATAATTTTTAATGCTATGCGAATAATAGAGTAAACAGTATTCATTTAAAAAACAAAACCCATAAAAAGCAATATTATGAAAACCCAAAAAAATCATTCAACCATGACAAGCATTATTCATTTTTCATTTCTGTTCGCAATGTTAATAATATCCTCCTGCAAAGAAAATACAATGTCTGCACAGGGTAATCCTTTAGAAAAATCTACTGCTAAAGCGCCAAATGTTGATTTACAAACCGCCGTTCTGACTGATAATATTCAAGCAATAAAAGAACATATTTCGGCTGGTTCCAATCTAAATGAAAAAGAACAGTTTGGTGGTTCAACTCCATTAATTACTGCTTCAGTATTCGGGAAAACACAAATTGCGGAACTTTTAATTAACGCTGGAGCAGATATTAATATTCAAAATAATGATGGCTCAACAGCTCTTATAACAGCGGCATTTTTCTGCAGACCAGAAATTGTAAAGATGCTTTTGAAAAAGAACGCAAATAAGACTTTAAAAAACAATTATGGGCAAACTGCATACGAGTCTGTAGCTGGTTCATTTGATAGTGTAAAGGGCGCTTACGAAGGTTTGGGTGCTATGCTTGAGCCTATGGGGTTGAAGCTGGACCATGCTTATTTAAAAAAGACAAGACCGGAAATAGCAAAAATGCTAAAATAAATCAGTCAACCGTCCAATTCTACAATGATGCCAGCAGCTATAAGAAGATACGATATTGATTGGTTACGTGTAATTGCTATTGGGCTGTTACTATTATATCACGTAAGCATCGGTTTCCAAAAATGGGGAACAATGATTGGATTCATTACAAATGGCGAGTCGTGGGATTCATTATGGCCACCAATGACAATGCTTAACGTATGGAGAATACCAATACTGTTTTTTGTGTCTGGAATGGGCGTTTATTTCGCAATCAGAAAAAGAAATTGGAAACAACTGCTTAAAGAACGCACCGTCAGAATCCTAATCCCCTATATTTTTGGAATTTTAACAATCGTTCCACTGCAGTTTTTAGTTGTACAGAAGTATTACAATTTCGAGTTAAGCTATAATGCAATCCCCGCCCATTTATGGTTTCTTGGAAATATATTCGCTTACGTAGTTCTCCTTTTACCTCTGTTTTATTATCTAAAGATAAATGAAGAAAAAAGGGTCGTTACCCTGATAAAAAAAGCGTTTAGCAGTCCTTTCGGGTTATTACTGGTTATTGCAGCATTCATTGTTGAAGCGTTGTTGGCAAACCCTACCATTTACGAAATGTACGCAATGACTTGGCACGGTTTTTTTCTTGGACTTATAGCCTTCTTTTTTGGTTTCTGCTTTGTGTTGAGTGGAGCTTCCTTTTGGAATATGATTCTTAAATGGCGATGGCTATTTTTGAGTCTTGCTATCTTACTTTATGCCTATCGTTTATACGAAATGAGAGTGTCGGATTTTCAAATAGCCATTGAATCTAATCTATGGATATTTACAGTTTTTGCGTTTGTTTATAAATACTTGAATCATCCAAGCAGAATTTTAAGTTATTTAAGTCAAGCCGCGTATCCAGTTTATATCGTGCATATGTTGTTTTTGTTCTTGGCCTCTTTTTTTATTTTTCCATTATCTATTCCAGTCCAGTTAAAATTCTTGATTGTTCTGTTGTTTACGTTTATTGGAAGTTTCGCTTTCTATGAATTTATTATCAGAAGAGTAAAATTTATTAGACCGTTATTCGGTTTAAAAATTAATAAACCTTGATGTTTTAAGAAATGAAAAATAAGATTGTAACGCTCGCCATAGCCCTATTCTTGGCAAACTCTTTCCAACTTAAAGCCCAATATGCTAAAGAAGACACCATCTATAAAAATTGTTTTGTAGGCAGTACGCTTTTTATGCTCGGCAACTTGGACTCAAAAAATAGACCTGATTTTATTCAGCTTAATCTTGGGTATCGCATAACCGGCAAGGATGTTATCTCACTTGAACTGAAAACCTGGAAATATGCTTGGCCATTGGGAATTCCTTATGGTAAATCCTTTGAAGCAACAGAAGAACAATTTCCAGGATACATCAGAGAGTATGGGTTTGCCCTCGCCTATCAACGTTTTTGGTGGAAAGGTTTATACACTGGCATTCACGTTATGAATGCTTGGCAAACCTTTGTTGATAATGATGGAAATAAAATTGATAATGGGTTCCAGATTTTCAATACTTATAGAGTGGGATACCATTTCAAACTATTTAAAGACCGATTTTTTATCGAACCTTCTCTCGGCATAACACATCGACCTTACCATACCGAAATGCCAGAAGATTTTAAACAGCTGGACGATAAATGGTCAAGGTTCTTTGTTGGAGAGCCTGGGCTACATTTTGGATTTAATTTTTAAAAGCTTATATCAGGCAACTTTGTTCAAACTAAAACTTTGTAAATGAAAAAAGTACCGTTGTGGGACATTTGACCAGAGAACAAACATTTGAACCAAAATTAAAAATGAAAAATCTAAATATACTTATTATAGGTGCAGGAGTAGCAGGACTTACTTGTGCTAATTTACTAAAAAGACAAGGTTCTAAATTCCAAATAGTGGAAAAAGAAAGTCTTGGTAATTTCAATGGTTCAGGATATATGCTTGGGTTACTTCCTTTAGGTGGTAGAGTTTTAACGGAATTGGATTTGGACAAAGAATATTTTGAACAAAGTATTGAAATGACTGACTATGAAATACACAAGGAAAACGGGACATTGAACAAAGCCTATTCATTGAATTTCATAAACAAAGATTATGGTTCTTATAGAGGCATTGGTCGAAAAGAACTAATCAGTATTTTAACAAAAAGTATTGGAAATGAACATATACAATTTGACACAACAATTACCGAAATCCAACAAAAGGAAAATCTTGTAATTGTAATATTTTCTGACGGTAAAAAAGATAGTTTTGATTTGGTCATTGTCGCAGATGGCATTCATTCCGAAACAAGAAAATTACTTTGGAACGACAACGAATACAAATATTACGACACAGATTGGGGAGGTTGGGTCGCTTGGTTGGAAAACAAAAACTTGAACGCATATAAAGAATATTGGGGAGCTGCTTCGTTTTTGGGTCTATATCCCGTAAAAAATAAAATTGGAGTTTTTCTTGGAGGACCGAACGAACTGATAAAAAAAGAAGGAATGAGTGGTTTCGTACAGAAAATAAAAAAGGAAATCCTTCCCGAATTTAAAATCGTTCACAATTCACTTGATACTCTTGAATCAACCGAAAACCCATTTTATTGGGAGTTTCACGACTGTAGAACAAAGGATTGGCAGAAAGGTAACGTAATTTTACTTGGCGATTCCGCTTGTGGATTTTTACCAACAGCCGGAGTTGGAGCATCAATGGCAATGGATTCTGCATCTGCATTAGTCGATGAACTTTCTCGAACTGATAAAGAACACATTGGATATGGACTTAAATTGTACATTAAAAGACAGAAAAAGAAAGTGGAAACGGCCCAAGAAGATTCGAGAAAATTGGGGAAATTAATGTTCGTTAAATCGAATTTAATTGCTGGAATTCGTGATTATGCAATTAGATTTTATTCCATTAAGCAATTGGCGAAAAATATAAGTAAAACGATTGAAGGATAATGAAAACGCACCAAATCATTGTATAAGCTTAATACGGGCTACGGTGCTATATAAAATTTATAACTCTTAATTTGATTTGTTTTGTGAGCTTGCACCTAATGGTCAAGTATAAGCGTAGTGCGGGATTAGAAGCACTTTACTTTCGGTTTATCGATATGTCTGTAATATTCAATTCGTTTAACTCTATAAATATTGATCCTTTTACACAATTTGCTTCTATATAATAGCCAATAATAACGATAAACTTCAAAAATATTAAATGATACAAGTAGAGCAATTAGAGTTTAAATACCCAAAAAGTGATAAAGTGACTCTAAAAGGATTAAATTTTGAAATCAATAACGGAGAAATATTTGGCTTTCTTGGTCCATCAGGCGCAGGAAAAAGCACAACTCAAAAAGTGCTTTACAAAATTTTGAGTGGCTACAACGGTTCGGTTATCATTGACGGTAAAAACATTAAGGAGTGGGATAATTCGTATTTCGAAAAAATAGGAGTGGGATTTGAATTACCAAATCATTACTTGAAACTTACAGGGAAAGAAAATATGGATTTGTTTGCTTCATTTTATAAAAAGGGAAGTGTGAGTAACGTAGAAGAATTGTTTGAGATAGTGGACTTAAATGACGCTATGAACAAACCTGTAGAAACCTATTCCAAAGGGATGAAAATTCGCTTGAATTTCATAAGAGCAGTGCAACATAATCCCGATATTTTATTTTTTGATGAACCTACTTCAGGTTTAGATCCTGTAAATGCGCATAAAATTAAGCAACAAATTTTAGATTTAAAAGCACAGGGTAAGACCATTTTTATTACAACGCATGCTATGGATATAGCGGATCAACTTTGTGATAGGGTTTCATTTATAGTAGATGGTTATCTAAAGGCGACGGACACACCTTTAAATCTTAAAAAGGAGTATGGAAAAGAAGCAGTAAATGTGGAACTAACAAACGGAGCAGTCCAGGAATTTCCACTCATAAATTTAGGTATTAATAGTGCTTTTTTGAATTTTATAAAACAAGAAGAAATAAAACGCATACATACGCTCGAAGCCACATTAGAAGAAGTATTTATTAAGATAACAGGTAAATCTTTAATCATATGAGTACTTTTTTAAAGCAACTTAAATGGCAATTTGTACTACTGCAAAAAAACAATATAATAAGCATAAGCTTTGTGGTAACGCTTGTATATGGTTTAATTCTTTTCTTTCTGAATGATGTAAAGTATATCGACGAACTTTTAGTTTCGTTAGTCCTCAATGACCCTTCGGTTATAGGTTATTTTTTTATTGCACTATTTATCTATACTGAAATTAAGCACGGAGTTTTAAATGCTTTATTCGTGACGCCAGTCAAGATTCATCATTATTTATTATCAAAAATAATAGCCCTTACATTAATTGGCACAATTTGTTCTGTCGGTTTAGTTCTATCTGTAAAGGGATTAAACTTTGACATTTTTAACTATGTACTCGGATCATTTAGCATCTGTTTTTTATCTGCCATAGTAGGTCTCATTATGCTCACTTTCGCTTCCGAATTTTTAAATTTTGCCCTGCTTTCAATTCCTGTTTTCTTTTTATTTACAGGAATTTCCCTTTTAAATTATCTAGGAACATTTGATTTAGGGAACTTTAAATATTTGTTTCCCGTGCAAGGAGGATTGGATTTAATCGATAATGCAGTAAGTGATTCAGTTATCAATTATAGCTATGCCTATATCTCATTAAGCTTTTCAATAATACTTTTATATTTTATCACATTTAGATTATTTACGAAAAAATTTGTGGCTGCATGAAAAAAATACTAAAACTCGCGATTACAGACTTTAAACTTATTTTTCGAGACCCCTCACTACGGTCTTTTCTGTTCTTCCCCATTATACTCATGACTTTAATTATTTGGGTACTTCCAACTTTGGTGCAAAAACATGATTTTTTAATCCCCTTTGTTCCCGTTTTTTTAATAGTGGCAGCCATTGAAAACACGCAGATGTTTAGCTTTATAAGCAGTATGGTTTTAATAGATGAAAAGGAAAGTGATGTAGCAAAAGTGTACGCTATCGTTCCATTTACCAAATTTAATTATATTATTTCGAGATTCTTACTTCCTTATCTTTTTACAGTTACACTTAATGTAGTTCTTTTTTCCATACAACCTTTTTACAGCATTACTTTAGGTAATATTCTCGTAATCTCAGCTCTTACTGCACTCATAGTACCTCTGTATGTTTTGTCTATAAACGCTATTGTTAAAAATCGAATGCAAGGAATGGTTTACATTAAAGCGTTCAACATGATTGTATTGTTACCAATAGCTGCGTTTTTCGTACCTGAAAAAATGAAATATATTTTTGGCATTTTGCCTACACATTGGATTTTTCAAAGTATAGACAACCTTGTGCGTGGAATTCCTATAGCCAATTTTGCAATCATAGGATTTGTATTCATTGGCGTATTAATAGGAATAGCCTCTAAACAGTTTATTCAAAAACATTTTGTGTAACTTTTTATAAAAATCACAATTAGCAAATCAAAATGACCAAAAAAGATAAAATAGAAATATTCGAAAATGCTACAAGTTGGATTGTAGTTTTTGCAATGTTCGTTTATGGCGGTGCGAAAATCATACAATTTGATGGCGCTATTGCTATCGACCAAAGCGTTTCTGAATTGACGGGAATGGAATTAATGTGGGCTTTTTATGGGTATTCAAAATCCTTTGCTGTTACACTCGGAATTTTCGAAATAATTGGTGGCCTTCTAATTTTTTTAAAGAAAACAAGAATTATCGGCTGCTTATTTACATCAACCATACTAGTGAATGTTATTCTACAAGATATTTTTTATGATGTGCATTTAGGAGCTTTAAGAGCCGCAATTTTATATCAAGTATTGATTTTGATCATCCTGTGGATTAATAAAGAAAAACTAATTAGAAGCATAAAAGTACTTTTAGAATCTACCAAACTTGAACAAACAAAACTGAAATTATTCACTAAGCTACTTATTGCCTTTGCAATTTTTATCGGATTAAGAATTTTGGAATATTATATAACTATGAAATTGTGAAAGACAGTTAGCGAAAATGACACAACCAAAACAACATTAATAGACTAAAAAATGAGAAAAATATCAATTGCAATATTATTGACTTTGTTTTTTTACACAATTTCATTTGCACAACAAAAAAACACAAACCAAATAATCAAACGCATTGAAACGTATATAACAGAACTTGAAAAAGTCGGTTTTTCAGGAACCGTGCTTATAGAACTTGACGGCAAAAAAGTCATTTCAAAGGGTTATGGATATAGAAACTTGGAACTTAAAGAAAGAAATACACCAAATACAATATTTGGCATTGGTTCTCTGACAAAACAATTTACATCTTCAGCCATCCTAAAATTAGAAATGCAAGGAAAATTGACTACTTCTGATACCATCACAAAATACTTTCAAAATGTTCCTGGTGATAAATCAACTATAACGATTCACGATTTATTACGACACCAATCGGGATTGCCAAGCAATTTAGGTGGCGACTATGACTCCATAAGTGAAACTGATTTTTTAGACACTTTAATGAAATTATCTCTAAGGTCTGAAACAGGTACAAATTTTTCTTACTCGAACATAGGATATAGTTTACTTGCCATTATTATTGAAAAGGTTTCGGGGGAAACTTATGAGCAATACCTATACGAAAACTTATGGAAACCAGCAGGAATGGAAAAAACTGGTTATAGCCGACCAAAATTTGATGATGATTTAATCGCTATCGGTTATGGAAAAAACAATACTGTTTGGGGAAAACCAACGCGTAAAAATTGGAATGGAAACGAACCTTACCTTAACTTAAAAGGAAATGGGGGCATACTTTCAACCACGGAGGATTTATACAAATGGAATAAAGCATTAATGACCGACAGCATATTGTCGAAAGAAGCAAAACATAAACTATATCACCCAAAATTAAGACCAAACGAAGAAAATGATTCTTACTATGCTTATGGTTGGGATGTACACAAAACCGCCAGAAATACTTTTCAGGTTTGGCATAATGGTTCAAATAATATTTTCTATGCAGACTTTATGAGATTTATTGATGAAAAGACGACTTTGATTTTTATGTCAAATAAATCGAACCAAGATTTAGACCGGCTTAACTTTGAAGTGGCAAAAATTATTTTCGAAAAAAACTATAAGCCAATTATACCAATAGCCGACAATGAAACCAATCAAATATTTTCACAAGAGATAATTGAAACCATTTTGTCCAATGGGCTAGAAAAAGCAACAATTAAATACAAAAGCAGACCAACTAAAACGGATGTTATAGAAAATATTTTGAATGCGAAGGGCTATGAACTATTATCACAAAACAAATTTGATGAAGCAATTAGCATTTTTACAATGAATACAATTGCTTACCCAAAATCATATAATGCTTTTGACAGTTTAGGAGAAGCCTATATGAATAAAGGCGAAAAAGTATCAGCAATAAAGAATTATGAAAAAAGCTTACAATTAGACCCAACTAATGGAAATGCAGAAGATATGATTAAAAAGTTAAAACAATAGTTCAGAAGAATGCACTATCGCGAACAATATATTTAAGGGAATAACAATGGGAATGACCTTGAAGTGACGTATTTAATCCGCAAACGCTATAACCATCTAAAAATAACCAAAATCTATAAATATGAAAATTGTCAAACTTTTAATTCTTACATTATTAACTCAATTATCTTTTGGGCAAACCCAGAAAGACACCCTAAGCATGATTGATAAAACGTTGAGTCAATATGTTGCTTCAAATCCAGGGTGTCAGCTATCAGTTTCAAAAAACGGAAAACTAATCTATTCAAATGCAGTGGGTATGGCAGATTTAGAGCACAATATTCCGCTAACCACCAATTCCCTTCTTGAAGCGGGATCGGTCTCAAAACAATTTACTGCTGCAGCCATTCTTTTATTGGAGCAACAAGGAAAACTGTCTTTAGATGATGATGTAAGAAAGTATATTCCTGAACTACCAGATTATGGCACTCCAATAAAGCTTCACCACATGCTTCACCACACTAGTGGCTTGAGAGATTGGGGTGTAATTGCAGCATATACAGGTTGGCCTCGGGGCACAAAATTTTACACCAACGATGATGCGTTGGACATCATTAGTCGTCAAAAGGGTTTGAATAATAAACCAGGTGATGAGTTTATTTATAGTAATTCAAATTACAATCTTTTTGCAATAATCGTACAGAGAGTAAGTGGATTAACCTTAGCAGATTTTACCAAGAAATATATTTTTGAGCCAGCGGAAATGACTCATACACAATGGAGAGACGACCCGAATAAGATTGTACCTAACAGAGCCATTGCCTATTCAAACACTAAAAATGGTTATAAAACCGATATGCCCAATGAATATGTTTATGGAAATGGTGGGCTTTTGACTACCACAGAAGATTTATTAAAGTGGAATCAGTTTTATCAGGAAGGAAGATTAGGTAATCCTTCCTTATTATTAAAACAAACACAAACAGAACTATTAAATGATAATAAGAAAAATGAATACGCCGCAGGGCTATATATAAAAAAAGTAAGTGGTTGGGACAATATAAGCCATGGTGGAACCGCTGGTGGTTATCGTTCTTATTTAGAAGTATATCCACAATTAAATATTTCAATTGCGGTTTTAAGCAATACCTCTCAATTTAGTCCAAATGTAGTATCTAGCAATGTTGCCAAAATATTTATGCCTGATATATCGGACAAAGAAAAAGTAACAAAAAATCCAAAACAGGATTCCTTTGTTGTATTGCCAGAAGAGAAGTTAAATAGATATGTAGGTACATACAAATGGGATACAAAATCTGTTTTATTTGATTTGAAAGTCAAAGGCAAAGGTTTACTATTAAAAAATCAAATATTATTTAAACCAGTATCAGAAAATAGATTTGTTGCCAAAAATTCTTTTCTTGAAATTAAGGGAAACAAAGGAATTTATGTGAATTACTCTAACAATGATACAATTCATTATACGAAACTTCCAAGTACGAAACTTCTAGACACGAAACCTTTAGAAAAAGAAGTAAGTGCTTTTAAAGGTAAATACTTTTCTGAAGAGACTAATTCTGGTGCTAGCATTTATCAGGAAAATGATAAATTAATAATCCGTCTAAATCCTAATGTGGCTTATATATTAATACCATCATATAAAGATGTTTTTGTTGTTGAAAACGCTGATACGGAATTGAAAATCATCAGAAATTCATACAATGAAATTAAATCTTTTACCTTGAGTTCTGAACGTGCAATAAATGTGGAATTTAAGAAATTATGATAAGGATGTAAATTCTTGTGTTAGTCCTGTTCTTGGTAAACTCATTCAAATTAAACGCACAATACGCAAAAGGCGACACTCCATCTCATGTCCTAACTCTCTTTAAATAAATATATTATCCTATTTATCATTTCATAAATAGTAACAAATTAGAAGGTCTTCAGTCTTAAAGTTAAACAACCTTATTATGAGTGAATATATTATTGAAACCCAAAACCTAAACTTTTCATATTCAAAATCGAATCGAGATATAGAAGAGTTAAACTTACAAGTACCTAAAGGAAGTATTTATGGTTTTTTAGGACCGAATGGCTCAGGTAAGTCCACATCAATTAGACTTCTGTTAGGACTGCTAAAAAAAGAATCGGGAACCATAACACTCTTCGGAAATACTTTTGAAAATAACAGAATAGAAACGCTTTCTAAAATTGGTGCCCTTATCGAAAATCCCTCTTTATATGGGCATTTAAATGCAATTGATAACCTAAGAATTGCAGCAAACTATAAATCCATTGATAAAAGTAGAATAGATGAAGTTTTGGAGATTGTAAAACTCACTTATGCTAAAAATAAGAAAGTAGCAAAGTATTCTCTTGGAATGAAACAACGCTTAGGTATTGCTACAGCACTTCTAAGCAATCCAGAAATTTTAATTTTAGATGAGCCGACCAATGGTTTAGATCCTAAAGGCATTATTGAAATGAGAGCATTAATTAAAACGCTGAATGAGAACTATGGAACAACCATATTTATATCCAGCCATTTATTAAGTGAAATAGAAAAAACATGCAGTCATGTAGGTATTATAAGAAACGGAAAAATGTTGTTTCAAAATACGGTTAAAGCGCTAAAAAAATCACAAAGTGATACTGTGGCTATAGATATTGAAACAAGCGATTCCAGACGCTTAAAAAGTGTTATAGCCCCACTTTGTATCGACACTGAAACTATAGATATGTCGTTAACGAGCATAATCCTAAATAGTAAAGATGAAATTTCTGCTTTAATTGATGAAATTCGAAAAGAAGGAATTGATATCTATCAAATTACTATAAAGAATAACCTTGAAGACTTATTCCTAACCCTAACCGAGAAATAGCATCATGAATCCAATATACTATTTTAGAAAAAGCGTTCAAAACGAAGCACTCAAACTAAAAAACACTTTTGCCTTTTGGTTAGCAGTTATTAGCGCTCTATTTATTCCTGCAATTTACTTTATTTATTATGTCTTAAAATATAAATCCTTAATTCCAGCAAGTGGTTCTAACCCTTGGGAAAAATTTATGGTCGATCAAATTATGGCAGCAGCTTCATTATTAATCCCAATGTTCATCATATTAATAACAAGTCTAATAATACAAGTTGAGCATAAATCCTCTGCTATGAAATACTTGTTCTCGCTTCCCATTCCAAAATGGAGTGTATATTTTGGCAAATTAACCGTTTCCGCAGGTCTGATATTATTTACTTATATCGTTTTCTTTGTAGCCATGTTAGCGGCAGGTGCATTAGTCGGATGGATTCACAAGGAATTGAACTTTCTGGAATACTTTCCTAATTATGAAAAACCATTAAAATTACTTTTCAGATCTTTTATAGCTGTTTTAGGTATTGTTGGAATTCAGTTTTGGTTGAGCTTTAGAATTAAAAATTTCATTATACCATTGGGGATAGGAATGGTTTTGGTAATAACTGGACTTACTATATATAGGGCTCAGGAATCTTTCTATTTCCCGTATGCTTATAATATGCTAAGCCTATTTTCAATAAATAATGAGGGAGCGAGTATAACTTTATGGTTTCCAAAAGTCTCTCTTTTAAGCGTAGGTTATTTTATGTTCTTTTCAATTCTTGGCTTTTTGGATATTAGAAGAATGAACATTAAATAACATCCAACATGATGATTTCTAAATTAATATCGAATAACTTTAATCTCATAAAAAGATGATTGATAAAATAATCTTCTGCCATATATAGGTTACGCTTAAACTTGAACTAAAATAAATGTATAAACTATGAAAAAACCATCAATATTAGGATTGCGAACTACCATTTACAAAGTAAACGACATCCAAAAAGCAAGACACTGGTATGCAAAAGCATTTGAAACAAAAGCATATTTTGACGAAACCTATTATGTTGGATTCAACATAGGTGGCTATGAATTAGGACTTCAGCCAGAAGAAGGACTTAAGGGCGAAAAGATAGAAAGCGTTGTTTCCTATTGGGGAGTTGATAAAATCCAAGAAGTTTATGACCGTCTCATAACATTGGGAGCAACTGAAAACGAAAAACCTTATAATACAGGTGGTGAAATGATGACTGCAACACTTAAAGACCCTTATGGAAATGTAATCGGACTTATTTACAACCCATATTTTAAGCTAAGTGAATAAGGATTTAAGACCTTTATTTTGGGGTTGTTATTTGGAAAATTGCAATTGGCATAACGAGAAAGCCAGCAGTTAACAATGTTCCACAATTAAAAAAAACAAAATGATACACCTAATAGTCGGAAATACAGGTTCTGGAAAAACAACATATTCAACAGAATTGAAAAGAAAAACGAACGGAATCATTTTTTCGATTGATAAGTGGAATAAAACACTGTTTCTTCCCGATAAAAATTCTGAAGACGGATTAGAATGGTTTCTTGAAAGAATTGAAAGAGCAGAAGAAATGATAATGGAACTCGTCAAACAGTTGGAATCCATAAAAACTGATTCTATTCTCGACTTAGGCCTTTCAAAATTCGAACATCGAGAAAAATTTAGAGGATTTGCCAAATCAAATGGATTCGAAATAAAAATTCATTTTTTGGATATCTCAAAAGAAACCCGGCTGGAAAGAGTAATAAAACGAAACAACGAAAAAGGAAAAACTTTTGAATTTGAAGTAAGTAAGGAAGATTTTGACTTTATGGAAAGTTGGTTTGAAAAACCGAGCAAAAAAGAATTAGAGGACGGAATAATTATTCTGGAATAGAAAAGTGTATCGAGCTGTAAGCCATTATTCACTTTCAAAAACATAATAAAAATCGAACATAAATGAAATTTAGAAAGGCAACAATCAATGACATTTCGAAAATTGTCGAAATGATTGCAGACGACGAACTGGGAAAAACAAGAGAAAATTTTCGTACTCCCCTACCCAATGAATATTATGAGGCATTTGAAAATATTGATACAGATAAAAATCAAGAACTGATAGTGATTGAAAATGACAACTCGGAAATTATTGGAACTTTACAATTGAGCTTTCTACAATATATGACCTATCAAGGTGGAATACGAGCACAAATTGAGTCTGTAAGAATTAGAAAAGACCAAAGAGGAATAGGGCTGGGCAAAAAAATGCTTGAATGGGCCATTAATAGAGCTCAAGAACGAAAAGCCTATTTGTTGCAACTCACTTCGGATAAAAAAAGACCAAAAGCATTAAGATTTTATGAAAATCTGGGTTTTATCACATCCCACGAAGGAATGAAAATGCACTTCAAAAATAAGTGAAAAGGGCAGAAAGTAGATTACAATCTCGGGAATGAATCCCTCATCAAATGATAAAAGGATGCCCGAAATCATCGTAATACGAGTTTTGATTGTCTGGCAAAACCTCAAAGATTTCAAGCTTATTATTGTAATTTTAATGTTTAATTCCGATAATGAAATGACTTGGACACCTAGAAAATGAATTAACTGAAAATGATTTGAGCTATGATACATACAATCTTTCGAAAAAAATCTTTTTACAATATTTCCTCAGGCTCCACAAAGACTATTGGAATTCTCTTAGTTGTATTTATTTCAATTGTAGGTCTTACAATATTTCAAGATTTTCTAGAATCCATTAGAAGTGGCTCCTTTTTTTATTTTAGTGAATCCATCTTATTTAAATCAATCTGGTTTCTTTTTATACCAATATTGGGAGTGCTGAGTATCATTCTGAAAAATCAAAATTTATATACATTCGGTAAAACGATCTCACTGATATTGGCACCTATATTCATCCATTTGGCGCTTCTTACCTTTGTTTTCATATTCTTGTCTGTTCTTTTCTATAACGGCAGATACGATATTTATAAAATACTAACCTACACTCTAGCGAACGATTTATATAAACTTGTGTTAGTTTATTCCATTTTCGTTATTGCGCATAGGTATCTTTCATATAGAATAACTGATATAGTTTCTTTAGATAATAAATCGTACATCAGCAAAATAATTATTGGAAATGGGAAAAATAATACCGTTGTTAAAGTGAACGACATTTATCAAATTACAGCGGAAACACCCTATATTTCAATTCAGCTTAATGACAAAAAATATCTTCACACAGAAACTCTAAAGTCAATGTCAACACAATTGGATAACAAGGTTTTTGTTAGAGTCCATAAATCATCCATTATAAATTTGGATAAAGTCGTTTCATTGAAATCCCGTCTTAATGGCGATTATGACATCACTTTAAAAAATGGAGCTGAAATAAGATTGAGTAGAAATTATGTAGCCGATTTCAAGAGCAAGTTAAAACTAACTCATCAGGTTACCACATAAACTCATCGTCTGAACACATTTGATTTCTGTTTAAATACCTCCAAACCTACATTTGTTTCAAACTTAAAACAAATTAAAATGGATTTTCAAACAACGTCACTTCGGCACTCAATGAAAATATTGCATTTCATTATTTTGTTTCCTTTTATAAGTATCTTGACAAATTGTAATGGACAGAACAAAACTGATACAAAACAAACCAGAGTCAATGTCGAAAACAAAAAACTTGTTGGCGGAGGTTGCGATGGTTGTGAACTAATGTACGTTGGAATGCCAAAAAACATTAAGTCAATTGACACAAGTGCAGGTTGGACTGAAAAAGGTCAAAAACTCTTATTAACAGGAACAGTCTATAACCTTGGTGGCAGAATACCCGCGCCAAACGTCGTGGTTTATTATTGGCAAACCGACAATAACGGATATTATTCCCCAAAAGAAGGAATAGATGAACAAGCCAAACAACACGGACATATTAGAGGTTGGGTAAAATCTGACGAAAATGGCAACTATTCAATTTATACAATTCGTCCAGCACCTTATCCAAACGAAGGCATGCCTGCTCACATACACCTTTCGATAAAAGAGCCGAATATTGAGAACGAGTATTATGCTGAACTCTATTTTGACGATGACCCATTATATTTAAAGCACAAGAAAAAGTACGGAAAACTTGATAGAGCAGGCACGGAATTATTGAGAGTTTTATTGGATAAAAAAGTACAAGTCGCAGAACACAACATAATACTGGGATTAAATATCCCCAATTATCCAACCCAAAATAATGCAATAAACCAATCTGGTTTAAATATTGGCGAGGACCAACCTTCATTTATTCCGTACCATGCTTTTGGACCAGATAAAGGAACACAAACTTGCCCAGTTTGTAAATATGGTCGCTATCATGGTATAGTATATTTTGTAGGCAACCATCCAAATTGGGAAAACATCAAAGATTGGTTGTCGTTTTTGGAACTTCAAAGTATTAGTCGAAGTAAATATCTAAAGGTTTATTATGTCTACGGAAACGAGAAAGATTACAATAAAGAAAAAAGAGAAGAGGAATTGGAAGATTTGGGCAAACAACTTAATCTGAAAAATATTGCTTTAACCTTTGTTCCAGCCTTTTCGGACAAAGAAAGTGAAGCGAATCTGAACAAAATAAATCCGGAAGTAGAAAATACATTTGTAATTTATAAGTACAGAACTATTATTGACAAATTTGTGAACTTAGAGCCCACAAAAGAAAATTTCAGTCTAATTTCACAAACTTTGGACAAAACAAAAAACGAATATTTTAATCTTTCTGCCCCTAAATACGATTGATAAAAGTAGATACAGCGAAAAACCACATATTACAGGTGATGAGATGATGACTGGAACGCTAAAAGACCCTTTTGGAAATGTAATCGGACTTATTTACAACTCATATTTTAAGCTAAAAGAATAGTCTTTTAGAATTATAGAAAAAATTAAAACAAACATAAAACATGATACTAGAAATTGCAAAATGGATTGTACTGTTTTTCGGAGTTTTTATAATTTTTATTGGATTTATAATGCTTTTTAATCCCAAGAAAGCACGAGAAACTTTAAGAAAAGCAGGAAGCACAAATTTTATAAACTATGCCGAAATAACAAGTAGGTTGATTCCTGCAATCGCTTTGATTTTATACTCGGATTTATCTAAATATCCAGAAGCCTTTAAAATATTCGGGTGGATAATGCTAATAACATCGCTTGTCCTTTATGCTGTCCCGAAAAAAATACATCATAAATTTTCGATGAAAAGTGCAGATATACTTAAACCAATTTATTTTCAGCTCATCTCCCCTTTTGCCTTTCTATTTGGCGGATTAATAATTTATAATGTGAATTGGGTTTGAATATTAGAACATATCATCTGTAAAAAATTGGAAACCAGAGCCGTCTTATTACAGAATCCATCCAAAAACAAAAATTCTATGAAGACTTCAACTGACAAATCGAACGCCTCAATTGACTTTCAAATAAATATCAAAATCAAGTTAGCAGGATTATGGACAGCGACAACTCTTTGTTATTTATACGGAGACTACTTCCAATTATATATTCCTGGGCAAGTTGAAAGTTTAATAAGCGGTGAAAATGCATTAAACAGTCCACTGAAGCTTTTTATAGCTTCAATTATTTTAGCAATTCCTCCAATAATGATTTTCCTTTCTCTTGTTTTAAAACCTAGGTTAAATAGAATATTAAATATTATTTTAGGGTCGATTTTTACTATTATGATGGTCTCGATTGCCATTAATTCCCTTACACCTTGGTATGCATTCTATGTCTTTTTAGCCATTGTAGAGGCTATACTAACATTTAAAATTGTGTGGAAAGCATTTAAATGGCCGAGATAAAATGGGAAATAAGTTTATGAGTTGAGGAGTTGAGGAGTTTTGAATATCCGTATTTATATCTATGAAAAGAACAGGCAATTTTTATTGCCAACAATGAAATAATCGTTGTAACTCTAGAGAAAATCAAACTCATCAATAGATAACTCCATATTTAAAAAGCAGAATAGTACTGAATAGTAAGTTTTGTAGCCCACTCGAACTGCTTAGTGGTTTAAAAGGAAAGTACTATGAAATCTGCTGCAACTTATACAGTTTACCGACACTTGAATTAGCAAAACGAAATCAAATTCAAAAAAACCAGAATTTACAAAAGACGATTTTACGTAATTTGAGAACTCTTCTTATCTCCAATTAAAAATAAACAACAATTTCTGCAACTTAATTCTACAAGGTCTGTCTAATTAACTGTATGGATTATAAACCCGAAAACAATCTTTCCGACAGATACCTTATTGAAAAGGTATTGAATGGAAATACAGCTGCATTTTCGACCATTATTAAAAATACCGAAAGATTAGTAGCGCAAATTGTTTTCAAAATGATCCCAAATATTGAGGACAGAAAAGACATTGCTCAGGATATTTATTTAAAGACTTTTCATAAACTGGGGAGTTTTAAATTTCAATCAAAACTTTCCACTTGGATCGGCCAAATAGCCTACAATACCTGCTTGAGTTATCTTGAAAAGAAGAAGTTAGTATTCCTAAAATATAATTTTGATAATGAATCTCAAGATGAAGCATTGGAATTCATTAGCAGTAAAATCAACATGGAGAATGAAACTGAAAAACAACTTTTCCGAAAAGAGCTTTCAGAAATTTTGACTATTGAAATAGAAAAACTTCAACCTATCTATCAGGTTTTAATCAATCTATATCATAACGAAGAATTGAGTTATACCGAAATTTCTCAAATCACTCAACTTCCGGAGGGAACTGTAAAAAATTATCTATTTAGAGCTAGAAAAAAACTTAAAGAAAACTTGTTTCTCACGCATAAAAAAGAAGAGTTATGAAAAACGAACATATAAATGAAAAGGAAATTCAACAATATATATTGGCTAAAGATGATTGTGATATCAATATAATTGAGCATATAAATCACTGTCAAAAATGTAAAGCTGAAGTTGAGCTCTATAAATTATTATTTGCTGCAATTAAGAAGGAACCAAATCCAGTTTTTGAATTCGACCTTGTAAATTTAGTAATGCAACAGGTATCCGAAAAACAAAATTTCTCATTTGACAAATACTTAATTGCAATATTGTCAGGCGTTTCAATAGCCGTCATATCGATTTTGATTTATTTAACCAATAAATATTTTCCAACACTGTTTAATGGAATTTCTTTCATACAATTTTCACTAATAGCGGTAACAATTCTTCTAATTTCCATTTTCATATATATTGACATGAATAAGAATTATAAAGATCAAATGAACTTTTCTTGATTTCTTGCAACATTAATTAATTGAAGCGGTCTAATAGATATAACTAAAATCTTAAAAAATGAAAAAGTCTTTCTTAACATTAACAGCCATTGCCTCAACATTCGCGGCAACTGCACAAAACGATAGTATTTCAACTATAGACAAAGATATCCTGGTAATGATTGGAATGTTAGTTTTAATTGCTTTAGTTTCATTTACTGTTTTAACCATAATAAAACGTTGGATGGATTACCGTTTAAAAAACAAATTAATTGACAACGGACTTTCTGAAAATATAATTAATTCCATTTTACAAGATGATACCAATAGAAATAAAAACTCCAATATCAAGTGGTTCGCTATTTTAGTGGGAGTGGGCACTGCGCTTACCATAATTAATTACACCCTTCCTTTAGGTATCCATTCTATTGCAATTATGACTTTTAGTGTATCCGCAAGTTTTCTTGGTTATTTCTTCTTTCTAAAATACTCGGCTAAACAAAAATAATTAAAGCGCCTTTTTAAATATGGAATTCCATCACGTGAAATAACCTCAATACAGTTTCCCTTCCTTTTCGAATATTCAATTCAATTAATCAATTAAAGCAATTGGTTGGTAGGAGATAGTATTGACTATCATTTAAAAACTAGAACCCTTCAATTCCTGTTGATCAGCATATAAAATATAAAGCTAAAGCACTGGCTTGCAGTCTTTTTTTTTAAAATTACTCGAATTAAAAACAGTATAAATTAACCCATAATTAATCAAATAGAAACAATGAAAAATAGAATATCAATCGCAAAGGATAAGGTCAAAACAATACGCATAAAAAGTATTTTAACTGTACTATTTGTTATTGTAACCGCACTGTCTTCTGCACAGAAAAGCACAAATGAAAATAGGATTGCTCCCGAAAAATTGAAACAGGATCTTCAACTCTTGAGAGCCTCTCTTGAAGAAGGATACCCAGGAATGTATACGTATAATTCAAAAACAGTTATCGACTCTTTATTTGATTCATCTGAAAAACAGCTTCAAAAAGAAATGACTGAACGGGAATTTTATTTGTTCTTAAGTAAGATTGTTATGCAGCTTCAAGATGGTCATATGGATATTTATCCCACAAAAAATACTCGCGAAAAATTGGCAAATAGTAAGTGTTCTATTCCTATTCAGACATTTGTTTCCGGGCAAAAAATGTATGTTCAAAAAAATTATTCAACCCTGAGTGACAAAGAATTATTAGGGGCAGAAATAATTTCAATTAACGGCTACCCAGTATCCTCTTTTATTACGGAGGTCCTTTCAATTTGCAGTTCAGATGGCAACAATGAAACTAACAAATTCAAACGATTTGAAAGCACTGGATTACTAACCCGGTATTTATTTTACTTTCAGGGATATACAGAAAACTATAAAATAGAGTATTTACCATTCAATGATACCAAGACAAAAACTTCCACGTTAAAAGGAATAACCTTTGAAAATCTTCTAAAAATCCGCTTAAATAGATATCCGGGCGTTAAACAATCGCCAGCAGAATTTAAACTCCTTGATCCTTCCACCGCATACCTCAAAATAAAAAGTTTTAATGAAGATGATTATGAGAATAATAAAATGGACTTTCCTGCATTTTTGAGATCCTCATTTGAAACAATTAAAGATAAAGAAGTGAAGAACCTGATTCTTGATTTAAGAGACAATGGCGGCGGAACAGATGAGTATGGCAAAATTCTATTTTCATATTTTATAAATCACGAGTTTATGTATTACGAATCCTTAATTATCAATAAACCGGAATTTAATTTTATAAAATATACAGACTATGGCGAAATGAAAATTCCGGAGGATGCAATCAGGATTAATAAGGAAGGAACTTATTCTGTTATAGACCATCCCAACGTTGGAATGCAAAAAAATAGCACGCCAACTTATTCGGGCAAACTATTCATTCTTATTGATGGCAATTGTTTTTCAACAACATCTGAATGTCTTTCAATGTTGGAAAGCTACACGTCTGCTGTTTTTATTGGTGAGGAAAGTGGTGGCGGCTATTATGGAAACTGTTCTGGTTCCGTACCTATGCTAATCCTGCCAAATTCATTGTTACAAGTTGGAATTCCCTTAATGAAATATTCAATGGCTGTAAAAGACTATAAATACAAGGACCGTGGTGTGATTCCCGATTACAACATTGCACCAACTATAAAAGACAAAATCTTGTCTAATGATCCAGAACTTGAATTTGCTAAGAAGCTGATTAGTCCTCAATAAAGGATGCTGATTATTACAAACAAATTTTACAATCACTTCAATCCAACTTCTATTTTATATATGGCATCTTTTTCCAAGTAGTTTAGAGCCGCCAATATCATTATGCTTTGGCTTTTAAATTAAGGGGTGAAAAGCAGTTATAAATAACCATCTTAAAAAACCTCGTACAAGCCGTTGTTGGGTGTATGCTCCACTGTAAAATTCTTGCGGATTTTGTAGTGGAGTTTTGTATTTTTGATCGTTAGTGGATGAGACACCCATCGCTTTACTAAAAAATCCCAATTAAAAAAATGAACCTTGGCGAAAAAATAAGTTCCCAAAGAAAAATCAAGGGTTTGTCACAAGAATTACTTGCAGAAAATTGTGGGGTTTCATTACGGACCATCCAGAGAATAGAGAACAATAAATCCAACCCAAGACCTTATACCTTAAAAGTAATCGCGGATGCTTTAAATATACAAATGGTGCAGTTGGAACAAACTCAGAGTTCCGAGGTAGCAAATGATTATTCTCTATCAAAAATCAATTTGATAAATTCTTCAGCATTGTTAGGAGTATTAATTCCTTTCCTAAATATATTCGCACCAATCTATTTCTGGAAACTGAATAAAAAGAATTCGTTGGTAAATGAAAAAGGTAGAAAAATTATTAGTTTTCAAATACTCTGGCTTCTATTTTCCTTGTTGATTTTATTTATAACCCATTTTCTTCATTATAAAATAACGGGAGAATTCATAAGTGGTCGGATTCCGATTGTGCTCGTTGTTTACATTTTACTTCTTTTGGTAAATATATTCTTCATTATTAAGAACTCAATTCAGATCAAAAGAGGTAATCCAGAAATCTATACCTCCTTCCCAAATTTGTTTTAAACATATCAAATGTCCTAATAACGACGTCGCAATGTCGTAATCAAAATGGTTAGTTACGGGTAATTTTGTCCAAAACTAAATCTTTAAAAATGAAAAAAGCATTGCTACTTGGTATTACAATTTTAATCACTTCCGTAATCTCTATTGTTCTATTTTCCTATTTAACGGGCAATCCAACCTATCCCGAATCCGTCATTCAAACTACTATATATTCCAAAATATTAAATGAGGAAAGAGAAGTGATAATTCATCTTCCCATAAACTATGACAAAACAAAAAAGTATCCAGTTATGTACGTCCTTGACGGAAGTTTGCAGGACAAACACATTGCCAATAAATTTGATATTCTATCCTCCGCTGGGTATGTTCTAGAAACAATTGTAGTGGGCATTCCCAATGTAAGTGGAAAAGGTAGGCAACGTGATTATACGCCACCCTATATGAAAATTGACATCGATGAAAAAGACAGTCCGCTGGGAGGTGGAGACAAATTTTTAGCTTTTATGGAGAAAGAACTTCTCCCTTTTATTGAGCAAAACTATTCGGTTTCAAAAACTCGCTCCCTCGCAGGAAATTCAAGAGGCGGACTTTTGGTAATGTATTCGTTACTTTACAAACCTGAATTGTTTAAAGGTAGGTTTTGTTTCAGCCCAGCATTTTGGAGAGATGATAATCTAATCATAAAAAAGGCATCTGATTTTCTCAGTAAAAATGATAATTTAAACTCTTTTTTATATTTGAGTATGGGAGAAGATGAAAATGACAAAATGAAAAACGGGTTTAATGAAATGACCAAAACCCTGAATAAAAAACAAGATGGGAAATTAGTTTGGTTTTCGGAATTTACCAAAAATGCCGACCATCAAAACAATGCCGAAATATCAGCATCTGTGGCAATCAGGAAATGGAGCGATTATTTAAAAATAGTGAAATAATAATGATTGTCATCTACAATCACAATACGGCCAACTAAGGTAAAACTTCAGAAATTAACCTATACTTTTTCCTTAAACTTCACTAAAAGTTTAGTCTAAATTCTTACCTGATAAAATTCTCTTCAAAATAGTGTGATTTTTAAGAGCCTTGTGCGAATAATATAGAAAGGACGAATATTTCTTATTAATTTCAACCACAATGAAGCTCAAAAATATTAGAGTGCTTTTTGTTACCGCTATCGCATTTACATTACTTTCAACTGGTTGTAGTATTACATTTACCAAAAACTATTACAATGCAAAACCAAAACAACAAAAGGAAACTGATAGTACTACGTGCGCATCAAAATTAGACTCTCAAGCATCCAAACCAAATGATGGACAAAAATAAACCAGACGTTTTCCTTGAGGTTGTTGAGAAACATAAAGGCATCCTTTACAAAGTAGCGAACTCCTATTGTCAGAATTTTGAAGATAGAAAAGACCTCATTCAAGAAATAATTATCCAGCTGTGGAAATCATTTGAAAACTACAATGAAAAATTCAAGTACTCAACTTGGATATACCAAATCTCATTAAATGTGGCTATTTCATTCTATAGAAAAGAAAACAGCAGAAAACGAATTTCAAATCCGCTGGTTACAGATATTTTCGATTTTACAGATACTGAAATAGCGGAGGAAAAAGAAACCAATTTAGGTTTACTAAACCATCTTATTTCAAAACTTGATAATTTAAACAAAGCCTTAATGTTGCTATATCTAGAGGAAAAAAACTACAAGGAAATTTCAGAAATCATCGGTATTACCGAAACCAATGTTGCAACAAAAATTAGTAGAATTAAAAGTAAATTAAAAGCTGAATTCGATCAAATTAAAAATCATTAAAATGGAAAATTTAGAGCTTATCAATATTTGGAAAGAGCAAAATGCCAAGATCGAAAAGACATTGGCTATAAACAAACTGCTTTTAAAAGAAACCATTAGCAGAAAAGCAGAATCATCTTTACAAGGATTAGTTAGATTGACAACAGCCGGAATCATTGCTTTTGTAATATATCTTCTAATTTTGGGCTATGTGCTGGTTTATGCCATTTCAAATTATTCCTCAGCAAGTAATTACTTTATCATTTCAATGTCGGCAATAGCTTTAATAAATTTAAAAGGGTTTGCCGATTATATTAAACATCTTGTTTGGACAAAAAACATAAACTACAATGGCAGTGTATTGAAAATTCAAAAACAATTGTCAAAACTTCAACTTTCCATCATCAACCACTCAAAAATTATGATTCTCCAGTGTCCGTTTTGGACTACTTTTTATCTAAGTAATAGTTGGTTTCCGCAGGACGTAGGTGTACCATATATTCTGTTTCAAATTACGATTACAGGAAGTTTTATTTACTTAACCTATTGGTTGTACAAACAACATAGTCCAGAGAATTTTAATAAAAAATGGTTTCGAAATATGATTGCAGGTTCAGGAGGAAAATCTGTGGAAAAAGCGATTGAATTCTACAAAGAGATTGAGGAATTTGAGAAAGAATAAAAAGAGCACTTGTACATATACTTTTTAGTGTATTTGTGGAAATAACCTTGTTATTTAAAAACAAAAAAAAATGCCTTGAAACCTGAAACTAGAAACTTCGCTTATTCTTCTTCCCCTTCATTATTCCCAATTCGGAAGCAATGTAAATAATCAAGTGGAAGGTGGCTGCTGAAACAAATCTCAATCCAACCTAAAAAACACATTCGCAGGTTGAATGGGGTCAACTCAAAAAAACTCGTAACTATCACGCTGAACGCTTCTGCTGAGTGTAGCCGAAGTAAAGTAGAAGGGCCGTTAACTCGAAATCTGAAATTAGACCCAACAAACACTATATTTAGAAAATGTAATTTGAAGTAAAATTATCACTATTGGGTAAACTATCCTAAAGTTTAGAAAGCAACACATTAATCAGTATGGAAATTACTGCCATATTACATATCAATATTGATGATTTCGTTATAGATTTTAGACTTTCAACTAAATAGATTTTCTCGTATTGATTTTTTGATCCAAAATAGATCATCAAAAATAAATCCGCCTTCCCTCTGAAATAATTGACAGTATTTTTATGCCATTTTTCAGCACCAAAAGAGGTTTTTTATCTTATAAATGTTAAAGTTTAGTAAGAGGTGCGTAATTCGGTGCGTAGTAAATTTTGGTGGTTTGTGAGGCACTGTAAAGACTAGTGAACTAGAAAAACGGTTAGTTCCTCTTTCTCCGCTTAAAAACCTGTAAACCAATTGTTTGCAGGTTTTTTATTTTAATGTTTTTCCTTTTTGAATCACTCCGCAAATTTTCTCATTGAATCCTTACTTTTTGCTAATAATTTCGTCTTTTAACCATTCAAAAGCTACCTTCTGATCATAATTGTTATCTGGACTTAACTGGCCTACCATATCTCCTGTAAATATGACATCGGTTTCCTTCGCCTCTATACTTAATAGAAACTCCTTTTGAGATGGCACCGTTTCTTATGATAACTCCAAATACACTTAAGAGCATTTTAAAATAGCTCGAGGTCAAGCTCCATATTTTGACGGGAGTAATACAAGTCAAAAAGATCTCGTCCTTTACTTCTTTGATATAACGCTCTGAGCTTAGTTCCTAAAAGTTTATTTATACTATAAGTTTTTATATTCGCTTTTCCTTCGAACCACGGATTATTTACCTAAAATGAAAAATCCACCCAATCCAATACATTGAAGTGTTCCTTACAATTGATTTCTAATTTAAGTCTTCTACGTTCGTTTTCATATTCTGAATTAAATCGGTATAAAGATTTTGCTCCGTGACCTCGCACTTGGGTACTCCTCTTTTCTTCAAAGAAAGTAATTACCTCGCCAATACGCTTTAAAATTGGTTTGATTAGACCTTCCTTTATTTGCACAAGAAATATCTTCAGAGTATCATGGAGCGGGGTTTAAATATAGTTTATGCAAAGCTGTTCCGCCGCGAAATTTCGGGCTATAATGGAAGAGAAGGATTAATAATTAAGGTATTCAGTTGTAATTGTTCAATTTTTTAACACTTCACCGTTACGCCACGAAGCAGTCAAAATATTTATTTCGTTAGTCAAAAATAAAAAGGGTTTAAAGTTACTTTCGTAACTTTAAACCCTTAAAGATATTTTGATTAAACTTAAATTTTGGTAATCTCACCACAGGCCACGGGAATTGTTGCAACATACGAACCACCGTTATTTAAACCGTGCAATACTATGGTTCTATTCTCTAATGTGCCAAGTGCCTCAAGAGTTAGAACTCCATTTTCTCCAAGTGTGAAAGTTTTAGTATAATTCACATTTCCATTAGCATCAGCCATTGGAAAATCCTCTAAAGGTAACAATACTGCACCATAAAAAGGAGCCCCTTCTGGAATCGTTATTATACCATCACCATCGGTATCTGCTGAAGTTGGAGGACAAGTGGCATTTGATCCATCATCTTTACCGTGAATGTGCTGTGGATGTGGTTGATTCGGAACCATTCCAGTTGCTGTGACACTAACGGTCATCTTGTTGTTATCAACTATAATGTTTACCATTCCAGAAGCCCCAGAATTGTTCAATTGATTTAGAGTTCCTGAATAGTTAGCTACTACAGGTGTTGGCGTATTGTCATCATCTGAACTACAACTTGCCAAACCTATAAAAACTAACATTGATAGTGCAAATAATTTTACTGTTTTCATAATTTTAATGTTTGATTTTTATTACTGTTTTGTATACTAACGGTTAATATTTACCGATGGTTTTGTTTTTAACTGAATTTTAAGGGATCGAATAAAAACTTAACCTTTTTTAACGAACTACTCAATTCGCTGGTGAACTATATTTTATCGACACTAATTTGTGCCATACTATGGAAATGGCTTTTATGCTATAACATTTCGCTTTTCCACAAAATGATTAGCAAACAAACGACTCACAACCAAGATTAAAATATAATGAGAGTATCAATCAACAGTTTCCGCTTTAAAGCCCACTTTTTGCAATGTTGCCTTTATATCTTCTTCTGAAGCACCATCGCTTTCAATGGTCAAAATTTTATCAGGATTGGCGGTATCAACCTCCCAACTTTCAACACCTTTTTGCTTGTTTAAAAAAGGGGTTACTTTTGATACGCACCCTCCACAATTGATATTTGTTTTAAATTTTAAAGTTTTCATTTTATTTGAATTTATAATTAAGTTTTATTCGTTTAAGCCTTAAGCTATTTAGAACTACTGATACGCTACTGAAAGCCATTGCCATTCCTGCAATCATTGGATCCAATAAGAACCTATTTACGGGATAAAACTAATTTAACTTCCCCCAATTTTATAAAAACATACGGCATTTCAAGTTGTTCCAAAATATTAGATACCGCCGAGATACATCTTGGGCAGACCATATTTTTAATATGGATAGTTTCACTCATATCGTAATAATGTTAATCCAGATTTGTATAAAGAATAATAAACGGCCGCTATTGTAGCAACCACAAAAATCAATATTACCACAACCAAAGCTAAAATTTTATCCATTTTTGGAATATCACTTTTGGGTTGATGCTCAATTTTTTATTTTTCCTTCTATTCCTTCTGGTTTCACTCATTATCGTTCCCCTTTATAAATCCAAGATTACTTTATTGCTTTATTTAGATTACTTGATTAATCCATAATTCGTTTTATTGTAAGGTTGCTTTTACCTCGCCACAGGTTAACATATCTTCTCCATAATATGGATTTTTTATTTCTTTTTCCAAACTTATCCAGTAAGCACCCTTATTGTTATCGGCCATTGGACAAAATTCTAGGTAAACCTTTTGGTTAACCCCAAAAAGCTCCACACTACTTATCATATGGGCAGAAAGATGCTTAAAATGTCCTCTTTGCGATGCTATATCCGAACTGTTCTCAATAGCATTAGCAGAATTCTTCAGTTCTTTCTGAATGGTCATCCAATGGTTATGTGCTTTTTCGTCCGATAATAATTTCATATCTACTTTTTTTAATGATTGGTCTATTTGCTTTCCTGCTTGTTGAGCGCGCTTGCCATTATCATTTACCAAAGCATCTTTTAATAGGATATAATCATCAAAAACCTGTTTTAACTGATTTTGAAATTTGTTTGAAACTTCAATTCTTTCGTTCATTTGAGAATGATTGGCTTCATTTGTGTTTTTTCTGGAACTATCTTCTTGCATACCCAGATGTCCTTCGTGGCCTGTCATTGTTTTGCCACCTGTTGCGTTCATCATACTTTTTTTACCTTGCAGTTGTGCAGCAGCATCAACTGTAAATGTTCCGTTTGTAACTATTTCTTCGCCGTTGGAAAGACCATCTGTAATGGTATAAACGCTCCCGTTTTTAGTTCCCAAGGTTACTGCACGCATTTCAAAAACGGGTTCGTTGGGATCGGTCTTTACGTATACCAAAGAGCGCTCGCCTGTCCACATAACTGCTGTAGCTGGAACGGTAATTTGCGTTTCCATTTTATTTGCTTGCGACGTTGCAACCTTTGCAGTTACAAACATTCCTGGTTTTAATATATCTTCTTTATTGTTCAATGTAGCTCGAACTGAAACCGTCCTGGATTTTGTGTTCAATGTTGGGTCTATAAACGAAACTGTTGCTTCAAATTCCTTATTTGGATAGGCGTTTGTGGTAACTGTTATTTTCTGACCTACCTTAAGTTGTGAAATTTGACGTTCGTATGCATCAAACATGGCCCAAACAGTTCCCAAATCGCTTACTTTAACAATAGGCTGGCCTTGTTTTACATAGTCACCTTCTTCTGCCATTTTTTGGGAAACCGTGCCGGAAACAGTAGCATATATTGGAAAGTTTTCTCGCACCTTTCCAGAGCTTTCGATTTGATTTATTTGGCTTTCTGAAAGTTTCCACAATTTCAATTTATTGCGAACGGCATTGTACAATGCTGGTTGTGATTCTTTCATATTTGAAGCGGTTATCAATTCTTGTTGCGCAGCAACAAGTGTTGGCGCATAAATTGTAGCCAACAACTGACCTCTTCGCACTTCTTCGCCTGTGAAGTTGACATTCAGTTTTTCAATTCGGCCTTCAAAATAACTGGCTTGTACGGCATTTGCCTCTTCATTTGCCAAAATTTTCCCAGAAAGTTGCATCGTGTTATCATCCGTCCCTGAAACGTTACCAACTATCGTGGTTTGAATATTCGCCAAAGCCATTGCGTTTTCGGACATTTTAATTTCGTTCAACGCAAGACCATCTGCCCCTGTCTCTGCGGGAATCAAATGCATTCCGCAAATTGGGCAGTCGCCAGGTTCGGGCTGCATAATCTGTGGGTGCATTGAACAGGTCCACATTTGATGTTCTTCAGAATGGCTGACGTTTTCGCTCATATCTGTTATTTTCTTGTCATTTATTGAACCTTCCGCTGATCGTCCAAAAATGACGTAACCCAAAACCAAGCCAATAGCTAAAACTGCGACGTAAATGATGTATTTTTTCATAATTATTATAATTAAAGTAGGTCTCTCCCAAAGCTTCGGGAGCGCTAGACCAGACAATTTATCTGTATAAACCTAACAAGTTTTATCCTGAAGCTTCAGAACTGTTAGGTTTGGTGTTCATTATTATTTTGCTTCTTCCAAGCGTTTTATCATTGCTTTCATTTCCCCGATTTCTTTACGCTGTGCTTCGATAATTCCATCGGCCAATTTTCTAACTTCTGGATCTTTTATATCGGCTCTTTGACTTGTTAAAATGGCGATGGAGTGATGCGGAATCATTGCTTTCATCCAAAGAATATCACCAATGATTGGACTTTGCGCCCTAACCAAGCCGAGTGCGCCTACAAACAAGATTAAACTTCCCAATAAAATAGCAATGTTCTTTTTCTTATTTTGATACATTTTTCTCATAAAAAACCACATTATGCCTGCCATTGATGCTATTCCCAAACAGCTCATGTAGAACCGTGTTAAACTGAAATAAACGTGGTCAATTGAATATGTATTGAGGTACATTGTGATGTACATCGTGATAAATGAGGCGGCAAGCATCAAAATGAATGTTGTGTAATTGCCCTTGCTTTTGTGTTGATCTGAATTTTCCATTGTTTTCGGGTTTTAAATTATTGTTAACTTTTTTACTTTTCTAATCGTTGAGGATGATCGAATGTTTTTGGCACATAATCCAGATTGCGGAATTGGTCACCGTGAATATTGTCTATGTTCGTCCAACTAAAATACATCCCGCTTATGGTACAAAACAGGAATTGAATCCCAAGAAGAGCCCCAAATATCTGTGGGTCTTTCGTATTTTGATTGTTGTTTTTCTATTGACCATAGTCATAAATTAGTTTCGTTTAATTAAAATCATTTAGTTCATAAAAAATTTTACAACCAATCCGCCAGCAATCCAAACGTAGCACACCAAAGCGGCATATTTCAAAATATTTTCAAGTAATTGACTTTTGGGTGCCATTTGCTTCATATGTTTTACATCTTTCCGTTTGAAAAAACCGAGATAGAGCATAAATCCTGAAATTGCCAAAAATGCAAGGTTTAAAAAGAAGGTATAATCTATTTTAAAGTATTCACTATCCTGAATTTTAACTTGTGATGGATCAGGCAAAATGTTTAACAAATCAAATGAATAATGTAAAAGCAAAGATGCGCCAATGAGCGATGTAAACAACAAGAACAAGATGAATAAAGACATTTTCCAACCATAATATTTTGCATTGATTCGCAATATTGGAAAAACGACCAAATCACTAAATATGAAAGCCATAACACCTGCAAAACTTACCCCTTTGCCAAATAACAAAGCTGCCAAAGGAATATTTCCCATAGAGCCAATAAAGGTCAAAAATGCAGCAATAGGCCCGACAATGATGTGTTCCAGGATTTCAAAAAAACTGAAATCAGTATTTCCGTTACCGCTATTGATGAACAAAGTTTGAAAGAAAGAATCTGGAACAAACGCCGCTACGATTCCTGCAATAGTAAACCCGACAATTACGTCCTTCCATACCATTTTCCATTCCATCCCATATTGTCTGGAAACCTTTGCCCACCCTTTTTCAGATTGTATTTTCTTTTGCCACGATTTGGATTCGTCATTATCATCATCGTTCTTATCCTTTAGATTTTTTCGGGCGTTTTCTATGAGTTTATTTGGGTTTATCAATCGTATCAATAGCCACGAAATGAGAATCAATAAAATTCCGCCGACATATTCGCCAACAATAAATTGCCAACCAAGAAAGATAGAAATGATGATACCCAGCTCGATAACCAAATTGGTCGAAGCCAACAAAAATGCAATCGACGACACAAAACTTGCGCCTTTTTTGAAAAGGGATTTCGTTGATGCCAAAGCCGAAAAGCTGCACGAACTACTAATAAAACCGAAAAATGTTCCGAGCAAAACACCTTTGCCTTCATTTTCGCCCATTGTTTCCTGCATTTTCTTCTCGGTTACAAAAACCTGAATCATACTACTTATGATATAACCCAAGGCAAATGCCCAAAGCGCCATCCAGAAAAAACCAGTGGTTGTATAGGCTGCCTCGCCCCATTGTTTTAGAAAATTGTCCATACGCGTGTTTTATGATTGCGTTAGTTGTGATATTAAGGCTCCGATAAGTATTATGGCTATAATTCCATAAAGCGCATAATTGAACCATTTTTTAAAGCCACCTTTTTTTTTCTCATTTTCAGTTCCTGTTTTACAACAATCTTTCATATATTTTACTTTATTGTGCCTGACTTGGGAAAGGATTAAACTAAATAAATCAACAAAAATCTATCCATTCCCATTTCAGGACTTTAAAACTATCTTATTATCAGTATGCCACTTTAACCTTCCTGCGATTACTTTCAGGAACATCAACATTTTTAAAAAAGAAGTTATCTATTGAATAGTTTTTTGAACTTTTCCGCACTTAAGCATTTTACTACCGTAATATGGGTTTCTAACTTCGTTACTTGAGCTCAACCAAGCACTTCCTTTATCATACATTGGGCAGAACTGCTCATAAAGTGTGTTTTTTGACCCTGTAATGGCAACCATATCTGTAATATCTTTGCTCAAGGTTTTGAAATGCTCACGTTGATGGTCTATGGGACTTTCAGAAATATGTTCTGCGTGTTCGGTGGCATCTTCTATGATATTGGCAAGTTCTTTTTGTTCTTCTTTGGTATAGCTTTTCGTTTCAAAAGCTTTAAGAGACGTCATTAGTTTAGTTCCAGCTTGAGCTGCCTTTTTTGTATCATCGCCTACCAATGCATCTTTCAGCATGAAATAATCAGTAAGAACTGCTTCTGCTGATGGATTCATTTTATCCATTTTCATCGAACTATGGTCAATTTTCATATCTCCGTGCTCGTGGTTCATTTTTTCTTTTTCCTGTGCGTTGGTAAAAGAAACTGCTAACAATAGCATTGCTGCTATACTTATTTTTAAATTTTTCATTTTTATTATATTTTATTGTTGTTTATAAACTGTCTCTCAATTGTTCCATAAATTGTATCATCTCCTTTTTTTCATCAGTCGAAAAAATAGCGTCGCCGTGAATGTAGGTGTAGGATTCCAGCGGCATTTCATCATCCTTAATTTGATTGATGATGGATTTTAGCTTGCTGTTTTTTCTTCTATCGGAATAATCGTCCCATTCGTTGAAATTCAATTCGGCTTTACCTTCTTTGATGTGATCTTCTAAAAACCAAGCTGCTGGCTGAATTTTACTGTACCACGGATACTCTGTATTATTGCTATGGCAGTCATAGCAGGATACCTCTAACTTTTTCTGAATGGTTTCCGGAACGGTGTTTACCAAGAGAAAATCTGTTTTTGGTACGGTATCGCTTTGGTTCAATTCAATTGGAAAAAATTGGATTGCTATAACAGCGACAAGCAAAATAAGAGCAATGATTTTTAGAATTTTCATACTGAATTGACTTAAGACCTTAGGACGTAGCACGGAAGACATTTAAAACATAGTTTTTTAGTCCTACGTCTTACGTCAATCAGTCCTATGCCATTTTTTAATTAATTTCCTTTTCCATTTTTCCGCAGCCCATCATTTTGCTACCGTAATAAGGATTTTTCACTTCTTTCTCCATACTTAACCAAGGGCTACCACCATCATACATTGGACAATGCATTTGATACATTTTACTATCTGCTCCAGTAATGGCAACCATATCAATCATATCCTTGCTCAAGGTTTTGAAATGTTCTCGTTGATGGTCCATTTCGCTTTTGCCTATATGTTCTGCGTGTTCGGTTGCATCAGCAACTATGTCTTTCAACTTTTTTTGTTGTTCGGCTGTGTAGCTACTTATATTTAAACCTCGAAGGGCACTTTCCAATGTCTTTCCAGCTTGGGCGGCAGCATCCTTATCTGTAGCCACCAATGCGTCTTTTAACACCATATAATCTGCCATTACTTGTTTGGCGTCAGAGGCTTGCGCTTCAGAATGCATCGAGTCATTTGACTCGTCCATTTCATCGTGTTCCATTCCTTCTTCGTGATGATGGCCTTCTTCAGAAGACATTTCAGAATGCATTGCATCGTCTGAATGTTCTTCCTTTTTACCGTCTTTACAAGACATTGCTGTAAGACCTACAAAGGCCAAAGCCAATACCGATGTTGTTACTTTTAAATGTTTCATTTTGATTTTGATTTTGATTTAGATTAATACTTGTTTTTATTCGATCTATATATTGAATGATTAAAATCTCACGGATAGTCCACCACCTGCACCGAAACGATTGTCGTAGCTTGCCATCAATGAAAAGTTTCTTGATAAAAAATATTCCACTCCTGCATTCCAAGTTACTTCTTTGGCGAAAACATCGCCATTTGGAAGGTCATCAACCCAACCGAAATTAGCCTGATATTCATACATTCCAAAAATTGCCGTTCGTGGGAAAATCAGGATTTCACGACTTAAACTAATCTGTGGTCGCAATTTGCTGTCAATCCGCACATCGAGATTGAATAAATAAGGCGTCAAAAACCGAACTCCAGCAATTGCAGTTGTCGTTATTTGGTCCAAACTATCATCCATTTCGTTTTCAACATTCACACCACCAAAAACCCGAAGATAATCGTGTAGATAGCGTTCATAAGTTACTTCTGCTTCAAGATTTTTGTTCCAACCATATTCTCCGGAAACATTGAATTGGTTTCGGATATTTGAGGACACGAAATTAAACGTAGTCATATGCGATGCTGCATCAACCATTGCCCACTTGTAATATTGGTCTGCTTCATTGATTAATTTTTTAACCGGATAATTCGACATTCTTGGGTCGGACGGTGTATCGTAACTTACAACCCTCGCCATCCCGCTCATCATATGGTATAACACGTGGCAATGGAAGAACCAGTCGCCATATTCGTTGCCATAAAATTCTATCGTAACCTCTTGCATTGGTGCCACGTTCACGGTATGTTTTAGTGGCGAGTACTCGCCGTTTTTGTTAATGACCCTAAAAAAGTGTCCGTGCAAGTGCATTGGGTGGTGCATCATCGTGAGGTTGTTTAAAGTGATACGGGTAACTTCTTTATGATTTATTTTGATGTTATCGGCTTCCGAAAGCGGTACACCGTTCATACTCCAGATGTAGCGATTCATATTACCAGTAAGGTTCAATAAAATTTCCCTGACGGGAATATCTTTATCGTAATTGGTCTTTTCTGGAGATTTTAAATAATCATAATTGTATTCAGAAAACATATCCATTTCGTCCATTTGCATAGTGTCCATTCCATCCATTTTGGTGTTATCGTCATTCATATTCATTTTGGAATGGTCCATCTTTTCATTCATCATAGAATCTTTCGGCATATCCATTTTCATTTTTTCATCTTCCATCTTCATTTTAGAATGGTCCATTTTACTGTGGTCTATCTTATCGTTCATCATTGAGTCTTTGGATATATTCATATTCATTTTTGCGTCCTTCATGTTCATTTTGGAATGGTCCATCTGCATTCCGTCCATTTTCATTCCATCCATCTGCATTCCATACTCGGCTTTCATTTCATAGCGTTCATCCTTTTTTGGTTGGAATTTCAATGCGTGCGCACCCATTTTCATCTTCATTTTTGCCATTTGTTGCATCATTTGAATTTTGTCTGGTTTAGGTACAATTTCCGCAGGAAGAATTTTACCAGAACCTATATACGCCAAGGTAGTTCCAGAACCATCTTGCGCCATTGCACGGATTTCAATCTTCCCATCTTCGGGAACGGTTACGATAAAGTCATAGGTTTCCGCTATGGCGATGAAGGTTTTATTGTGTTTTACTGGAACGTCGTCCTTACCATCTGCTGCTACCAATGTTGGCGTGTCGCCACCAAAAGTCATCCAAAATTGTGATGAGGCAGAACCGTTTATGATTCGTAAGCGTACTTTTTCGCCAGCTTTAAATTCAGGATATTCAGCTACTTCCTTTCCATTGATCAAAAATGCAGGGTAATAAATATCGGCAATGTCTGCGCCCTCCATTCGTTGACGCCAGAAATCGAGCTGTGCACCAAAGGCACCTCTCGCAATCACTTTATTTAAAGGGGTTGAAGTACCTTTTTTCATTTGATACCATTCATTACCACGTTTTAGGTTTCGAAGCACATTCATTGGCTTTTCGTTTGTCCAATCTGATAGCATCAATACCAAATCTTTGTCATAATCCAAGGTTTTTTCCTTTGGTTTAATGACGATAGAACCAAAAACACCGCTCTGTTCTTGTAACATTGTATGGGAATGATACCAGTATGTGCCGTTTTGCGTTATGGCAAATTCATATTTAAAAGTGGTGCCTGGCAGTATGGGTGGCGTTGTCAAATAGGGAACGCCATCGTAAAAATTCGGTAAAATAATTCCGTGCCAATGCACCGAAGTTTCTACACTCATTTCATTTTTTACGTAAATGACTGCATATTCACCTTCGGTAAATTCGAGCGTTGGTCCAGGTATTGTTCCGTTGACCGTCATCCCTTTCACTTCTTTGCCAGCCTTGTTGACCATTTCTTCCTTTAACGTCAGGGTATATTCGTGAACAGGTAAATTGTCAGGGTTTCCTTCTGTCGATTTTTCGTAAAGGGATTGGGCAACAACTGTTTGACCAATTAGTAGCACTAGGATTAATAGAAATTTCAAGTTTTTCATTTTATTTTTTATATAATTACCTCAATTTTTTTGAACAATTTAACTCATAAGATTAGAGTTTTAAATAGTTAAATAATTGATGATTGTGGATTGCTGATAATACGTTTTTATGGATTCGATTTGATTCGTTTGAAACTTTAGCTGCAACTCTTGTATGTCGAGTACATCATTAAAATCAATCGTTCCCGTTTCGTAATTTTTTATCAGGATTTCTTCAGCATCTTTTGCCTGCTGAAGGTTTTTAGATTGCGTTTCAAACTTTATCCGTGATTGGTTTCGTTGTGAAATAGCCTTGGCCAGTTCGGTTTTTAACCCATTCAATCGTTCATCTTTCTGTGATGTAATTTCCTGTTGGCGCAAATCGTTCTGTTTGGTAATGGACTTATAGCGATTGTTGAAAATTGGGATTGAGATTGAAACCATTGGCATTACGATGTCTTTGCCATTATCAGGCATATTCATATCTATTCGTTCAGAAACTGGAATATAATCTACCCCAAAACCAAACATTGGCTGGGCTTCACGCAAATTGAGCAATTCAGATTGTGCGACCGATTCATAGAGCTTATCGAACTTTAGCAATTCTGGATTTACGGTTAATGCTTCAAAAGAAAGTTGTCTGTCTTCAAGAGGTAATTGCAGACTATCTACCACAATGACTTCTTTATTATACTCACGGTTCAGCAAACTGTTCATCGCAGCCTGTATGCCCTTGTTCTGCTGTTGCAGGACTTCCTTTTCCTGTTGCAATTCATTTTGCCGAATCTGCAAACGCAGCACATCTACCGCAGAGGCTTTCCCAACTTCCACAGAAGTGAGGGCAAGGCGTTCGTATGTTTGCAACAACTCGATATTTTGGTCAAGGACGCCCTGTTTTGCCCTAATTTCATATAATAAATAATAAAACTGACTTACCGAAAGGACCAGTTTGCGTTTTGCAATTGTGACTTCCAAGTAATCTGCTTCCGCCATCGAAGTTGCATAATTTTTCCTTGCGGTTATAGTGCCGAACCAAGGCAACATTTGCTTAAAACCAATACGTGCTCTTTGCGCTCCAACCCGTGTTTCGGGCGTGCTTACAAAATAACCTGCGCTAAATTCGGTATTGGGAATCCAGTTGGCTTCGTTGACCTTTTCAGTTGAAATGTCATATCGCAACTCAAATTTCTTGATTTCGGGGCTGTTGGAAATTGCCTCGTCTATATAGGTATTTAAATCTTGGGAATAGCTATTGAAAGCTGAAAGACATATCCCGAAAAACAAGACGAATTGTATATTTGTTTTATCTTTTTTCATTATTCAATAGTTATAAGTTGTGATTCGTTTTTCAGCCTCTTCTTCGCCATCCGTTCCTTCTTCCAGCTATAAAGTACTGGCACAAGAAAATAAGACGTTGTGTCCAATAGCATTCCACCAAAAATAGGAATGGACATCGGTATCATTATATCGCTACCTTTTCCTGTTGATGTCAAAACTGGCAACAAGGCTAAAATAGTCGTAACCGTTGTCATCAAACATGGACGGATTCGTTTTGAAGCTGCTTCTAAAGTAGATTTTCGTATTTCAGAAATATCTGTTGGGTCGTTCTTATCAAAAGTTTGTGTGAGATAGGTTGCCATTACTACACCATCATCTGTCGCAATTCCGAAAAGGGCAATAAAACCAACCCAGACCGCAACACTCAAATTGATGGTTTTTATATTGAAGAGATCTCGCAGGTTTTCGCCAAAAAAGTTGAAGTTCAAGAACCAATCTTGACCATAGAACCAAATCATTACAAAACCACCAGCAAAGGCGACGGTAATCCCTGTAAATACCATTAATGTCGTAGAAACCGAACGGAACTGGAAATACAATATTAAAAAGATGACTGCGAGCGCCAAAGGCACAATGATGGATAGTGTTTTTTCTGCACGCAATTGGTTCTCATAAGTTCCTGTGAATTTATAACTGATGCCTTTTGGCATAACCAACTCGCCACTATCAATTTTTTTCTGAATGAGTGCCTGTGCATTTTCCACAACGTTGACTTCGGCAAAACCGTCCAATTTGTCGAATAGCACATAGCCCACTAAAAAAGTATCTTCACTTTTGATTACTTGCGGACCTTGTTCGTATTTAATGGTTGCCAGTTCGCTCAGGGGAACGGGACTGCCTTTTTCAACAGGCACATAAATATCCTTCAAATCTGATGGGTCGCCACGCAATTCACGAGGATAGCGCACCCGAACGCCGTAACGTTCCCTACCTTCTACCGTTTGGGTCAGCACCATTCCGCCAACGGCTACTTGCAGCACGTTTTGAACATCCTCAATGGTAATTCCGTACCGCGCTAATTTTGTTCTATCAATATCTATGAGCAAATAAGGTTTTCCCACGATACGATCTGCAAAAACTGCTTCCTGTTTTACGCCTTCGGCCTGTTTCAGTATATCTTCCAATTGAACCCCAAAGTCTTCAATCTGCTTTAAATCCTGACCTTTTACCTTTATTCCCATTGGTGCGCGCATTCCGGTTTGCAACATTACCAAACGAGTTTCGATAGGTTGCAATTTTGGGGCGGACGTAACGCCTGGAAATTTCGTAACTCTTACAATTTCGTTCCAAATATCATCTGGCGAAGTGATTTCTGGTCGCCAGTTTCGGAAGAATTCGCCATCGTCATCTGGAATCAATTTTTCTGAAGATGCATCGACAGTAATAGATACTTTCTTGCCATTCTTTCTTGCATTTTCTACTTTTTCAGAACCAACGGGATTATTTGGATTTTCAACCAGACTACTATCTTTTTTCATAAAAAATCCGTCATCATTTACTTTAAAACGTTGCCGTTTCCCTTCTTTCAGCAAATATTCCTGTTTATACTGAATCATATTCTCATACATTGATAAAGGTGCTGGGTCGAGTGCGGATTCCGTCCGACCCGATTTACCGACAACGGTTTCGATTTCGGGGAGGCTCGCCACGGCCATATCTAGTTGCTGCAATACTCTTTTGTTCTCTTCGACTCCCGAATGCGGCATAGAGGTTGGCATCAATAGGAATGAACCTTCATTGAGGGAAGGCATAAACTCTTTGCCCGTGTTTTTAAAAATGAGAAAACCTAAAATCAATAAGGTTGTTGGAATGGTCAAGAACAAAAGTCTGTTTGCGAGTGCCCATTTTAAAATTCGGGTATAATACCTTTGGAACAGGGAAAAAACTCCCAACAGACCAAAGCAGATAATGCCCACAAAAAGAAGGCTCCAAAATACACTTTTATCGACACCTAAAGGGCGCCAGTATTCCGCCAAAAGAAACACAATGGCAGCTACAGAAAGGTAGATATTAATATGATTCGAGTGTTTGTGGGACACTTTATCGGTTTGTTTTGAAAGTGCCACAACACCGAAGGCTATCAATATTACACCAATCCAATGTGCGAAAATCACGGCAATAAACCCAGCAAGAATCAAAAGGCTATTGATACCGTAGCCAGTGTTTTTATGAAGGTTCCTGTTTTTAAAGAAAATCGCCGCAAATGGCGGAATTATAAACAAAGCTATAATTATGGATGCCGTTAGTGCAAAGGTTTTTGTGAACGCCAAGGGCCGGAACAGTTTACCTTCGGCTCCTATCATAGTAAATACAGGGATAAAACTGATGATTGTGGTCATTACGGCAGTCACAATAGCTCCAGATACTTCGGCAGTGGCCTTATATACCAATTTATTTATAGGAAGTTTTCTATCGTCTTCATCGAGATGCCTTATTATATTCTCTGCGAGAATAATACCCACATCCACCATTGTACCAATGGCAATGGCAATACCCGAAAGCGCCACAATATTGGCATCGACACCAAAGAATTTCATTGCAATAAAAACCATCAGCACCGCAACGGGCAAAAGTCCTGCAATTAAAATGGAGGCCCGAAGGTTGAACACCATTACGATGATAACTAAAATGGTAATAAGAATTTCAAGCGTTAACGCCTCGTTGAGCGTACCCAAAGTTTCCTGTATGAGTTCGGTACGGTCATAGAAAGGAACAATGGTTACTTGTGAAGTTCTACCATCAGCCAAAACTTTTGAAGGTAAGCCTTTGCTTAACTCCGCAATTTTTTCTTTGACATTGGTAATCACTGCCATCGGATTTGCTCCATAGCGCGCAACAACAACCGCACCTACCACTTCTGCTCCTTCCTTGTCCAAAATGCCACGACGAGTAGCAGGACCAAGCGTAACATTGGCAATATCACTAATCTTTATCGAAGTGTAATTTTCAGAGGTAACAACGGCATTTTCAATATCAGCCACAGATTTTACATAGCCCAGACCTCGAACGAGATATTCGGCTTGATTGATTTCCAACGTCTGTGCACCAATATCCTTATTACTTTCCTTTACAGCTTTTACAACTTGGGCAAGCCCAATGTTGTATTGTCGCATCAATTCTGGATTGACGTCTATGTGATATTCCTTGACATAACCACCGATGGATGCCACTTCTGAAACACCGCTGGCAGATGCCAAAGCATATTTCACATAATAGTCCTGAATACTTCGCAATTCCTGTAAATCCCAACCACCTGTAACGTTGCCATCTTTGTCTCGCCCTTCAAGCGTGTACCAAAATATTTGACCTAAACCTGTGGCATCGGGACCCAAAGCTGGGTTTACACCTTCGGGCAGTAAGCCGCTTGGTAGTGAATTTAGTTTTTCGAGAATTCGGCTTCGGCTCCAGTAAAATTCGATATCCTCATCAAAAATGATATAGATACTTGAAAATCCGAACATTGATGAACTCCGAATCGTTTTTACGCCTGGAATACCCAACAGCGTCGTGGTCAATGGATACGTTATCTGGTCTTCAATATCTTGTGGCGAACGACCATCCCATTTAGTAAACACAATTTGTTGGTTTTCGCCAATATCAGGAATGGCATCCACGGCAACAGGGTCTCTGGGCAAAATTCCAGTATCCCAATTAAAAGGCGCGTAAACTGTTCCAAAACCTACAAATGCGACAAGCAGAAGTACTGCAACGAGTTTGTTTTCGATAAGAAATTTGATACTTTTATTCAGCATAAACTTTGAAAATTAGACAGTTAATAGTATGATTGAATTGTTTGGGTTCAAGAAGTTGAACGCAACAAAACAAGCCCAAAACGGAAGTACCGCAGGACTAATCCCGAAACATCGGGATACTGTCTAAAAAATCAAATCAAGAAAGTCTGGTGTAACACTTTCACATCCCGTTCAATGAATGGAGGTGGATAGGCCACAAAAGGAATAGCTGTAGATTCTGTTCCTTCAAAAAGACTGATATAAGAAAATGTAAGTGAAGTGACAAAAATTTGCTGCTGAAATGATAACTGATCAAATGAAATTTTTAGGTCATCTTGACCTTGCTTAATCAATTGCTGATCTTTACAGCAGGGTTTTTCACTTACTGATGAATTTTCACAATTTGCAACAATGGGTGTTTTTTCCATTCCACAGGAATCTGCCTGCTGAACAAATGAAAAATCTACCAAAGTATCTCCACAATAATGAAAATCAACAGCAAAGGACATAGTAGTAAAAAGAACTACGCCAGCCATAATGACAGCTATTGAATTGTGGATTAATTTTTTCATGTACTGCAAATTTATGAAAAAAATGCGACAAGTTTTGATTTTAAATAAATAAGTCAGACGTTTAAAATACTGTTGAGCGAAAAGCCTAAATATGTAAATTGTATTTTTTTGATTTTATAATTAATCATTACGAAGGAAATTCCTCAAAACAAGAATATATAAAAATTATGGTGAGCATTTAAAATTTAGATGATGTTCCCTCAGTAGTAAACTATAATTTATACTTAGATCTCATAATTGAATTATCAATTAATTATATATGTTCAAATCTTCATTAAAAATAGGACTCTCTATTGCTAAAAAATTTAAGACACTATGAAATACATACCCTTGTGTGAGTGTTTTTAGGGGCTTTAATTTTCTCGAGCCATCAGGCAGCCAGACTATAAAGGGAATTTCTAATTGCTCTTTGGGTGCAAAGGCCGCAGGTATCCCGTGCATGTATAAATTATTTTCCCCTAAAGATTCACCGTGATCTGAAACGAATAGCATCGTACTCTTGTATTGTTTTAATTGCTTTAAATCATCAATTAAACTAGCAAGTAAATAATCTGTATATACAATAGTATTATCATACGCGTTGATGAGCGCTGCTTGCGTACATTCTCCTAACGCAACGCTCGTGCAGACTGGCTTAAACTTTTCAAATTCAGCTGGGTATTTTTTATTATACGACGGACCGTGGCTTGTACTTGTGTGTAAAATAACTAATATTTTATCTTTTTTACTTGCGAGTATTTGCTCTTTCAATCCTTTTAATAGAACTTCATCATAACTACAGGCTTCTCCTTCACAGCCATTTCTTAAATCTTCTTTATTGAAAAAATTCTTAATATGAACTGGAGGTTCGCCCCAATTTGTAGTTCGCCAAATAACTTCTATATTATTTCTATATAGGTAATTAGGTAAAATCTCAAATAAATCACTGGAGTTTTTATGTTCCAAAATGCACTTCACTCCTGCTGTTGTGTATGTAGCACAGGCAGTCGCATTAAAACTATGAACATTTTCCATCTTCGACAATAGCGGAGTTGTAAGTTTTTCATAACCATAAAGTGAAAAGTTTTCACTTCGTGCAGATTCTCCAATTACTAATACTGCAATGGATTTTACAGTGTCCTTTATGGTCGCGTTGGGCAATAAAATTTCTTTTTCATTCTCTTTACTTTTATAGATATAATATCTTGAAGTGTTTACCATATAAGACCAAGGCATTGCCAAAGCGCCCAATTTGGTTGAATTTTTATCAATCCATCGCCAGTTGCCACCATTTACGAAGACCATTACTATAATAAAAAGCAACGTTACGGAACATTTAATCAAAAATCTTTTGAGTGGTTCTTTGGTGATTTTTGCTTTGATAATAAAAAAGGTAGGAATTATGCCTAACAAAATTAAGTAGAGAATTAAGCCAAACGAAAAGAAACTACTGGCCTCTCCATAATCGGTATTTAGTATGTTACCAATCATTGTTATGTCAATCAAAACATTGTAGGTATTTATAAAATAAATAGCAATTGCGTTGCCGATGAAAAAGAAAATCAAAAGAAATTTTCCGACTATTCGAGAAAGAAAAAATATAAGATAAAGTACAAAAGCGTTTACAACCAGCATGATAATTAACAAACTAACAATAATGGTAAGACCGCTTAAACTTTTATAATCGAGCTTATTAAATACGAACTTAAAAAAAGGAAAATGAAAAAATAAGAAATTAATTAAACTTGCTACTACTACAAAATGGGTTAATTTAATGTTCTTTTTAAACATAAATATTCATAATTATAAATTGTGTTCCGAGAAAACTAAGTAACGAAAACTAAAATACAATCAAATTTTCAGTAACTATTTTATTAATTAAAAAACTTCCAAGATATGTTGCGCATTATGAAAAGGCAAGTCTCTGCAACTGCTGTTGAGGGGCAATCGCAAACAGTGTTCTTTTTTTTAATGGAATTTATTAGGAATAGAATTAAAACTTATATTTCAAACCAAGCAGATAATCTCCACCTCCACTTTTAAAAGAAAGTTCGTAATGGTCCCGCTCATATGGAGTGGTGAAGATATAAGTACTTCCTATACCTACAATGGTGCCTGCCAAAACATCCCATCCGTCATGTCTAGGATTATGGCCTTCCAATCGAGAAACTCCTACATATCCGGCAACCAAATAGGCGGGAACACCAAATTTCCAACCATATCTTCTTTGAATAAAAGAAGCTCCAGAAAAAGCTTCCGCCGTATGGCCAGATGGAAATGCATGCCCATCGATTGCTCCATTTGGTCTAGATTTATTTATAGCATATTTTAAAATAAAAGTTGTTCCCAGTGTCGTGCCAAAGGATTCAGCAAACTGCCAAAAACCCTCCTTATCTTTTTTTGCAAGAATTAAAGCAAATGCCGCAACAACCGACACATGTTGTGCATAATTACCACTATCCTGAATGGTATTTTCAAATCTAGTTTGTCTAGACAACCCTTCTTGAGACCATAACAGTCCAACCGTCATAATAAATAATAATACAAGTATTTTTTTCATAGACTTCGGTATAAAGATTTTTTTTAAAAATGAAAAGATGTGAAGTAGTTTTTGAGTCTATGTAGGGGGTTGTTAAAATTCTAAAGTAAATGTATTGTTGAAATCTTAAGAAATTCTGAAGTTTGGAAAACGCGCTGATTTAAAAAGGTGTTTTAAAATCAATCATTTTCAACAGTAAATTCATTATTGATCTGGAAGGTTTCATCCTCCATCACGAAAAATGCTTTGTTCTCATCATAGCCAATTACTATGATCGATCCATCAACTTCAATTTCAAATCCATAATCTATTCCAGCTGGAGTTGTTCGTTCAAAAGATTTTACCACTGAGTCACGTGGATATTTTTTTTGTAATGCTATAAGAAGTGCTGCGGGGATATCATCTATAAAAACTTCCCTTTCATTAGAAACCCACATCCCTTCCTTGTCATAGAATGCGCTCATATATTCAAACTTAATAATGTGAAAAGAGGCTTTCCATAAACCATTATATTCCAGTTTCCAGCTTATATCTTTTGCGTTAGTAAATTGATATACAAAGACATTAATTACAGTTTCTGGTGGTTGTGGACTACAGGAAATTAGAGTGAAACTTACCAAAATAATTATTAAAATGGATTTGCTTAAATTCATAGCGCAATTTTTAAATTGAGTATCTATTTTCATTTTATTAACACCCAAAATTAAAGCCCAATTCTTTTCTTAAATTGAAGGAAATCTAAAGGAATTCTTGAACTAGCATAAAAAAAAGTGCCTTGAAATGGCACTTCACGGCACTTTAATAATCAACTACTTAACCAACCTAAAAAACTTAATCTAATCGTTGTCTTCTTTATCGCTTTTTTCTGTTTTCTTTTCTTGTTTAATTACTTTTCCCGAAGAGTCAATGGCAACTTCCATCTCAGTATCTCCTTTCTCCAATGCAAATTCATAGACCGCACCTGAAGCTGTTTCAGATAGTTCCATTTCTTCTGTTTTGAATCCTGGAAAACCATCAGACAATGCCTTTTTAACGGCGGCGGGTAAATCTTTTTCCACTATTTCATGCTCGGTTTCTTTCCAAGTGCCATCATCCGAAAAATTTGCTGAGTATTCCATTTTATTCATTTTAAACTCTGCTTCCCATTCATTTGCAGATTCCTTATCCCACTTTACAGATTTTGCTGTTGGAAACTTTTTAGTGAACGCATTCTTTACTTTTTGGGGGACCTTTTCTCCTGCGGAGCAAAAGCTAAACATAACCGAAGTTAATGCGACTGCTAATAATACTTTTATTGTTTTCATAACTATTTTTTTTAAATTATAAAATAAAAGTAACTACCAATTCTAAAGTTGATTTTAAGAGAATCTAAAGAATGAAGATTATTTCTTTAAAATGTGATTGAGAACGAATGTTGTTGGTTTGCAAAACTATAGGAGAGATCAAAATTATAGAAATCACATATTTTTTTTACAATGGCCAGTCCGAGCCCAGTGGATTGCACAGAATTTACCTCCCTATAAAATCTAAGAAATAGTTTTTCAGGATGCTTTAAAGCATTTTGACCATAATTGGATATTACCAAGGTTTTATTTTCTGCAATTATAGAAATCTTTTTTTCTTCACCACTATGCTTAATGGCGTTGGAAATTAAATTGTTTATTAAAATATCGGCAAGATAAAAATCCATTGAAGTGATAAGATCGTTTTTTGAAGCTAGCGTTATATAATCAATCTCTAACTCTTTAAAATTTTCTATCTTTTCCTCCAAAAGCTTTGTAATATTAACATCTTCAACCCTTATAAATTGATTATTGTCAATTTTAGTAAGTAAGGTAATTCGTTGGTTGAGATTCTTCAAACGTTGAATGTCCTTTTGAATGGAAGAAATTTGCTCGAACTGTTTGTCATTAATAGTATGCTCATTGATAATATTATCAATCTTGGCCTGAATAATTGCCAAAGGGGTCTGCATTTCGTGCGAAACATCTTCAGTGAACTGTTTTAAGCTTTCATAGTCAGTCCTAACTTTGGAAGTCAATAATAATATTTCATCTTTTAGTTCAGAAAATTCCAAAACGTCACTGTCAACAAGTTGTAGTTCTTTATTTGAAGAGAGAGAGAATCCTTTCATCTGTTCCAAATTTGTGAAAAAAGGATTCCAAAGTTTAATATTCTTTCTAGTATTGAAAAAGAATAAAAATAGAAATGCCAATACAAAAATGGCTATATTTGAAAATACAATAGCTATAAGAATATCCTCAGATTCAACTACCAAATTTCTCACGGTTATTTGATACGTTTCACCGTTTATTTCCTTCCAACTTGAAAGTTCACGAAAGGCTTCCATTTCGTCTTGGGATGGGTCATAAATGACAGTGTCCTTTAAAATTTTAGGTCTTATCAGACTTGCTTGTTTTATTTCTGTAATGGGAGGGAATGAAAGAACTGGTTTACCTTTTTTTAAGGCATTTATAACTCGGGCCTCCGTGGAATATAAACTTTCTTCTACCTGATCTTGGAGTAAGCTTTTTGTGTAAAAATATAATGCAATGGAACTCAAAACTGTCAAAACAAAACCGGTCAACAGAAAGGTTTTTGATGTTTTTTTTATAAGTTTTGTTTTTTTACCCATTCCTAGTCTTCAATAAATTTGTATCCACTTCCATAAGCTGTTTTTATATATTTTGCCCCTTCTGAAGTTAATTTTTTACGCAAGTTATTGATGTGCACATAAATAAAATCAAAGTTGTCCAATAGATCACTATTGTCGCCCCAAAGATGTTCCGCTATTATTTCTTTTGAGAGCACCCTTCCTTTATTCGACACAAAAAATACGAGTAAGTCATATTCCTTTTTCGTCAGCGCCATTGCTTTTCCATCAATATATGCAGTTCTGGAACGTGTGTCTATTTTAATTTCATTAAATTCAATAAGCTCGTTTCCTCCGTACTTTCCCCTCCGCAAAACAGCGGTTATTCGCGCATTTAATTCTGCTAAGTGAAATGGTTTTGTTATATAATCATCAGCGCCCAAATCAAGACCTTCCAGCTTATCTGTCAGCGAATTGTTTGCCGATATAATAATTACGCCAACATCCTTATTTTCTTTTTTTAAAGATTTAAGTATGTCAAGACCACTGCCAGAAATTAGATTTACATCTAAAATAATCACATCGTAATCATACATCGCGACCTTTTCCGAAGCTTCATTAAAATTTGATGCTACTTCACACAAATTTCCATCGCGTTCCAAATAAGTAACTATGGCTCGTTGTAGATCAATCTCGTCTTCGGCTATTAAATATTTCATCTTTATAAAATTAGAGTAATAAAACTGATATTTGATTATGCCACTATCTTTTCTTTTTTATGTGAGTTAAATGTCAAATACACTACACAAGCTATAATTACCGCAAAAAAGATAATATTTATTATAGTTATTGAAATTCCCAGTCCACCATCTTTTGGAGCCTGTATAAACAAATCTCCCAACGAAGCACCAATGGGTCTTGTAACTATAAATGCTATCCAGAATGCCAAAACAGCACTTATAATTTTGGTGTAGTATAAAATGCCCGCTAAAATGAAAATTGAACCGAAAATAACAAGAGAATATAAATACCCCACATTCAAATATTCTGAAACGGTATCGCCCACCCCAGTACCTAAAGCAAATGTTGTTAACACAATAATCCAATAAAACCGTTCCCTTGCATTATTGTTGATTGAGTGAATGGACAGTGTTTCTTCTTTTGCGTACCATAAATAAAATACAACCGCCATTGCAATAGTAAAAACAACGTCTAATATTAATAATGAAACACCCAGATTGTCTACCAAATAATCGGTAATTAAAGTTCCTTCAATACTCATCATTACAATTAATAGCCAGTAGGCAGGCGGATAGTATTTTTTCTGTCTAAAATTCCAAATAACAACAATAATGGTAATTACACCCATTAAAATTGTAGTTGTTGGCAGACCAAAATTTAAATTAACTGCAATGTAATCTGCTGCTGTTTCTCCTACTGTGGTTGAAAATATTTTAATGACCCAAAATAAAATCCCCAACTCCGCTACTCTATTTAGCAATTCCTTTTTCATGACTTACTTTATTTTTAATTGATTAAGCTATAAAGGTAGTAGCGAATTCTAAATGTATTCTAAAGTAGAATCTGTTTAAGGATTTCAAAAAGATTGGCGTTTGCTTTACTTCTGAAGGAGTTTATTTCTTTCAGCTGCCGCTGGAATATGCAAAACCTAATTCTATTATTGTATGAAAAAAAATCAAAAGTTTATTCTTTAATTATTTTCAAAATAGTAGGCAAAATCACCAATAAAAGCGGCAATGCAAACACCAATCCACCAATCACAGCAATGGCCAAAGGTTGATGCAGTTGCGCTCCTGCCCCAATTCCCAAAGCGAGTGGTGCAAGTGCCATAATTGCTGCAAAAACAGTCATTAAATTTGGTCGCAGCCGAGTGGCAATAGAATATTCAATTTTTTCCAAATGTGTTAATGATGAATCAGTATCGCAATATTGCCGATACGTAAAAATGGCATTTTCGCCAATAATTCCCACAATCATTACAATGCCTGTATAACTGCCAACGTTAAGCGGTGTTCCAGTAATAAAAAGCCCTAACAAACAGCCCGCAACCCCCAAAATCGCAACAACAATAATAGCAAAAGCAATTTTTATTCTTCGGAATAGAAAAAGAATAACAATAAACACCAAGAGAATTGCGGAAATCAAAATCATCAACAACTCCTTAAAAGCCTGTTTCTGTTCTTTGTATGCACCACCATATTCAATGGAATATCCGGGGGGAAGACTTATATTCTTAGTTAAGGTATTCTGTATTTCGTTTAAAGTTGATCCCAAATCCCTTTTGTCCAAACGGGCCGTAATAACGCCCATTGATTTCTGGTTTTCACGGTTTATTTCCGCAACTCCCTTTTGAGTATTGATGGTAGCGACCGTATTTATTGGTACTGAATTACCGTTAGGCAAAAGAATTGATGCGTTTTTAATATTTTCAATCGAGATTTGGTTGGCATCAGGATAAATGAGCCTAATGTCAATAATCTGCTCTTTATCAATAACAGTACTTAAAACAGTACCCTCTATTTGTGTCTGCATTTGTAGCTGAAAATCTGCAACGGTCAGTCCCAGTTGTGCCAATTTGGGCACGTTGGGCTGAATGTTTAGCTCCGGACCGGCCAAGATAATTCCATCGTTAACATCTGCCGTGCCCTTCACTTTCTCGATCTGTGAAGCTATTTCCTTGGAAAGAGATTCTAGTTTATTTACATCGTCCCCAAAAACCTTCACTTCAATAGGTTGAACAGAACTCATAAGATCGCCAAGCATATCGCCTATTACCTGCCCAAAATCGATGGTTAATTGGGGAAGTTTTGCTTCCACTTTACTGCGAATTTCATCGGAAACCTCAGTGGTGGTTTTACTGCGTTTATCTTTTAATTTTATCAGATAATCACCTCGGTTGGGTTCAGTGATGAAAAACCCCAATTGTGTTCCCAAACGGGCAGAATAAGCTTCCACTTCTGGCTGACCGTCCAACACCTTGTTTACAATCTGGAGCATTCTGTCAGTTTCTTCTAGCGTTGTTCCTGGTGGACTCTTATAATCCAATATAATGCTACCCTCATCCATTTCAGGCAAAAATCCTGATGGTAATTTGGACGGAATCAATATTATTAAAATTATACAAAATGCAAGGAATACAATTCCTATTATTGGTTTTGCCAGAATATTATGTATCCATTTTGTTTTAGTCTCGTGTTTCTTAGCTTTTGAATTTTTCCGGGTAAATAAAATTGAAAGTACCGGTACCACAAGCCAAGTCACTACAAAGGAAGCCGCTAAGGCCATAATCATTGTATAAGCCATTACCTGAAAGTACGCTCCGGCAACCCCTGTCATTAATACAAAAGGAATGAATATAACGACTGTGCTTAATGAGGACCCCACCATTGCGGGAAATAAATGTTTTATTGTCTCGTGAGCAATCCAGCTCATATTTTCTTCTGGATTTTCTTCCTTTATTTTATGAATTTTTTCTATTATCACCACCACATCATCTATCATCAATCCAATAGCGGCTGCAACGGCACCAAGGGTCATAATATTGAAGGTATAATTGAAAGCTTCCAAGATGATGAGCGTAAGCGAAAGCGACACGGGAATTGTAAATAGTACGACCAAACTGGCCGAAAAAGATCGTAAGAAAATTATAACTACCAAGAGTGCCAATACCAGTCCTATCCAAAGAACGTCTTTGATACTCGAGATACTCGTGTTTACAAAATCGGCCTGTTTATAATAGGGTTTTAGAACAACGCCCTTGGGTAAAATATTTGCCAGTTCTTTTACCTTTTGCTCTATGCTAGCGTTTATATCTACCAAATTGGCGTTTGGCTGTTTGATTACCGCAATAGTTGGCACATTTTTGCCATTGGCGAGGATTTTTACGTATTCTTTTACTTCTGAAACCTCAATGTTTGCTACATCCTTTAATCTGATTAAACGGGTGGGACTGTTTACAATTACCAGATCCTCTAGTTCTGAGATATTATGAACGGCATTGTCTGTAAGTGTCAAGTACATGCGGTCATAATCAGTTATAAAACCATTGGATTGTAGAATATTTGAGTTTGTAACGGCATTTTGAATCGTGGTCAGGGAAATTCCCAAAGATTTAATGGTAGCTGGATTCAGGACTATGCGGTATTCCTTATCCTTCCCCCCAATTACCACAATATCTGAAACTCCTTGCGTTGCAGCCAAATAAGGCTTAATGGTATATTTTGCAATCTTTTTTAGTTCTACTTGAGAGAGTCCGTCTCCTTCCACGGAATAACCCATAACCGGTAAAATAGAGGGGTTCATTTTTTCTACGGAAAACACTGTGTTGGGAAGTATGTTGTCCTTGGATTGACTGATGAACGACTCGATCTGTGCCTTCGCCGTATTGATGTCCATGTTCCAATCTAGAAATACTGAAATCTCACAACTGCCACGTGAGGTTGTGCTGCGTATATATTGCAAGCCTTCCGTACGACGAATAATGTTTTCCAGCGGTATCGTTACCGTGGTCATCATCTTATCTACTGGTTGCTGCCCAGCATCTGCAATAACTTTGATTTTTGGAAACGTAATATCCGGAAAGAGTCCCGTTTTTAAATTTTTATAGGAAAACACGCCGCCCACCAACAATAAAACGGCAATGGCCAAGATGGGATATTTATAACTGGAATGCAGGTTCTTCATGGCTATTTGTATTTTACCAGGGTAGAATCCTGCATTTGGTAAGCTCCTTCTAAAATCACTAAATCATTCAAATGAATTTTATCAGATTTAATCTGAATAAGCGAATCATTCTTTAACTCTGGAAACACAGCCACTTTGATTGCCAATGAATCATTTACTACTTTCATAACCCAATAATCGGTCAACAGCTCATTGGTTTGAAGGGCTTTTTTAGGAATTGCCATAGCTTCAGCATCTTCTTTGAATATCGTGCGGACCTGTACATTTAGGTTTTCGGGAAGTGAAGCGTCTGGTAAGGCTATTAAAAAAACTTGCGATTGGGCTGCCGGATCTATCATTGGTAAAGTTCCCGTTATTTTTGCAGAGAGTGTTTGTCCATTCTGCAATAAAATTTCACATACAGAACCAATTTTTATCGTTCCTTCATACTCATAGGGTACATTCACTTGAACAACCAAGGTTTTAGGCTGTACAATTGTTGCCAATATATCTCCTTCTGCTACATAACCATTTTGGGTAACGTTCAGAACAGTAATAATTCCGTTTGCATTGCTTGCAATTCTTATAGGACCTATAAATTTTGCGAGCGAACTGTCAATTTTTACGGCTTCTTTCAGCGCATCCTGTTCTTTAGTTCGGAGTGAAGCAAATGTTTGACCTATCCGTATTGGATCGCCAATTTTAAAAGGCATATACGAAATATACCCAGTGATATTTGACCGAATATCATCCTTTTTTTGATACTGTGTAACACCATTAAAAGTTAGATATTCTTTGATGTCGTTTCGCTGAACTTTTATTACACTCACTGCGATAGGCACTTTTTTTGTTTCCTTTGTTTCCACAGTTTTCTTGCAGGCCGTTACGCTTAAAAGCAGCAACACGATTGTTATATTTTTGATGTATTGTATAACCATAATTACCAGTTAATAAAATTATACTGGCTCTGTAATAACCAGTGATTGGTCTGCATTTGCAATTGTGCGTAAACATTCTGTTTGTAATTCTGGATCACGTTTAGGTAGTCCACAATCGATACCTGCCCCTGCACCAACTTTCCCTTATATATTTCAAGTATGTTATTCTGTTTTTTTAATTGATTTTCCATCAATTGCATGGTTTTGTCAAGTCCTGATACTTGTTGTTTAATACTTTCAAGTCTATTTTTCAACTGTATTTTAGAATTTTCACGATAGTATTCAAGGCTCTCCTTTTTCATATCGTTTTGCATTTCATTAAACTTTCGCTGCCCGCCATCGTAAATAGGAATCGTCAATCGCAGTCCCGCACTCGCTCCTATTCTGTGTTCAATATTCTGCAATTCCACAGCGTTCAATCCTGTATTTGCATACACAGACACTTGGGGTTTATATTGGTTGTTAAATACCTGCTCGTCTGCAGCAACCTGTAAACTGTCATTTTGAAATTTTTTATTGTAAAAAAATTCAGTTGGACTACCGATTGCTGAAATATCTGGCTGCGCTATTTTGTCAATGGATTCTAATGGAATACCACTCAAGCTGTACAACTGGGCTATCGAAGTTTTAAAATTGTTTTGAATTTGTTTCAGTTCAAGCTTTTTGCTTTCAATATCTAGTTGCAACAGCAAATAATCACTTTCCATCAAAACAGCGCGTTTTACCAAAAGTTCTACAACCTGCAATCTGTTATCCAAATCGCTCAAAATTTCCTTCGTGAATTCGGCCTGCAGTTGAAGCTGATAAGTTGTGATATACAGATCAGTAATATTCTTTATTAAATTGTGTGAAATCTCTTCCGAAGAAAGCTGGATCGAATTATTTTTTATTTTATCTGAAATAACAAATTATCGATTACCGCTTGGTTAAAAAGGTTTTTGGTAACATTTAGCTGCGCGGAATAAAGCCCTCCATTGGTGATGCCAACATCGTAACCAAAAGCATTTGGCGATGGAGTGGTTGTAATATCTATCGGTTTGCCATTATTATCAAAATAAGGAGCCACTAAAACTTCTGAAGTGGCATTGATCTGAAAAGCCCTGTTTTGAGCGATTATCAACTTATTTTGGAGTTCCCCAATTTGCTCAAGATTTCTGTTTTCTAGCAAGGCAGGAGTATTATTTTTTGCTTGAAGCAAATAATAGTCAAGTTCTCTAATATCTTGGGCAGAAACCTTTAAGAATGCCAACAATAAAAAGATAAGAGTAAGCTGAGTATGTTTCATTATTAGTTTGCTCAATTTCTACTTTAAGTCTACAATAAAAAAATGGAAGTCATTTGAAGACAATAGTGCCTGACGAGGGAAGAAGTGTGCGAAACCAAATATTAATCCTACTTCCCTATCAGGGCTTACACTTAGGCACGATACCTTTAAATGTGGCTAATTCAAATAAACGATGTCTGTAACCTAAAACGTAATTTTGCCTATATGCCCTGAAAATTTATTTTTTAATATGAAGTAAAAGTAGCAGCGAAATCTAAAGAAATATTAAAGTGAAAAACTAAAGACAACTTAAAACTTCATATTTTCTTTAGAATCTGAGAGTACATTTAAATTTTAATTCCTTAAAATTTTACTCAATATGAAAGATTTACTGGTAGCCATAATAAAACGTTTAGGCAATATTCTTTCAATTAATTTTAAAAAATACGATAAAAAGCTTCCCTATATTATTACTGCTTTCATTACTTCAGTAATTGTAATAGTTGGAATAAATGTATTTATTGAGCTTACTGAAGATTTGAAATCTAAATATTTGGCATCCTACGATTCTCTTATTAGCAAGACAATTGTGAGTTATCGAACACCTGCGCTAACTGAGTATTTTATATTTATGACCAATCTTGGGGATACTTGGGGATATGTAATTGTTTTTGTACTATGCAACCTTATATTTTATTCAGTATTTAGAAGTTGGAAGTACGTGGCCGAATTATCTTTAGTGATGATATTGGCATTAAGTTCTGATTTGATACTTAAAAAAATAATCAATAGGGCAAGGCCTGATGTAAAACATTTAGTTGCAGTAAACACTTCAAGTTATCCAAGTGGCCACGCTATGTTGGCTATGTCATTCTATTGACTTTTGATTTATTTAGTATTTCAATTTAAAATTAGCAAAATTTTGAAATATTTTTTGATCTTGTTATTAGTCTTGTTTATACTCAGTATTGGCGTTAGCCGAGTTTATCTCGGTGTTCATTATCCATCTGATGTAGCTGGCGGTTATATTGCTGGATTTATTTGGGTTGTTTTTTGTATTATGATCTTCAATTTGATAAAAGTTTTTAAGAAAGATTCTGCAACTTGATTTTACGAGTTTTTATTCTTTAAAAATTTTCACTGCTTTCTTTAGAAAACCTGAGATTATAGAAATTAAGGGGTACTTCTAAACATCATTAAATAAAATTTACTTTATCCTAAAAATATTAAAGTTTCAAGAAAGGTGCGTATAAAAAACTATACACTTATCAAGTACTATAAAACCTATGTTTTCAAAAAAATGGTTAGTTCCTCTTTCTCCGCAAAGCTCTTAAACATATATTTACGAGCTTTTCAATTTTTAACCACCCCTTTGTTTTCAACGTCTATATAATTTAACTAAATATTCTGTTTAACAAATTCGTTAATTCTTTAAACATCTTGTATCTTCACCAACAAATAAATTAGGTTAAAACCCTATAAAAATGAAGCTATGTTCGGACTATTTAAAAAGAAATCAGAAAAGGAAGTATTGCAGGAAAAATATCAAAAATTATCAAATGAATCCTTCAAGCTTTCTACAACCAACCGAAAGTTAAGCGACCAAAAGGCTTATGAAGCTGAAGAAGTGATGAAACAACTGGAAAAACTGAAATAGTTTGATAATGACAGATGAGAAAAAACCCGATAACGTAGTTTTCAATATTGAAAATAATAGGTATGATGCAGCGCTAAAGCCCTATCCAACTTCATTAGGATCGCCAGTCATAACAATTTCAGATACTACGGCTTGGAAAAACAGAAGCATCAACAAAACAAACCATAAAGTAAACGCCAAATATTTAGAGCTAAAAGCTGAATATGAAAAAATGATTATGGAGTTTGAATATAACAATCTCATTTTCAATTCAGAATTTAGTTTTGAACCCGTAATTGGCGAGATTTACCATCTTTATAAAAGAAAGGAAGGCAAGAGCTTTCTATCCTTAATTGCTCCAGGACAATGCAATTTTAAACATATAGGCAGTTTCTATCTGAACGTAGATCAAACCTGGGAAAAAGTAAACGAATTATGATAGGTGAAGCCTTAACAGAAAGACAATTGGACAGAATTATTGAAATGGCCTGGGAAGACCGCACTCCTTTTGAAGCAATAGAGTTTCAATTTGGATTTCCGGAAAAGGAAATTATAAAAATAATGCGTGGCAATCTTAAGGAAAGTAGCTTCAAACTTTGGCGCAAACGCGTTAATAGTGGCGTAAGCAAAAAACACCTCAAAAAAAGAAGTTCAGAAATCAGCCGCTTTAAATGCTCGCGGCAGAAAACCATTTCTGGAAATAAAATAAGTAAAAGGTAATTTCATTCTTCCCTTAAAAACAAATATCAATATTCATTTTTAAAACTCATCTTAATTAAATATATTACTGAACCGATTCAACTAATTCAGAATTTTTTCAGAAACATATTTAATCATGAGCAATTACCACATTAAAAATTTAGAAGAATACTTTCAAGTTTATAGAAAATCTGTTCGCGATCCTGAAAATTTCTGGGAAGAAATAGCCGAAGAAAACTTTATGTGGCGCAAACGATGGGATAAAGTACTGGAATATGACCTCTCAAAACCTGAAGTTTCGTGGTATAAAGGCGCAAAACTAAACATTACTGAAAACTGTATAGATAGGCATTTATATGCACGTGGCAACAAAACAGCCATCATTTTTGAGCCCAACAACCCTTCCGAAGAAGCCGAACATATCACCTACAACCAGCTTCACGACCGCGTTTGTCGGTTTGCAAACGTTTTGCTAGACCACGGAGTAAAGAAAGGAGATCGAGTTTGTATTTACTTACCAATGATTCCTGAACTGGCGGTTTCATTATTGGCCTGCGCGCGTATTGGCGCAATACATTCTGTGGTTTTTGCGGGGTTTTCTTCCACCGCACTTCACACTCGAATTAATGATTCTGATTGCAAAATGGTCATCACCAGCGACGGCTCTTATCGCGGTGGAAAAACAATAGATTTAAAAGGAATTGTAGACGAAGCAATGAATTCCTGCCCAAACGTAAAAACTGTTCTCGTTGCTAAACGCATGAATTCTGAAATTACGATGAAAGAAGGTCGCGATAAGTGGCTTCAACCCTTGCTTGATGAAGCTAGCAACCAATGTGCTCCAGAAATTATGGATGCGGAAGATCCACTTTTTATCCTCTACACTTCTGGCTCCACCGGAAAACCAAAAGGAATGGTTCATACCACGGCTGGCTATATGGTTTTCACGGCTTACACTTTTAAAAACGTATTCCAATACCGCGAAAACGATGTTTATTGGTGTACCGCAGACATTGGCTGGGTCACCGGTCACAGTTACATAGTTTATGGTCCATTGGCAAATGGCGCAACAACTGTACTTTTTGAAGGCGTTCCCTCCTACCCAGATTTTGGACGTTTTTGGCAAGTTATTGAAAAGCATAAAATTAACCAGTTTTATACCGCGCCAACTGCAATACGTGCCTTGGCGAAAGAACGTTTGGATTTTTCAGCAAACTATGATCTTTCTTCGCTCAAGATTTTGGGAAGCGTTGGGGAACCCATTAATGAAGAGGCTTGGCACTGGTACAACGACAATATCGGGAAGAAAAACTGCCCAATTGTAGATACGTGGTGGCAAACCGAAACAGGCGGAATTATGATTTCGCCCATTCCCTACTCCACACCAACTATTCCTACCTACGCTACGCTTCCATTGCCTGGAATTCAGCCTGCATTGATGGACGAAAATGGCGATGAACTGAAAGGAAATTTAGTGAGCGGACGTTTATGTATCAAATTTCCGTGGCCAGGAATGGCGCGAACCATTTGGAACAATCACGAACGGTATCGCGAAACCTATTTTTCAACTTTTAAAAATAATTATTTTTCAGGAGATGGCGCATTAAGAGACAGCACAGGCTATTACCGAATTACGGGGCGTGTAGATGATGTAATTATTGTTTCTGGTCACAATTTAGGAACCGCACCAATTGAAGATGCCATAAACGAACACCCAGCAGTGGCAGAAAGCGCCATCGTTGGCTTTCCACACGATGTGAAGGGAAATGCGCTGTACGGTTTTGTTATTTTGAAAGAAACTGGCGAAACTCGCCTACACGAAAACTTGCGTAAAGAAATAAACCAAATAATAACCGAACATATTGGACCAATAGCCAAACTGGACAAAATACAATTCACCACTGGCCTACCAAAAACCCGAAGTGGAAAAATAATGCGTCGCATTTTAAGAAAGATTGCAGAGAAGGATACTAACAATTTGGGTGATATCTCGACACTGCTAAACCCAGAAGTGGTGCAGGAAATAATGGATGGAGCGATTTAGATTTTGAAAAAAGGCCGCTAACTATTTTTAATAACAATATCATTAAAAAAACAAAACCCACGCACATTACTTAAATGATACGTAGGTCTTTATTATTAAAAATGGAGGAGATACTATTTTATAATTATTCGCTTATTAACCGAACTATCCGAAGCGGAAACCTTAACAATATAAACGCCTTGCGCAAGTTGAAGAATCAGATTGATATTTCTTTCTGAATAATTATTCTGAAAAACCTGCTGTCCAAGCGTGTTAAATATTGCCACGGAAGATTCCATATTACTTGGTAGGTTTATGTTTACATTTCCATTGGAAATACTTGGGTATATGTTGAAATCGAAAGCTGTTGCGTTTGAAACTCCTAGAGAACACTGAATTACCTCTGGATCAAAACCAGCTGGGAAGGTGTTTTCGAAAGTTTCAATTCCATTTAGCGGCCAAATGTCTCTGTTTAACATTTTATTTCCAGGTCCAATTAAGCAAAAGGTTGGGTATGCATTAACACCAAAGTTGTTGTCAACTGCTGGACCGCCGCCTTCATTGCTTACTGCGGGTGCGTGATTAAATGGTCCACCGTGATCTATTTCATATTGTCTAACACGAGCATTGTTGTCGTTTCCATTGTTTATGGAAATAGCAAATACATCACCTCCGTTACATCCATATTTATCAAAAAACTCGTTAAACGTGGGTGCAGAACCTTGGCAAGGCACGCAGTCTACAAAAAAGAAATCGAGCCATACATATTTACCCTCTGCAATTAGAGAATACAAGTTATATTCGTTTCCTTCAGTATCAGTTACGGTAAAATCATCTACCACATCGCCAACCTGATAGTTGTTAGTCTGTGCATTTGCGAAAATGGTAAAGAACAAGAGTATTAATGTAATTTTTTTCATAATAGTTGAGGAATTATAGGTTTTTAGACTACGAAGTTAGTTAATAGCATGTGAAAAATATATTTTCAGCACAAAAAACTACAAAAAAAGACCCCTAAAAATTTCAACAATTGAAATTTTTAGGGGTCCGGCTTCAAATAAAGCGGTAATTAAAGTTTAGGTGAAAACTACCACTTATCAATTTGGTCTTTTAATTCTTCTTTGGTCTTACCAGTTTTTTCTTGAAGGCGACCAAGTAGTTCGTCAGACTTTCCTTCGGCATACTTCAAATCATCATCGGTTAAATCACCGTATGTTTGTTTCATTTTTCCTTTTACTTGGTTCCATTTTCCTTTAAATTGATCTTCGTTCATAGCTTTTTGTTTTAAGTTAAATTAATTTTTCTTTTCAATTATAAAGGTACATAGACAATCCTCTCGTTTATAATAACGAAATACTAAAGATTACATAGTTTTAGTTATAACTTTGCCAATAAATCTTAAAAACTGTTATACAAATAGCAATCTTATGAAGCATTTCATTTTAGCATTAACACTATTGCCACTTTTTACCTTCTGTGGCCAGCAAAAAGAAAAGGAAGAAGAAAATAAAACCGCCGAAACCGTAAGCGAAATACCTACGGTTAATTATAGCGCTACCTATTATTTAATACGTCACGCCGAAAAAGTACGTACAAACCCAAAAGATTCCGATCCAAGTTTAGATATAAAGGGAATGATGCGCGCTAAGCGATGGGCCACCTATTTTGAACCCATTAAAATTGATGCTATTTATATAACAAGATATATACGCACCAAACAAACCATATCATTAATTGCGCAACAAAAAGCTGTTTCGCCTAAACAATATGATCCCAACGCAATTTATTCGGATGAGTTTTTAAAAGAGACAAATGGCCAAAGCGTACTGATCGTGGGGCACAGCAATACAATTCCGCAGTTGGTTAATAATCTTATAGGCGAAGAAAAATTTACAGATATGGACGATAGTGATAATTCCACACTCTTTAAAGTAACCATAAACGGCAACGACAAAAAAGTAGAAACTATTACTGTTGAATAAGTTCTTAATTAATTATTTCCCATTAATAATTATACATTAATCATTATTCATTCTATTTTTGCCCGATGGCAATTCAGAAAAACGTAAAAATAAAAAACAGAAAAGCTAGGTTTGAGTACGAAATCCTCGATACTTTCACCGCAGGCATTGTGTTGCGAGGCACAGAAATAAAAGCTATCCGTGAAGGAAAAGCTTCTATTGCCGAAAGTTTTTGCGAGTTTAGCAATAGCGAACTCTTCGTCATTAACATGACAGTTCAGGAATATAGCCACGCAACACATTACAACCACGCTCCGAAAAGCGAGCGTAAACTTCTCCTAAACCGTAGCGAACTCAAAAAGCTGGAAAAAGAAGTGAAAAATAGCGGTCTCACTATCATTCCTTTAGTTCTTTTCACAAACGATAAAGGTTTTGCAAAAGTTGAAATAGCCCTTGCAAAAGGTAAAAAAGAATACGACAAACGCGAGGTAATTAAAGACCGCGACTCCAAAAAACAACTTAGTAGGATTAAGAAGGCGTTTAATAATTGAGACTAGAGGCTCGATTACGGAAGACGGAAGATTACGCTAGATGATAACGCTTTCTTAACAGATTCAAAATCCTTTTATTAGTATTTTGCGTAAGTTTAACGAACCTATCAAAATACTGAATGCAGTCTAAATTCCTTCTTCTATTTCTTTTCATTTCAGCAAGTATTTCTGCCCAAATAGTAGGAAAAGTAACTGACACCAACGGCCAGCCACTTTCCTATGTAAATATTTATCTTCAGAATAGCTACATAGGAACCACCACAAACGACGATGGCAATTTTTCATTAGCAGTTTCGGAAAAAAAAGATTACAAGATTATTTTTCAGTTTCTGGGATATAAAACCTTAACTAAAACCCTCACGATAAATTCATTTCCCTATATTTTGAATATTTCTTTGGGGGAGGAAACTACGAGTCTTGATGAAGTAGTTTTAAACACAACTGAAGATCCCGCCTACAGAATAATTCGTAAAACAATTGCCCAACGAAAGGAGAACATTGAAAAACTAAGTGAATACACTGCCGATTTTTACTCACGAGGTCTTTGGAAAGTAAAAGACGTACCAAAAAAAATAATGGGGCAAGAAGTAGGTGATTTTGATGGAATGCTAGATTCTACGCGTACTGGTATCATATACCTTTCAGAAACGATTTCTGAAATAGCATTTCAAAAACCTGATAAATTCACCGAAAAAATAATTGCCAGTAAAGTGAGCGGCAATGATAATGGCTTTAGTTTCAACAGTGCACAGAATGCAAATTTCAATTTTTATGAAAATACAATCGAACTGAACGCCGCGCTGGTTTCGCCAATTGCAAACAATGCTTTGAGTTACTACAATTACAAACTAGACGGTGTTTTTTACGAAGGCCCAAAACTCATCAATAAAATTAAGGTAATCCCCAAACGTCCTAATGATAGAGTGTGGCAAGGATACATTTATATTGTGGAAGATGATTGGCAAATTTACGGTGCAGAGCTTTCTACCACTGGCGCGGCAATTCAGGTGCCTTTTGTGAGCGATTTGACAGTGAAACAAAATTATAAATATGATGCCACTAATGATTTTTGGGTGAAGCTTTCCCAAACCGTAGATTTCGGTTTCGGGCTTTTAGGAATGAAAGGCGACGGACGCTTTATCGCAGTTTATAGCAATTATGATTTTAAGCCAGAATTTACCAAAAAATCATTTACAAATGAAGTGATTTCCTTTAAACCCGAAGCCAACAAAAAAGACAGTCTCTTCTGGAAAGGCAGTCGCCCCGTGCCATTGACAAATGAAGAGCTAAAAGACTATGTGAAAAAAGACAGTCTTCAAATTCTTAGACATTCAAAACCGTATTTAGATTCTATTGATGCAAAATCTAATAAGCCAGGATTTTTAAGCATTTTAACGGGTTATACTTTTAAAAATTCTTTTCAAAAATGGTCTGTGGGTTATGAAGGTCCTCTGAAAAGCATAAACTTCAACACCGTTCAGGGCTGGAATAGCAAGGCTGGTTTCACTTTCAACAAATGGTATGATGACAACCAAACCAACACTCTTTCCGCAGCCGTTCACGCAGATTATGGAATTGCCGAAGACAGACTTCGGTTTACAGCAAATATTCTCCGAAATTTTAATTGGAAGGATAAACTCCGTCTTTCGCTTTCCGGCGGAAGCACAGTGGCGCAGTTTAACGATATGGAGCCTATTTCGCCATTGATAAATACATTTGCCACGCTTTTCTTTGAAAGAAACTATATGAAGCTATACGAGCTTAATTTTGGGGAAATTCGTTACAGTCAAGAAGTTTTTAACGGACTTCATCTCTATGCTTCTGCGAGGTATGAAAACCGCCAACCGCTTTTCAACAATACAGATTACGTTACCATTCCTTTTGACGATGTAAGCTATACAAGCAACAATCCATTGGCACCAAGCGATTTTAGTAATGCTTCAATTGCAGCCCATAACATTTTAAAAACCAAGCTTCGGGCTCGAATTAACTTCGCTCAAAAGTATTTTTCAAACCCAGATATGAAATTCAATATTGGTGATAACAAATATCCAGAACTGAATCTTTCTGTGGAAAATGGCGCTGCGATTACTGAAAGTTATTATGATTACACGCAGTTTGAAGCCAGTTTAAATCAATCAATTTCTCTTGGGAATAAAGGTCACTTTTATTACAATTTAAAAGGCGGAACCTTCGCAAACGGCGATGGAATTTCGTTTATAGATTACAAACATTTCAACGGAAACCAAACACGGGTGGGAACTTCGCCTAATTACACCAACGTTTTCAACTTGATGCCTTATTATGAATTCAGCACCAATAGAAGTTATTTTGAAGGACACGTAGAACACGATTTCCGTGGTTGGATTTTAGGGAAAATTCCTGGAATCAATCAATTGAATCTCAACTTGGTAGCTGGAGCACATTTTTTAAGTACCGAAGAAAGAAAACCATATTCCGAAATTTCCGTAGGTATAGATAACCTTGGTTTTGGGCAGTTTAGACTATTGCGTGTGGATTACGTTCGTTCCTTTTACAACGGTGGTAGCGATGGCGCGTTTGTTTTTGGATTGAAGTTTTTAGATCTTTTGGGCTTATAAAATTGTTTAAAATACATATCCCGAAGGGATTACATATTTATAAAAAATCAAGTGGAAGTATGGCGTGACCCCGCTGGAGTCGTATGCTTCTCAAACTATATTTTTCTATAAATATGTGAATCCATCGGATTCTTAACTAATATAATTAATTATGAAAACGCTATTAAAATTATTACTAGTATGCTCGCTTTTCACAAGCTGCATCCCAATGCAAAAAGTACCGAAAAATGCGAAGATGACCGACTTTTTTCACTTTCAAAAAGCGAAAGATTACGACGCATCAAAATGGGCCGTTTTCCTTCCAGGAACAGGTGGTTTAAGAATTTTTAAAGACACAACCCATTACTACAACGTTGCTAAGAAACTAAATGCCGAAGGTATTTCTGTTCTCTTAGTAGATAACGTTGCAGCCTACAAAGCTTCAAAAAGAGATGTGGATGAAGAAGAACCTGCACAACTACTTTGGACGCTTGAAGAAGCCTTAAAATGGGCAAAACAGAATGGAAATATTGATCCAAATTCACAAGGAAGTATTGTGGGTTGGTCGCGAGCTGGCTTAGGTCTGATTCCGCTTGCAAACGATTCAAATGAATTGAAAACACTAAACATAAAATCAATCGCATTATTCTATCCAGCAAATGGTTATGAAATTCAACTTAAACCGAAAGTTCCAGTGCTTATTATGACCGGCGGAAAAGACAAAATTGTAAAAGTTGATGATATTTTTAAGTATATGATTGCTGAAAACGCAACCATAAAAGTGTATGATAATGCGTATCACGGCTATGATGTTGAAAGCCTGAAAAAAGGAAAATATTATAGGTATATTCCATTCATCAGCAAAAAAAACTACCTCTTGAAATACGATGAAAAAGCTGCGAATGAGTCTTTTGAGGAGTTAATAAAATTTTTAAAGAAATAAAATGCCCGTAATTGAAATAGAAACTATTATAAATGCTAAAAAAAACATAGTTTTTGATTTATCGCGAAGTATCGATTTACATAAAATTTCTACTGAACACACAAACGAAGAAGCCATTGCAGGCAAAACAAGCGGGCTTATTGGCCTAAATGAATGGGTAACTTGGCGCGCAAAACATTTAGGCTTTTATCAAGAACTCACTTCAAAAATCACAGAATTTGAATATCCAAATTATTTCGCAGACGAGATGGTAAAGGGAGCATTTAAACATTTCAAACACGAACATCATTTTAAGCAAACAGACGGAAACACAGTAATGACAGACGTTTTTAACTACATTTCTCCTTTTGGAATTATTGGCAGTTTGGTCGATAAACTCTTTTTAAAAAATTACATGAAAACCCTACTTTTGAAAAGAAATAAGATCGTCAAAGAATTTGCCGAAACCAATAAATGGAAAGAAATATTATAAAGATGGCTATACCCTTCCCAATCATAACAACAGAACGATTAAACCTTAGAAAAGTCCTACCAACAGACGCAGAAAGGGTTTTTTACTTCCGCTCAAACAAAGAGATCAATAAATACATAAAGCGGCCACCGCAAACGCGCGAGATGTCGATTGCGCATATTCAACTATTGGACTACAATTTAAAAACTAACAAAGGAATTTCTTGGGGAATAACAACCAAAGATTCTAATGTTATAATCGGCAACATTTGTCTTTGGAATTTTTCTAAAGACAAAAAAACTGCTGAAGTAGGATACGACCTAGATCCCAAATTTCAAGGTCAAGGAATTATGAGCGAAGCACTAAAAGCTGTTTTGCATTTTGCGTTTGAAATAAGAGGTTTTGAAACCATCGAAGCATACACAGATTATAGAAACATTCCTTCAAAAAAGCTCTTGAAACTACATGGATTTATTCCAAATGAAGGCAAGAAAGATACTGACAATCAAAACAATGAAGTGTTTTATATAAACCATTAGTTTTTGTCTTCTAAAAGAGGAACAAATCTAAACTCACCATACTCTTCTTTCTCAAATTCGGTGTCAGATTTGCGTAAAAAGACGGTCATAATCTGTACATTTTCACCCACAGGAATCACTAATTTTCCGCCAACTTTCAATTGCGCCAACAACGGATTTGGAACAAAAGGTGCTCCAGCGGTAACTATAATTCCATCAAAAGGAGCTTCACTTTGCAAACCAATATAACCATCTCCAAAAATCAAACGCTTCGGTTTATAACCAAGTTTTGGAAGAAAGAGTTTTGTTTTTTTGAAAAGCTCGTTTTGCCTTTCTATGGTATAAAGCGTTGCACCGATCTCTAAAAGAACCGCAGCTTGGTAACCACTCCCCGTTCCTATTTCAAGAATTTTATCACCTTTCTTCACTTCTAAAAGTTCTGTTTGGCGAGCAACAGTATAAGGTTGCGAAATAGTCTGATCTGCAGCAATCGGGAAAGCTTTGTCTACATAAGCATGGTCCACAAACCCAGAATCCATAAAAAGATGGCGCGGAATCTTCCCAATAGCTTGCAAAACATTTTTATCAATAATCCCTTTCCTACTAAGGGTTTCGACTAATTTTTTACGCATTCCTTGGTGGGTAAATGTATCTTTCAATTATTTTGATTTGAGACGTGAGACTTGAGATATTAGACTTTACAAAGTAACCAAATTCGCTGAAGAAGCACCAAATTTCAAATAACAAATTCCAAATAAAATTCAAACTACAAAAAAACAAAAATCAAAAGCATACTTCACTAATTCACAGTGAAAGCCAAACTTATCCATCTAGATTCATCGACAACTAAACTCCTCAACTTTTAAACCCATAAACTTTAAAACTAACAAACTTTTAAACCTTCACCTTTTAAACTTTCCCTCTAAAACCCTTACATTTGTGAAAAACACACGCCAATGTTAAAAGCGGGAGTTCTGGGTGCAGGTCACTTAGGAAAAATACACTTGAAATTGCTGAAACAATCCACAAAATATGACCTTGTGGGTTTCTTCGACGCCAGCAAAGAAGCTTCGGAAAAAATAGAATCTGAATTCGGTTACAAAAGTTTTCCTTCTATGGAAAGCCTTATAGATGCTAGTGATATGGTTGTAGTAGTTACGCCCACTAGCAAACATTTTGAATGTGCCGAAAAAGTAATCAGAGCCGGAAAACATCTTTTTATAGAAAAACCAATCACCCAAACCGTTGCCGAAGCCGAGCATATACGAGACTTAGCGAAGGAAATGAAGGTCCGTGGTCAAGTTGGGCAGGTAGAACGTTTTAATCCAGCTTTTCAAGCTATAAAAGATAAAATTCACAACCCGATGTTTATTGAAACGCATCGTTTGGCGGAATTCAATCCACGCGGAACGGACGTTTCAGTAGTTTTAGATTTAATGATTCACGATATTGACGCTATTTTAAGCGTTGTGAAAAGCCCTGTAAAAGCAGTAAGCGCGAGCGGAGTTTCGGTTATCAGTGAAACTCCAGATATTGCCAATGCACGAATTGAGTTTGAAAATGGCTGCGTGGCAAACCTTACCGCAAGCCGTATTTCACTCAAAAATATGCGCAAAGCACGCTTCTTTCAGCGTGATGCCTACATTTCAGTAGATTTTTTGGAGAAGAAGTGTGAAGTAGTAAAAATGAAAGATGCTCCCAAAGTACCGGACGATTTCGCAATGATTTTGACCAACGCTGAAGGCATCAAAAAGCAAATCTATTTCGAAAACCCAAATGTAGAAGCCAACAACGCAATTTTGGATGAACTAGAAAGTTTTTATGAAGCTATAAAAGCAGACAGAACGCCGGAAGTTTCTCTAAGACAAGGCACAGAAGCATTGCGAGTGGCGATGCTGATTATTGAAAATTTTAAAAGAATATAAATGTTTGAAGTTGGAAGACAGAAGACAGATGACAGAAGTAGCATCAGCTGACCTGCAAGGTGTTCCCCGCTTTTTCAGCGGGGCTCCTTGTAGGTCTAACTTGAGCAACTTTAAATATATTAATAATAATTAAAAAAAATCCGCCATTGCGGGAATGAATATGAAGAATATAGCAGTAATAGGCGCAGGAACAATGGGTAACGGAATTGCCCACACCTTCGCACAGTTTGATTTCAAAGTAAGTTTAATCGATGTTTCTCAAGCCTCGTTAGACAAAGGAATGGCAACCATAAACAACAATTTAGACAGAATGGTGGCTAAGGAAAAAATTTCAGAAGCCGATAAAAAACGAACCTTAGATAACATTTCTACTTTTACAAGTGTTGAATCGGGCGTTAAAACTGCCGATTTGGTTGTTGAAGCAGCAACAGAAAATTTGGAATTGAAACTGAAGATTTTCAGAGATTTGGATAGTTTTTGTTCCGAAGAAACCATTCTCGCAAGTAATACTTCGTCCATTTCAATCACTCAAATTGCGGCGGCTACAAAACGCCCAGAAAAGGTTATTGGAATGCATTTTATGAATCCAGTGCCAATTATGAAATTAGTTGAAATCATAAAAGGCTACAGCACCAGCGAAGAAACCTTCATAACCGTAGAAGAACTTTCAAAAAAGCTAAACAAAGTTCCTGTGGAAGTGAACGACTATCCTGGTTTCGTGGCAAATCGTATTTTAATGCCAATGATAAACGAAGCGGTGGAAACACTTTACAACGGCGTTGCTGGTGTTAAAGAAATTGACACCGTTATGATGCTCGGTATGGCGCACCCAATGGGGCCATTGGCGTTGGCTGATTTTATTGGATTGGACGTTTGCCTTTCTATCTTGAAAGTGATGTATGATGGTTTTAAAAACCCAAAATACGCTCCTTGTCCGTTATTAGTAAATATGGTAATGGCAGGAAAACTGGGCGCTAAAAGCGGTGAAGGTTTTTATGATTACAGTGAAAACCGAAAGGCGGAGGTTGTTTCTTCGCAATTTGTGAAGTGATTAGTTTAACCACAAAGTGCACCAAGATTTTACGCAAAGTTCACAGAGAAAACTTTTAAACCCTTAAACTCATCAACTTATAAACTCATCGACTCATCAACTCCTAAACTAAAAACTTGTCTAAAATAATCCCTTTCAAAGCCGTCCGCCCAACGCGGGACAAAGTGAATTTACTTGCTGCACGTTCGTATGAAAGTTATACGTCAATGCAGGTAGAATCGCGTTTGCGGGATAATCCGTTTTCGTTTTTGCACATTGTAAATCCAGGTTTTAAATATCAAAAAGAAATTTCGGGCGTGGAACGTTATGGGCTGGTTCGCAACCGCTATCAAGAGTTTAAGGAAGATGGAATATTTATGCAGGACGAAAAACCTTCGTTTTACATCTATAAAATCGTAAATCGCGATGGCCTTGAATTCAACGGTATTGTAGCCGCTACAAGCGTTCAGGATTATGAGAATGATGTAATAAAAAAACACGAAGACACTTTGGAATTTCGTGAAGTGCTTTTTAAAGAATACCTAAAAACAGTAGGTTTCAACGCAGAAGCCGTGCTCCTAACCTATCCCGACAATCAAGAATTGGAAACGATTCTTAACCAAATAATGGATAGTCGCCCAGAGTATGAATTTACCACAACCTATCGCGACACTCATTATCTTTGGAACGTGGATGATGAAGCCCTTCTTCAAAAAATACAAGATATTTTTAGTGAAATGCCCGCGCTTTATATTGCAGATGGGCACCATCGGTCCGCTTCCTCCTATTTATTGGCGAAGGATTTAATGGCGGAAAATCCGCATCACTCAGGCGATGAAGCTTATAATTATTTTATGAGTTACATAATTCCCGAAAGTGATTTGAAAATATATGAATTCAACCGTTTGGTAAAAGACCTAAATGGATTGGAAAAAGAAGAGTTTTTAATAAAACTTGATGAATACTTCAGAATCGAAAACCGAGGAATGAATTATTACAAACCTTCAGAATTGCACCATTTCAGTATGTATTTGGATGGAGAGTTTTATTCTTTAAATCTTCGAAAGAGTAAATACGAAATCAAAAATGCACTTGATGCATTGGATACGCAAATTCTTTATGTCACTATTTTAAAACCACTTCTAGGAATTGAAGATTTACGAAATGACCAACGTATAGAATATTCCCACGGAAAAAAAGATCTGGCTTTTGTGAAAACCGCAGTAGATTCGGGAACTTTTGCAGTAGGTTTTGGACTTTTAGCCGTAACGACGGAAGAAATGAGACATATTGCCGACCAAGGTTTAAAAATGCCTCCAAAAAGTACTTACATTGAGCCTAAGCTTAGGAGCGGCGTTACTGTTTATGAATTCTGAGAAAAAGAATAAAGAGGAAAGAATAAAGAGGAAAGACTATGACGATTTCAGAAAATCTAGAAAAATTTAAAACTGAATTGCCCGCCGATGTTACCTTGGTAGCGGTTTCCAAAACCAAACCAGTAAGTGATTTGATGGAGGCCTACAATTCAGGACAACGCGTTTTTGGTGAAAACAAAATCCAGGAGATGGAAACCAAATGGCGGGAAATGCCAAAGGATATTGAATGGCATATGATTGGCCACGTACAGCGGAATAAAGTGAAATATATGGCTCCTTTTGTGAGATTAATTCACGCCGTTGATAGCTTCAAACTTTTAAAAGAAATTAATAAAGAAGCGAAAAAAAACGAACGAACCATCAATTGTTTGCTTCAAATTAAAATTGCTGAAGAAGAAAGTAAATTTGGAATGGATGAAGCTGATGCAGCAACTTTACTTGCTTCGGAAGAAATAAAAAAGCTTCAAAATATAAAAATTGTTGGATTAATGGGAATGGCAACTTTTACTGATGATGATGAACAAGTTTCCGAAGAATTTCAGAAATTAAAGAAAATATTTGATGAATTCAAAGTTCACGATTCCGGATTCAAGATTCTCAGTATGGGAATGAGCGGCGATTATAAGCTTGCTATTGAAAACGGAAGCAATATGGTTCGCGTGGGCAGTGCCATTTTTGGTGATCGAAATTATATGTAGGCGCGCGATTCATCGCGCGCCAATGAATACGCCGAAACAATTTCAATAAAAAATAAAAATAGAGAATAGTTAATATCAGATGTACGCAATTTTAGACATAGAAACTACGGGCGGGAAATACAATGAGGAAGGAATTACCGAAATTGCAATTTACAGATTTGATGGTCACGAAATCGTTGACCAGTTCTCAAGCCTTGTGAATCCTGAAAAACCAATTCAGCCGTTTGTTGTTAACCTAACAGGGATTAATAATGAAATGCTTCGGAATGCTCCCAAGTTTTACGAAGTGGCAAAACGCATTATCGAAATCACAGATGGTTGCATTATGGTTGCGCACAACGCCCTTTTCGACAATAGAATTCTCACTACAGAATTCGACCGTCTAGGCTATCCTTTTGAGAAACAAACGCTTTGTACTGTTGAATTAGCGAAGAAACTGATTCCAGATATGCCCTCGTATAGTTTGGGAAAGTTAGTTCGTTCATTAGGAATCCCGCTTACCGATCGTCACCGCGCACAAGGCGATGCAAAGGCAACTGTAGCTCTTTTTAAAATGTTGCTAGCTAAAGACATTTCAAAAGAAATAATTACAGAAACCCTTAAGAAGGACCCAAAACGTCAATTAGCGCCAAAACTGTTGGATATTATTCAAAATATTCCTTCGGAAACTGGTGTTTATTATATGCATAACGAGGCAGGAAACGTAATTTACATTGGCAAAAGCAAAAACATCAAAAAAAGGTTAACACAGCATTTTACGAGCGATAACCGTAAGTCGAAAAAAATTCAGCACGAAGTAAAATTAGTCTCCTTTGAAAAAACAGGTAGCGAGTTAATTGCACTTCTAAAGGAATCTGAAGAAATCAAACAAAACAAACCATTGTTCAATCGAGGTTTAAAACGTTCAAATTTCTCACATCAACTTACTTCTTTTGTAGATGAAAACGGCTATATAAATCTTCAAATTGAAAAAGCGGACGGGCGTAAAAAAGCCATTACTACTTTCAGTAATTATCAGCAGGCAAAAACGGCTCTTTTCAAAATAACAGAGGAAAACCAACTTTGCCAAAAACTAACGGGACTTTACGAAACCAAGAAACAATGTTTCAATTATACAATTCTAGAATGCTTTGGAGCCTGCATAAATAAAGAGTCCGTAACCGAATACAATAATCGGGTTCAAACTTTTTTAGACAAACGCAGTTATGAAAACCTGAACATGTTAATTATAGACCGAGGTCGCGATGTTGGGGAACGTTCCGTAATTTTGATTGAAAACGGAGTTTATAAAGGCTATGGTTTTTACAACTTAAACCACCAAATAAACAATCCCGAGATTCTGAAATCTATCATTAACCCAATGCAGAACAATCGCGATGCACAGCATATTATTCAGAACTATCTACGAAGAAATAAGGTGCTAAAAACGGTAAACCTTTCCGCAAATATGGCCAATTGATTCTACATTGCGTATTTTTAGAACTTCAATTATCACTAAATGAAACCGACCGATAAAAAATCTTGGCGTTACAAACTTCACGAAATTATTTATGAAGCAGATACTCCATTAGGGAAACTTTTTGACATTGTATTGCTTGTTTTAATTTTAGTAAGTGTGATAATCGTGATGCTGGAAAGTGTGCGAGCTATTGATGCTCAATTTCACAAACTCTTCTATATAATTGAATGGGTTATCACAATATTTTTTACAATTGAATATATCGCCAGGGTCATAACCGTTAAAAAACCAAAGCACTATATTTTTAGTTTCTATGGAATTATAGATTTACTTTCCACGATTCCGCTATACCTTTCATTTATTTTGGCTGGAAGTTCCTACTTTTTAGCTGTAAGGGCATTGCGATTATTGCGGGTTTTCAGGATTTTAAAAATCACACGATATGTTGGTGAATCCAACAAATTAGCAAAAGCACTAAAGGATAGTAGAGCGAAAATATTAGTTTTCCTTTTTGCCGTTTTGATTATCGCAACCATAGCGGGAACGATGATGTATTTAATTGAAGGTGAAGAAAGCGGCTTTGTAAGTATACCTGTTAGTGTTTACTGGTGTATTGTAACCCTTACTACAGTTGGTTTTGGGGATATTGCTCCTGTTACACCTCTTGGACAATTTTTAGCCACAATTATTATGATCATGGGTTATGGAATTATTGCAGTTCCCACTGGGATTGTTAGTGCAGAATATACCAAAAGCCTGGACAAAACGGATGTTACGAGTAAAGATTACGTTCACGTAAATACACAAGTTTGTCGAAATTGTGGCGCGCAAAGACATAGAGACGATGCAGATTTCTGCCACAAATGTGGTTCAGATTTGCACCCAGAAAATAATCGTGAAGCCTAATGTTTTCATCAAAACCAGTACTTATCTGCGTTGTGGGTGCTACTGGCATTGGCAAAACGGCGCTGGCAATAAAACTTGCCCAAGCTTTTTCTACGGAAATAATTTCAGCAGATTCTAGGCAGTTTTTTAAAGAAATGAGCATTGGCACAGCCGTTCCTTCCAAAGAAGAATTAAAAGCTGCTCCACATCATTTCATTCAAAACATTAGCATTTTTGAAGAGTACTCCGTTGGTGATTTTGAACGGGATACCATTTCTTTTTTGAAGGATTTTTTTAAAAGAAAAAATATAGCAGTTATGGTTGGCGGATCTGGACTTTATGTTGATGCTGTGGTGAAAGGTTTGGATAATTTTCCAGAAATTCCTTCAGGAATTCGAGAACAATTGAATCTTGAATTAATTGAAAATAGTATTGAAGCTCTTCAAAATGAATTAAAAATAGCAGATCCCTCCTATTTTGAAAAAGTTGATATTCACAATCCACACAGATTGGTTCGTGCTTTAGAAATTTGTCGTGGCACAGGAAAACCATATTCTTCATTTCTTAAAAAAGAAAATACTGCCAGAGATTTTGAAACCATATTCATTGGTTTAACTGCGGCAAGACAGCTAATTTATGACCGAATTAATACTCGCGTGGACCAAATGATTGAAGCTGGTTTAATTGATGAAGCAAAGTCACTTTTTCCTCACAAAGAAAAAAATGCTTTGCAAACCGTGGGTTATCGTGAAATCTTTGAATATTTTGAAGGAAATATTTCAATAGAAGAAGCCATTTCAGAAATTAAAAAAAATACACGCAGATTTGCCAAACGCCAAAACACTTGGTTTAAGAAAAATGAAGCTGTAAATTGGTTTGATTTTGATGGTGACCCTTCAACTATAATCAATTTCATAAAAGCAAAAAACGCCCTTTAGAGGCGTTTTTTACACTTATCTTAAACCTTTATTAATTGTCAACTTCAGCTTTAACTACCAAACGGAAGCCTTCGCCGTGAATGTTTACAATCTCGACGCCATCATCTTTGCTTAAATATTTACGAAGTTTCGCGATATAAACGTCCATACTTCTTGAGGTGAAATAGTTATCATCTCTCCAAATTTTGGTTAATGCAAGTTCTCGAGGCATCAAATCATTTTTATGAAGTGCCAAAAGACGCAATAATTCGTTCTCTTTTGGTGAAAGCTTTATTGGGGTTTCTTTGTTGTAAGTCAAAAAACGAAGTTTGGAATTCAAGTGAAAATTACCAACTTGAAATTCAAATTGCTTACTGTCTGCGATTGAATCTGTAGCTTTTCTTTGAATGATTGCTTTAATTTTCATTAGAAGCACTTCACTGTCAAACGGTTTGTTTAGATAATCATCTGCTCCAACTTTGTAACCTTTAAGCACGTCTTCCTTCATCGCTTTTGCGGTTAGGAAAATGATTGGCACGTCTTCGTTTTTCTCACGAATTTCCTTCGCCAAAGTGAAACCATCTTTATAAGGCATCATTACATCAAGAATACAAAGATCGAAATCGTCTTTTTTAAATTTTTCAAAACCTTCCATCCCGTTTTTTGCGTGTGTAACGTTATAATCATTCATGGCAAGGTAATCTTTTAGTACTGTTCCGAAGTTCGGATCGTCTTCTACTAGGAGTATTTTTTTGTTTTCAGTTTCCATAATTTTAAGATATTAAGTGTAATTTTAGTATAAATGTGCTGCCTTTTCCTTTTTCGCTTTCTACGAAAATTTCTGCATCGTGGTCATCCAAAATGCGCTTTACGTAAGCGAGTCCAAGGCCGTGACCTTTTACGTTATGAATATCACCGGTATGTTCCCGATAAAATTTTTCAAATATTCTTTTCTGAACTGGTTTGGTCATTCCCATACCTTGATCGCGTATTTTTAGGATGACACTGTTTTTTATGTTTTCTGAATAGATGTCAATTTTTGGCTCGTCTTCAGAATATTTTATAGCATTGTCTAGCAAATTCACGATTACATTACTAAGGTGCGACTCATTGGCTAAAACTTCAGACTGAAGTGCTCCATAATGTGTCTTTACGTAACCACCTCTATCTTCAATTATCAAACTAACGTGCGAAATGGCATCTTCAACAACATCTTGCAAACTAACACGCTCTTTTGGCAGGTCTAACTCATTCTTTTCAAGTTTCGAAATTCGCAACACATTTTCAACCTGTGCGTGCATGCGCTTGTTTTCTTCCCGAATCATTCCCAGATAGCGCTCTAAAAATTCCTTATTATCCTTTACTTTAGGGTTTTTAAGTGAGTCCAAAGCAAGGTTAATTGTTGCTATTGGTGTTTTGAACTCGTGAGTCATATTATTTATAAAATCTGTCTTGATCTGAGATATTTGTCGTTGCTTATAAATCTGCGAAATGGCGCTTGAATAAGCAAGTATTATAACCGCAGTAAAAACCAACGATAAAATTGCCATTCCCAAAATACTGTTTAGCACCAATTTTTCCTTTTCAGGAAAATTCACATAAAGTTCATAATTGGTTTTGTTATCACTTTCAAAAAGAGGAACGAAATAGGTGCTTTCTTCATTATATTTAAAATTCTTTGAACGTACTTTTGTTTCGAGATTATTGCTATAAATCGCAAATTCAAATTTTGAATTTAAACCTCGTTCCTTTAATTCATTATCAAGAAGCTCAGTTATCTCACTAGCATTCACTCTTTTATATATAGGTGTGAAAGCCGTTATATTACTTACAAAGTTCTCAAACTGCTTTTGTTCATAATCTTTCATTCTAGAGAAAGATTCCACCCTCGTATCGGGAACCACCGTTCCATCCATACCATTTGTTATAATGGTTTGGGTTTTTCGGTTTGTTAATTTCTTAAATTGGATGCTGTCTGCATCAGCATCAATTAAACCTGCTGAAAGTTTGTAATCCTGTTCCAAAATTCCATCAGTGAAAATATAGGTTTCATTGGTGGCTTTATTCTGAAATTTATAGGCTAACTCAGTAAAACTAACATTATCAGGAACTTTTATACTATCAACATATGGTATATAAAGTTGATAATATGTCTCAGTCTCTCTAAGTTTTATTTCCTTAGCAACAGATAAAAGAACTTGTTTTGCATTTATGGTAAATTGGTCTGCCTTCGTGCTGTATGCGTTTGAAATCCAATACCCCTGAACAAATACTATCCCTAATAAAGAGAGGCTCATGAGTGCTATGAGCAAGACGAATAGCTTTTTATTCATATATCAAAAGTAAGATTTTAACATTTAGCTAGTTGTCCATTTAACCAAATGTTAACAGAATGACGAAGACAACCGTAGTAAGGGTTCAGATTAATGAACGATGAATTGCTTCCACCCTCTTTCGAGTATCTTGAAGGTTTATGTTGTCAATAATTAGATCTGCCAGTTTTTGCTTTTTTTCATCGCTCCATTGGTTTTTCATTCGCTGTTCAATTTCAACGGATGAAGCATTATCTCTTTCCATAACACGACTAATTCGAACTTCTTTGGGAGCCGTTACTAAAATAACCAAGTCACAATTTTTGTAGCGGCCGTTTTCGAAGAGTATGGCAGCTTCCTTAATTACATAAGGAGATTTCTGTTTTGAAACCCACTTTTTAAAATGCGCGACAACTTTTGGATGGATTATAGCATTCACACTTGCCAAAAGCCCTTTGTCATTAAAAATTTTATCCGCAACAAACTTTCGGTTTAGTTCCTGGCCTACATAAGCATCTTCTCCTAGTAAATCAATTAGTTTACGCCTAATTACTTTTGACGAATTCGTTAGTTTTTTCGCTTCAATATCTGCTATGTAAATTGGAACACCTAAATCCTTAAACAGCTTCGCCACAGTGGTTTTTCCGCTGCCAATTCCGCCCGTAAGACCAATTATTTTCACTTGAATATTTTTTTTACGGTTGAAGTGTTATTTAAAGATAAAAAAATCAATCTTCTTTGGATCGAAGACTAGATTGCGAATCTTCTGAGGCTTTTTCTCTAGAAAGGGTAACATAAAGTTTTCATCCTTATTTCTTTGAGAATAATCACAAACCAATCTAAAATTTTCTTTGGAAATTTTGGTAAAGTCATTCACAGAAACATCAAAAGTAACAGTTACCGTTTGTGGCACTAGCTTAAGGTCCATATCTGGTGGCAAGTTGATAACTTCAACAGGCAGCGTAAATTGTCCTTGAGAAAATTCTGCTACCTCCATAGCTATCTTTACCTTTTCTGGCTTTATAGAAACAATTTCACCTCCAGGGCTTACAATCTTTGTAGTTACCGAAATATTCTTCTCAACATCTTTTAAAGAAATAATCTCTGTATTGATTGTATTTATATTCTTCAAACTTCCCGAAGGTCCGGAAATAGTAATAGAATCTGGTACAGCCTGAATACTGTCCAAAGGTTTAAATCCGTTCTTAAAAGTAATATGTGTCTTTGGAATAACGCGTACCTTCTTCAGAATAATGGGATCCAACTGAACATTCAACGCGTCTACTGAAAGATTTTTGATGCCCAAATTTCTGTTGAACTTGGAAGAAACCATCCGCAAAAGTTCGTTTTCTGAAATCTTGAAACCGTTCTTATCCTTAGAATAATATTTACCAACAGGAACCGTGATTGTAGGTTTTTTGAATTTATAAAAAAGAATCTCAAATCCGTTTGCCGTAAGATCGAAATTAATTTCACGTGTATTGTTCTCTGAAAGTGCTGTGGTTTCAGGGACATTTTCGTAATTAATCTTGGCAGTCATCGTAGAAGTAAACTCCCTACTAAACTTGGTTAGAACCCAAAAAATTGATGCTACCAAAAGAAAGAACAGAAAGCGGTTCACTTTCACATTCTTACTATTTTTAAAAAATCCCTTGGACATAGCGGTTTGTTTGATTTTCAATAAAATTAACTAAAAAATAAAGAGGGAAATTGTTTCTGTGGATCTTTCTTTAGAAGTTTTATGAAAATACTAGATTTCAAAAAAGCCATCCCATATCCAAAAAACTGAATAAAGACAGCTATTACGGAAAGGATTCCTATATAAACACTTTTATTTTTTATTGAAGAATCTATCAATATTAGCAATAGATATAAAAGTATCGGAATTAAAAATAAAGTTGAAATAAGAATAGAAAGCAGTATTGAACAGACTACAAAAAGCACAAATAGCGTTGGAAACCAAAATGTAATTTTTGCTGCGGAAGGATGCCATTTATTCAGAATTGGTCTAACTAAACCGAATTTTTTTACTTGTATATAAAACTTCTTCCACGAAATGCGTCTTTTATGATACACAAAAGCATCAGGAAGAAATGTGGTTTTGTATCCAGCCTTCAAAATACGTTGCGACAGATCTGGATCCTCCCCTGGATGAATTTTGGCATAACCACCAGTTTTTTCAAACGCTTCTTTTGAAATTCCCATATTGAAACTTCTCGGTTCAAAACGATTGATGCTGGTTTTACTCCCGCGAATTCCTCCAGTAGTAAAAAAAGAAGTCATAGTGTAGTTTATTGCTTTTTGTAAAGGCGAAAAACTTTTATGCGCCGCATCTGGACCACCAAAACAATGGTAAAATGTATTGTTTAAGAATGAATCCACAGTTTTTAAATAGTGCCTGGGTACTATACAATCTGAATCAAGAATAATAAAATAATTACCCTCAGCGTGTTCCATTCCAAAATTACGGGAAACTCCGGGACCTGAATTCTCTTTAAAATAGTATGAAATTGATAATTTATCTGAAAAATGATTTACAACTTTTTCAGCGGTTTCTGTGGAACCATCTTCTACCAAGACAATTTCAAAATCTTGGGTAAAATCTAAATTCGCAAAACTTTCCAAAAGTTCCATCACTTCTTGCGGACGGTTGAAGACAGGAATAATAAAGGAATAGATTCTTTGCATCGTGCAAAGTTAGCTAAATAAAAAAAGCCACCCACTTTCGTGGATGGCTTTTAATATTAATTATAAAAACTTAGTTTTTCAATACTCTAAAAGCAGCTGTTTGACCAGCAACAGTAACTTGCATAATGTAAGTTCCAGTTTTTAAGCTTGAAATATCAAGATCAGATGTAGTAGCTCCAATTTTTGAGCTCATTACATTTTGACCTAACATATTGTAGATAGCAACTGTATCTATGTTGTTAATAGATTTCAAAGAAAGAACACCAGATGTTGGGTTCGGAGCGTAAGAGAAACCTTCAAGTGCGTTTTCAGCGATACCTACAGCAAGGCTACCTTTGGCAGAAGACCAACCTACTTGGTCAGCACCTCCGTTGAAAAGACCTATTACTGTAGAAGATCCAGTTAAAACATCAACTCTTCTCCACTGAGACTGGAATGCCCCACTGTCAAAAGCTGAAAGATAAACGAAACCAGGGTCACCGTCAATCCAAGTACCTCCTTGTCCAAAGTTAGCGTCAAATCCTAGTGGGCCAATTGGAGAGGCAGTACCACTTGCTAAATCAACATAGTAAAAGTTATCATCTGCAATATCGTGGCTATAGCCATCACCATTAGCATCAATCATTAAAGAGATTCCTCCGGCCATACCTGTCAATCCTATAGTAGTAGCTGTAAGAGCACCAATATCTATAGTTGATAAAGTAGTAGCAGTTAAAGCACCATTAACTGAAATAGCATACAATGTTCCAGAGATAGGATCAAACTCTGCACCCGACCATTGATTTCCTCCAGGAGCCAAGATAGTTCCAAGGTTGGTATAAACGCCTGTAGTAAGATCTACACTGTAGAAAAGTCCGCCACTGTCTAAAACATAAGCAGTAGTATCATCATTAGGATCAACTGCACCAGCATTTTCGAAAACCGGTGCTGGAGAAGTCCCTAATGTTGTAAATGCAGCAGGATCTGCTGGATCAAAAGTAATTATGCTTGAAGTAGTGTTGTTAGCTCCAAAGCAAACTGCAGGACCACTACCACCGCCACCAATTGGATCAGTTCCGAAAGCTAAATTACCAAATAACTCGCCTGCATCTGCTTCGGCCTGTATTTCAATTTTTCCAATTGCATCGTCAGATATCAATCCTATAAAATTTTCTGTATTTGCAGTATTTGAAACGGTAAAGGTATCCATTAAAGTACCGCCCATATCGTAAACGCGAATGTCGGCATTACCTACACTATCAACAAACAAATCCATTCCAACAGCGTATGCGCCATCAGGAGAAAAGTTAAGAACGGTTGTATCTGCAAAGGTATTTGCTCCAACTAGCGTAGAAGTATTACCAATTGCACCTGCTCCAATATATATAGTGTCACCTCCCGATGATGCGGTTATACTAAAGCCATCTTCAAGTTCGCCTGCAGCAAAACAGCCGTCGCCTCCACTACTCATTACAGGGCCACATGCTAGAATAGAACCAGCTCCTGGTCCACCTGAAAAATCTTCATTAACCAATGTTCCTGTGTAAGCACCTTCAAAAGTAGGACGATCGGTATACGCTATAATAGCCATAACACCTCTATTACTCTCAACATCTGAAGCTACTTTATAATTCAATTGTATAGCTTGCGTGTTTCCAGTTAAAATAAAATCTCCAAAACCTGATCCATTCACGTTCTTAGCATATTTTACAGTAGCTGAAGTTGGAGCATTTTTATTTAAGTTAAAATAATTATGCAAGGTCTGTTGTTCCTGCTTAGTAAAATAAGCAGACAAATCTCCCGCATTAGTACCTATTTGTGATAATCTGTTCAATAAATCATCAACAGTAGAGGAGGATTGAACATTTTGAGCTGCAACCATTCCCGAAAGACCGATTAAGCAAACTAATAACAATGTAATTTTTTTCATAATAAAAATTGTTTTAAAGGTTAAAATCTTTTAATCATTGAATGTAAAGGTATTCAAAAATAATTAACTTCAAAAAAGATTATTAAAAAAAAGCCACCCACTTTCGTGGATGGCTTTTAATATTAATTATAAAAACTTAGTTTTTCAATACTCTAAAAGCAGCTGTTTGACCACCAACAGTAACTTGCATAATGTAAGTTCCAGTTTTTAAGCTTGAAATATCAAGATCAGATGTAGTAGCTCCAATTTTTGAGCTCATTACATTTTGACCTAACATATTGTAGATAGCAACTGTATCTATGTTGTTAATAGATTTCAAAGAAAGAACACCAGATGTTGGGTTCGGAGCGTAAGAGAAACCTTCAAGTGCGTTTTCAGCGATACCTACAGCAAGGCTACCTTTGGCAGAAGACCAACCTACTTGGTCAGCACCTCCGTTGAAAAGACCTATTACTGTAGAAGATCCAGTTAAAACATCAACTCTTCTCCACTGAGACTGGAATGAACCGCTGTCAAAAGCTGAAAGATAAACGAAACCTGGATCACCGTCAATGAAAGTTCCACCCTGACCAAAGTTAGCATCAAATCCTAGTGGGCCAATTGGAGAGGCAGTACCACTTGCTAAATCAACATAGTAAAAGTTATCATCTGCAATATCGTGGCTATAGCCATCACCATTAGCATCAATCATTAAAGAGATTCCTCCTGCCATACCTGTCAATCCTATAGTAGTAGCTGTAAGAGCACCAATATCTATAGTTGATAAAGTAGTAGCAGTTAAAGCACCATTAACTGAAATAGCATACAATGTTCCAGAGATAGGATCAAACTCTGCACCCGACCATTGATTTCCTCCAGGAGCCAAGATAGTTCCAAGGTTGGTATAAACGCCTGTAGTAAGATCTACACTGTAGAAAAGTCCGCCACTGTCTAAAACATAAGCAGTAGTATCATCATTAGGATCAACTGCACCAGCATTTTCGAAAACCGGTGCAGGAGATGTACCTAAAGTTGTAAATGCAGCAGGATCTGCTGGATCAAAAGTAATTAAGCTTGAAGTAGTGTTGTTAGCTCCAAAAGCTACAGCTGGATCACCAGGACCGCCACCAACAATGTCACCGAACAATACGAATGGCATTCCTTGAGGAGTACCAGAACCAGTATCGATAGCTGGGTTATAAAGACCTGAAGCACCGGTGTATTGTAATGCATTTCCAGTTGTAGCAGTTCCAGTAATTACGATTGGTGGAGCCCAAGGGCCAGAAGCACCAGAACCTTCAAAAGTATATTCTATCCAATAAGTACCAGCTGTCAATGAAAGACCAGTAGTATTGGCAGTAGCTGTTTGAATTTTTCTAGATGTATCGCCAGGAGCGCTTTCCAATTGTCTTAAAGCACCTGAATCAGCAACATTATCTAAAACATTAGTAACAAGGTCTCCCCAAATTACGCTAGCACCGCCACCGCTTGGATCACCATCCCAAACTTGCACATATAATGCAGTTATTGAAGGAGGGGTTGCTCCTGTTTGGTAAGCATATACATCCACAGAGGTAATGTCATAATCAGCAGTAAGTGTAAAATCATCAGCCATACGGTTGTCAGCAGTGAATTGAGCTCCAAATCCATATAAGCTCATTAATAATGACGCATCTTGTAATTGACTAACCGGTGGAGGACCAGGAATGTTAAAGTAAGGACCATTGTCGTAAACAAGTGCGTTTGGTGAACGATAATAGTATGTTCCAGTAAAAGGAACTTTTGCATTCAGATCTAGAGATATCTCAGAATTTGAAGATACTCCAGTTGTTTCGCCTACTACATTAGCAAGATTAGCATTGTAATAAGCAGCTGGTAAAACTACGGTTTGATTAGAAACAAAATAGCTTCTAAGAGTAGCTTGTTCTTCTGAAGTAAAATAGGCAGATACATCACCTGCATTCGTACCTATTTGCGACAATCTGTTCAACAGACCATCAACATCAGAGGATGTTTGGGCATTTTGTGCCGTCATGACTCCTGAAAAGCCAATAAAACACGCCAATAATAATGTAATTTTTCTCATTTGATTAAGATTTTATAGTTAAACTGGTATAAAACTATTGTAAAAAACTGACACTGCAAAAATTTTAGCCCTAAACTTTTCTCTTTTACTTATTAAAATTAAAGAAAGCATTTAAAGGAAATAGGTCTCGTTATCCATCTATCTATAAATAAACCATTTAACTTAAAAATAAGCTATATTACAATTTAAGTAAGATGTAAAAAAAGAAACATTAAGTATATTATAAAACTCTTTTAATCAATCATTTAAATCAATTTTCAGTAAAGTTCTTTTTAATAGGTAAATTTCTTTTAGCCAGATTTAGAATAAAAATTTCAAATTAAAATTCCAAAGATACTTTCACATATCCATAAAAAAGAACCACCCGCAAATTGCGGGTGGTTTAAATTAATAACTAGAATCTAAAAAACTACTGTTTCAGTACTCTAAAAGTACCAATCTCACCGTTCACAGATACTTTCATTAAATAAGTACCAGTGTTAAGACCAGAAATGTCAACTTGTGAGGTTGTAGCATTCACTCGTTTCTCGATTACGAGTTGCCCAAGAACGTTATACAACGATACATTATCGATGTTTTCAACACTCTGAAGGTTAACGATACCATTGGTTGGGTTCGGGTAAAAACTGAAACCAGCAAGAGTATTGTCAGAAATACCAAGACCTGTTCCATCTATCATAATATCCGTTACAGCACCAGTGTTCAATACGAACACATAATATGCTTGACCGGCTAAAGTGAATATGGAAGCAGAAGTTCCTGGAGCACATTGATTATTATTTTGTGCAACAAGGGTAAGATCTGTTTCTGTAGCATTCTCATTCGGTGCAGTATAGAATGTAACTGAACTAGCACCTCCAGGAGTTACTATAGTTGCATTAGCTGTACCATCCTTGAAAGGAACAAAGTTATACCAAACACCATTTGCTCCTGTAAGATCACATCCCGCTGGGTTACCATTTTCCATAGTAGCCGCTGGCATGTTTACTTGAGGATCAGTGTAAGGGAAACCTATTTGATCAACATCAATAGAGTTCACGATCATATCATTTGGTGGAGGGTTTGGAGTACAAGTAACATCTAAACTAAAGTTACCAGTTGCACCACCAAAACTATGTATAAGAATGTAATACTGTGTGTTTCCATCGCTCGCAAATGTAATTTCCGATTGAAGTCCACAAGAATCATCATTTCCATCAACACAAACGAGTGCGGAACAAGAACTACCGCTATAAACTGAAATCTTAGAATCAAAATCAGTTGCTGCGCATAATGATATTGTAATATCACCTGGCATTCCGCTGTTATCGTTCAATTTGTACCATACTCCAGGAGATGTAATGGCTGGACCACAAGCTGGAGCAGTAGAATCAACTGTTGCATCAATTGTAGTTCCTGTTATTGAATCACCACAACTTACAGCTATAGCACCGCTACAATCATCATTGGCAAGACCACCACCGCCACCAATTGGTGCGCAGTTTCCTTCCCAAATATAAACTCCATCTACAAGTGGATCTGGAATAGCCCAAACTGCGTCAAAATTAGCAGTTGGAAGTCCTACTGCGCTTGAAGAGGTAACAACCCAGAATACACTACCTGTACCGCCGCCGTCTGTAACGGATAGCTCAATCCAGTAAGTAGTTTCTGCACCTGCCTGACCAGCAAACAAGAATGGTGCTACAGTCATTTCAACTTCATTAACATCAAAACCAAAATTAGTTCCAATAACAGCTTGACTATCTATGGTAACTGAAGCCTGAGAGCCTATAACAGCTCCAGGAAGACCTGCAGCATCAGCGTAATAGTTAACATCAACATTTGCAATTCCACCATTGGCGAAAATACTTGCAGTAATATTAGTAAGTGTAAAGTCAGTATCTGCAGCGACAGTAACGTCATTAGCAGTCATAAAGGCACTTGCTGAAGAACAGTTATAACCATTTTCGAAAGTGAAGTCATTAGGGTTCTCTTCAGAACAAAGACCACCACCGCCGCCGATTGGCGCGCAGTTTCCTTCCCAAATATAAACTCCATCTACAAGTGGATCTGGAATAGCCCAAACTGCGTCAAAATTAGCAGTTGGAAGTCCTACTGCGCTTGAAGAGGTAACAACCCAGAATACACTACCTGTACCGCCGCCGTCTGTAACGGATAGCTCAATCCAGTAAGTAGTTTCTGCACCTGCCTGACCAGCAAACAAGAATGGTGCTACAGTCATTTCAACTTCATTCACATCAAAACCAAAATTAGTTCCAATAACAGCTTGACTATCTATGGTAACTGAAGCCTGAGAGCCTATAACAGCTCCAGGAAGACCTGCAGCATCTGCATAATAGTTAACATCAACATTTGCAATTCCACCATTGGCGAAAATACTTGCAGTAATATTAGTAAGTGTAAAGTCAGTATCTGCAGCGACAGTAACGTCATTAGCAGTCATAAAGGCACTTGCTGAAGAACAGTTATAACCATTTTCGAAAGTGAAGTCGTTAGGATTCTCTTCAGAACAAAGACCTCCACCGCCGCCAATTGGCGAACAAGTACCATCAAATGTATAAACACACTCTAATGTAGGGTCTGTTACAAAACCTAATACTCCGTCATCATAACTAAGACCAAATCCTACATTTCCTGCAGTAGAGTCTTCCCAGAAAACATTACTAGCATCAGTTGCTTCTAAAGATAATCCTACCCAATAGGTAGTGTCAGATCCAGTTGCGCCAGGAAGATTAACATCAGTGATGTCAAGAACTACATTCCATGCAGCAAATCCAAAAGCGGCACCAATTACGGTTTGAGAATCTGGAACAACACTTGTTTGAGACGTTACTAACGCTCCAGGTTTACCTGTACCATCGTCCTCATAAATAAATACATCTACGTTTGCAGCATTTATTCCCGCGCCAGTGGCTCCAATAAAAGCTGTAAAAGCAAGATTCTCTAACATAAAGTCCTCACCGTCTGCAACGATTACATCAACTGCTACAACACGGCCAAGAGGTTTAGTAAAACTTTTTCCATTTTCAAAATTGTTGCTTGGGGCTGCAGAAGTACAAGGACCTCCTGTCCCACCGCCGCCAATTGGCGTACAAGTACCATCAAATGTATAAACACATTCTAATGTAGGGTCTGTTACAAAACCTAATACTCCGTCATCATAGCTAAGACCTAAGCCTACATTTCCTGCAGTAGAGTCTTCCCAGAAAACATTACTTGCATCAGTTGCCTCTAAAGATAATCCTACCCAATAGGTAGTAGTAGAACCAGTCGCACCCGGAAGATTAACATCAGTGATGTCAAGAACTACATTCCATGCAGCAAATCCAAAAGCGGCACCAATTACGGTTTGAGAATCTGGAACAACACTTGTTTGAGACGTTACTAACGCTCCAGGTTTACCCGTACCATCGTCCTCATAAATAAATACATCTACGTTTGCAGCATTTATTCCCGCGCCAGTGGCTCCAATAAAAGCTGTAAAAGCAAGATTCTCTAACATAAAGTCCTCACCGTCAGCAACGATTACATCAACTGCTACAACACGGCCAAGAGGTTTAGTAAAACTTTTTCCATTTTCAAAATTGTTGCTTGGAGCTGTAGCAGTACAAGGACCTCCTGTACCGCCGCCACCGCCAGCGGTCACATTGATAGTATAATCTTCAGCTTGGCCAAAACCTGAGCCTGGAATACAAGAATCCGTAGCATATATAGCTTGGAATCTTTTAATAACTCGCATTCTAGTAGGACCAGCGGTAACGCCAGATGGAACTACAATGTTTCCTGTAGCCTGTTGACCATCTGTACCTGTAGAACCAATAATGGTGCCTATTTGATAACGCTCACTAGCATTATCTAATACCCCATCTTGATTCCAATCGATAAATACAGTAAAACTATTTGTAAAACCTCCACCTGTATTACCTTCCAAAGCAATAGAATAAGACATTCCTTCTTCCATATCACCACTAACAGATGTAAAATCTTCGTGTGCTGGTGAACCATCTAATACAGGATCACTTATATTGCTAATACCAGCAACTTCAACCAAGGTAATTGGTTCAACTCCTGAGTTAAACTCAAGTGGTCCGCAATATGGCTCTGGGAAAGGTCCGCCACCGCCTCCAGCAGCAACTATTTCTACATCCCATCCAAGCCAGTTTACAACAGTACTTGAATGAAAAAAGAAAAAGAAGTTTCCACTTGTAGCGGTAAATGATGCTGAACCATTAGAGGCAATCATATTCGCTAAGGTCTTGTCTCCAGTGTTCGCACCTGTAGCGCTGTTATCATAAAGTACAGTTCCAGTTGCATCAGTACCATCATATATTCTCAAATAATCGAAAGTACCGTTTACTCCAAAATCAAGAAACTCGATTTCAGTAACGCCAGCTAGTGTTGATTGGGTATCACAACCACAGTTTGGATAATTGCCCGCAGCACCATCTGTATTTGCTCCACCTGGTCCTCCTGGGTCGAAGAAGTTATCTCCAGTGGCTGGGCTAAAGGTTTCAGTAGCACCAGCTGTCGGGATAATATCTGCTAATGGATTTCTATTAGCAATTACAACAGGAGATACCCTATTAGAAGGCAAATTGGCTTGATATAGTTGATCTGCCAATATTTCTTCTTGATCCGTAAGGCTCATAAATAATCGAGGCGCCTGTTGAGTTCCAAGATCTTTTAGATTACTCGCTGCTCCCTGCTTATCGCTTGGAACTACAACTCTTTGTTGATTTTGTTGTTGATTTTTAATAACCGGCTTACGTTCGCCAGGACCTACTAAGTCTGTTTTAGCGGATCGTTGGCTCTCAGTTAACACAACAGCTTTTTTATTTTGCTGTTGGTTATAATGAATAGGATTATCTATCCCTTTCTTCTTTACGCTAAAATCAGCCGGGCTGGCAGATACGTTTGAAGGAGCAACAGCTTTTTGCTTTTGCTGTTGGTTGTAATGAATGGGGTTGTCCACCCCCTGCGTTTTTACCGTAGATCGCTGTCCAAAACTGACAGCAAACACTAAGAGTAAAACTAGTAATGTAACTTTTTTCATAATTAATTATATAGTTTAGTTAATAATTCACTAAAAGTATTTAAAAAAATGTTAATAACAAACTTTTGTCATATTTATCTTAACCAATTTCATTGTTCATTAATAACTTTTATCGGAGACAAGGTTTTTCTATTATTTTCAATTTTTAAACTTTTAAGGCGTATCGATTTTAATTAAAATATGTTTTAAACCAACCTATAGAAAACATCAATATAAAATCACTGGTCTTTCGTAAAATATCCATTCAGTATATAAAAAACCACCTGCATCTGCAGGTGGTTAAACTGAAAAGAATGATGAATGCTAAAAAATACTTACTGTTTTAGAACTCTATAAGTTCCAATTTCTCCATTCACTAAAACTTTCATTAAGTAGGTGCCAGTTTTAAGAGCTGAAATGTCAACTTGTGAATTTGTTGCATTAACACGTGTAATAATTACCATTTGCCCCAGAACATTGTAAATTTTTACATTCTCAATATTCTCAGCGCTTGATAAATTTAACAATCCGTTAGTTGGGTTTGGATAGAAAGAGAAGTCCTGCAAGTCGTTCTCACCCACACTGACTGTATTACAGCTATATGTTCTAAATGTATAATCAAAATCTGGGAAAGAGCCATAGTCATTGGCAAATACATTTCCATCAGGATAAGGATTAGCAAGAGAACCCGCAACACAAGGTAATGTAATATCCCCATCAATAACTATATAATATGTTGTACCAACGGTTACACTTACCACGGGATCCCAAAAAACATCTGCCCAGGCAGTACCATCGGTTTGGCTGGTTCCATTTGCTAGCATAGTACCTCCGGCATTTGGCAGACCATCCCATAGCGAAAGATTAACATCAAGACCAGTAGATGGATCTGTAAACATAATCCCTGCTCCGGCAGCATTTGGTTGAGTTGGTTTATAAGACTGGGCCAATCCACCTTGATCAATTAATGCCATACAAGAGTCATTAACGTCTTGATTAACTTCAATAGCTGTATTTGTGCATGGACCGCCACCGCCACCAGCACTAACAATTTCTACATCCCATCCTCCATAGTCAACTACTGCAGTTGCATGGAAGAAGAATAAGAAATTACCAGAACCAGCAATAAAAGATGATGATCCGTTAGACGCTATCATATCTGCCAAAGTAATGTCTCCATCATTTGGACCGCCTACACCATTATCATATAATAATGTGCCAGAAGCATCAGTTCCATCATAAATTCTTAAATAATCAAAATTTCCAAAAACACTGAAAAATTGAAAATTAATTTCACTTACTCCTGCTAGTGTACTTTGCGTATCGCAACCACAGTTTGGATAGTTTCCTGGAGTTCCTGAAGTACTGCTACCTCCTGGACCTCCTGGATCGAAGAAGTTATCACCCGTTGCTGGATTAAAGGTTTCAGTAGCACCTGCAACTGGAATAATATCAGCCAGAATTCCTCTTCTGCTAATACTTGCGTTGTCTAAAGGGGATGTTACGTTCGCCCTAAGAGCATCAGCTAAAATTTCAGCATTGTTGTTTGCAGTAAGATTCTTTGGAGCTACATTTTGAATAGTAGCTTTCTTCTCCACAATCTTTGTATCCGTACCAGTTGGTGCCGTTGAGGATCTGTTTTCTTGAGCATTAATCGAAAACGTTAGTAATACGAATAAGCACCCAAGGAGTGTAGTTTTTTTCATGTTTCGTTAATTTTTAGTTAATAATATATTAAAAATACACAAAAAAATGAAGATGTAGAAATATTTTGACACTTACTTTAAAATATTCATAAAAAAATCCTGACCGAATAACTGGACAGGATTAATATTTTTTTGAAATTGTATGAGATTATACTATTTCCCTTCTACAAATGCTTGCATCACGCCATCACTAACGCCCATGTTAGAGAAACCTCCGTCATTATATAAATTCTGAAGGGTTACGCGTTTCGTTAAATCGCTAAACATTGCAATCGTATAATTGGCGCAATCCAAGCCAGTGGCGTTACCCAATGGTGACATTTTATCTGCATAACTGATGAAACCATCAAAACCTTTTACACCTTGACCAGCCGTAGTTGGTGTTGGAGATTGCGAAATAGTGTTAACTCGTACCTTTTTATCTCTTCCGAAAAAATATCCAAAACTGCGCGCAATACTTTCTAAATATGCTTTGTTATCTGCCATATCATTATAATCTGGAAAAACGCGCTGTGACGCCATATAGGTAAGCGCTACGATGCTCCCCCACTCGTTCATTGCATCTTTTTGATAAAGCACTTGCATGGTTTTATGAAAAGATCCTGCAGAAATATCCCAACCTTTATGTGTGAAATCGTAATTCTGATTGGTGTAATGATTGCCCTTTCGAACATTTACAGACATACCAATTGAGTGCAAAACAAAATCCAGTTTGCCTCCCAAAATTTCAGTCGCCTTGGTTACCAAATTTTCCAAATCTTCCAAACTTGTAGCGTCAGCTGGTATGACCTGAGAATTTGTTTTTTCAGCAAGTTCATTTATTTGGCCCATTCGCAATGCTATTGGTGCATTAGTAAGAACAAACTTTCCACCTTCTTCGTGAATGCGCTCTGCGGTTATCCACGCTATGGAATTTGCATCCAATGCCCCAAAAATGATTCCTCGTTTTCCTTTTAATAAATTATAAGACATATTTTTTAGTTATGAGTTGTGAGTTATGAGTTATGAGTTCAGCTAAAGTTTACGTTAACGTTTTCAAAATTAAAAAAAGTAAACATTATAATGAATTTTGAATTCTATAAAGTAAAGATACATTTTAATTCAATAATTCCTTTGCATTTGCAATTGCAGCTTCCGAAACATTTTTGCCACCTAGCATCTGTGCTATTTCCGTGATGCGTTCTTCATCTTCCAAAACTCTTAAATGCGTGGTGGTTACATCGTTTAAATCTTCTTTGTACACTTTAATATGATAGTCACCTTTTGCTGCGATTTGCGGTAAATGAGTAATGCTTAAAACCTGCATGGATTTGCTCATTTTGTACATTATTACTGCCATTTTATTTGCTATTTCACCAGAAACACCAGTGTCAATTTCATCAAAAACTATAGTTGGTAATTTTTTATATTCAGCTAAAACCGCCTTAATTGCAAGCATTATTCGGCTCATTTCGCCGCCTGAAGCCACTTTTTTTAAGGGTCCAAAAGCCAAACCTTTGTTTGCTGTGAACAATAATTGTAATGAATCTGTTCCATTACCTTTAAAATCTTCGGAAGGCTTTAGCTCAAATTGAAACCGAGCATTTGGTAATCCTAACGGCAACAGCGTTTCTTCAAGTTTTCGTTTTAAAACTGGAATAGATTCTTGTCTCTTTTTATGAAGTTGCAACGCAGTTTTCAATGCAGTTTCTCGTAAGCTATTTTTTTGCTTTTCCAGCTTTCCAATTTGAGAATCTAATCCCAAAGTAATATTTACTTTTTCTTCTAGCATTTCTTCAATTTCGATTAATTCTAAAACCGCTGAAACTGAGTGTTTTTGCTGAAGTTTATAAAGTGTTTGAAGTTTTTCATTTACTTGAAGAAGCATTTCAGGGTCAGCCTCAATTTTTTCTGCTGTGTTGGAAACTTCGTTTGAAATATCTTCCAATTCAATAATAATGCTGTTCAAACGCATCCAGAAATCTTCAAAAGTTTTTGAAAACTCTTTGATTTTTCCTAAAACAATGCGCGCTTCCTTAGCCGTCTGCAAACTTCCTATTTGTTCTTCATCAAAAAGCTTGTTTACATTGGCAAGTGCCTCTTGGATTGCTTCAGCGTTGTTTAAGGTTTCGTAGGTTTCTTCAAGTTCCTGCTGATTCAATTTTTTTAAACCGGCTTGCTGAAGCTCGTTGTGCAGAAAGGTATTGTATTCTAATTCTTTGGAAGCATCCTCCTTTTGAAGTTTTAAAGCAGAAAGTTCTTCAGAAATATTTTTGAAATTTTCAAATTGTAATTTATACGTTTTCAGAAGCAAATCATTCCCAGCCAAAGCATCTATAACTTCCATCTGAAAGTTTTCTGAAACAACTTCCAAAGTTTCATGTTGGCTATGAACGTCTATTAAATATGGTGAAAGCGCTTGGAGTTGCGTTAAAGCAACTGGAGTATCGTTTACAAAAGCTCTAGATTTTCCGCCTGGTAATATCTCCCGACGAATGATTGTTTGCGATTCATAATCCAATTCATTTTCTTCAAAAATAGTTTGAAGTCCATAGTTTTCAATAGAAAAATGACCTTCAACAACACATTTTTTTGAAGCGTCTTTTACGCTACTTAAATCAGCTCTTTTTCCTAACAGAAGTCCCAATGCACCGAGAAGTATGGATTTTCCGGCTCCTGTTTCCCCAGTAATAATTGTCAAACCTTCATTAAAATCCACGCGAATGTCTTCAATAAGCGCATAGTTTTTTATCGCGAGGGTTGTTATCATTTATAGTTGGTAGACTTTAGTTGGTAGAAAGTAGTAATCAAGGTTCAACTCTCAACTTTGAATTTTGAACTTTAAACTTTAAACTTTAAATATTGAATCTAAAACTTTATTTCAGACCAATTACTTCGTTTTGTTGGCGCTAATCTGTTGAGGTTTTCAAGCAATTTAGTAATATCTACCTGCGGACCACCGCTGAAGATGGCTTGAATCTCATCACTTTTCGCATCAAAAAAAGTGCGAACTATATAAGAGTTTGGACGCCTGTCATTAATACCCTTTAGCTTGTTGATAGCATCTGCAATTTTTTGTTTTGCCATTTTCTGATCTGAAGCCATAATATCGATTCCGTCTCGGTGATATTCATACATTACATCGTGAAATTCCTTATAAACAGCCGAAACCAAAGCATCGTTAAAACGATATCTGGACTGGTTGCCATCTGTAGTTTTCCAGCCTGAAAAAGCGCTGGAGGCCGCAGTGTTTGTAATCTGCTTGGCAGTTTCAAAATAAGGTGCTCCGCCATTTAAAACGTAAGTATCTGCATCCAAACCAATAATGGTATAAACGTGAAAAGCAATTACCGAAACAAGATTAGAACCGAAGGTGGTCATATTGAAATTTAAAGGCTCATATTCCTTATAATTAAAGCTTACTTGCTTGTCAAAATAATTATAAACCGGAGTGTTATATGTTGAATTAAAAGCAGGGCGTGACGATTGAATTTGCAATGTTGCAGTAAAAGTATCACCATCATACTGACTCACAACCAAACTCATATTACAGTCTATTCGTTCTTGGTTTTTGTACTCTTTATCTGTCCATTTTGTGTTGTTTACAAATTCGCGCAGCTGAATTTCCAGCGTTTTGAAAATCTGTAAATTGGGCTGTCCGGTCTGTTCAGCATCAATGGAAACGGTACAATTAAGTTCTTGGGCTTGGGTGGAAATCACCGCTGTGGCACATAATAAGAAAAGTAAAATTTTACGCATTTGTCTGTTCTATAATATATTCTAAAATATCTTTAGCTACTTCTTTTTTAGGTTTAACAGGAAAAGGAAGTGTTTTATTGTCTTTGCCAATCAAAGTAATTTTGTTGGTGTCAGTTTGGAAACCCGCCCCCATGTCCCGAAGCGAATTTAACACAATTAAATCTAAATTCTTTTTTTTCAGTTTCAATTTTGCGTTTTCTTCTTCGTTTTGAGTTTCTAAAGCGAAACCAACCAGAAATTGATTTTTCTTTATTTCTCCCAGCGAAGCAAGAATATCCTTGGTTTTGGTAAGATGAAGTGTTAATTCAGAATCTTTCTTTTTAATTTTTTGTATAGCAACTTCTGAAGGGCGATAGTCAGCAACGGCGGCACTTAAAATGGCGACATCGCTTGTGTTGAAATATTCGTGAGATGCGTTATACATTTCTGCTGCCGAAGTAACGCGAATAACTTTCACCAAATCACTTTCAAGTTTTAAAGCGGAAGGACCAGAGATTAAAACAACCTCAGCGCCAAGTTGTGCGGCGGTTTCTGCAATGGCATAACCCATTTTTCCACTAGAATGATTTCCAATGAAACGAACTGGATCTATAGCTTCATACGTTGGTCCAGCTGTGATTAAAAACTTCTTTCCACGAAGCGGAAGTTTTTTTAGAATATCATTTTCTATAAAGGAAACTATTTCTTCAGGTTCCGCCATTCTTCCCTGTCCTACCAAGCCACTCGCTAATTCACCGAAAGCTGCTGGAATTTGAATGTTTCCGAAGCTATTCAACTTTTCAAAAACGTTGTTCGTGGTTGGATGTTGATACATATCCAAATCCATTGCTGGCGCATAGTAAACGGGACATTTGGCAGAAAGGTAGCACGCAAGCAAAAGATTATCGCAAGTGCCGTGAGCCATTTTGGAAAGCGTATTTGCCGTGGCTGGAGCTATTAAAAACAAATCTGCCCAAAGAGCCAACTCAACGTGGTTGTTCCATTTGGGCTCCCGATAGCTCTCGGGATCGTTTTCTTCATTCGTGAAAGAAGAAAACACTTCGTTTTTTGACAGCGTGGAAAGGGTAAGCGGTGTAACAAATTCTTTGGCAGAATGCGTCATCACAACTTTTACATTGGCTCCTTTTTTCACTAGAAGCCTAACTAAAAAAGCTGCTTTGTAGGCGGCAATCCCGCCAGTAACGCCAAGCAAGATGTTTTTCCCGTTCAAAACAGACATAATTTAGTATTCAGTATTCAGTACCAGTGTTCAGTTTGTAGGCTTGCGATTCATCGCGTGCTTTTCAAAAGAAAAATAGCCAAGTTTCATATTCCCTTCGGGATTATGAATTTACTATTCCTCTACTATTTCGTCAGCAGTGTTTCTGTAATAGATTTTGTTATCCAACCACTCTTGAACTGCTAGAGCGTGTGGTTTTGGAAGTTTTTCGTAGAATTTTGAAACTTCAATTTGTTCTTTGTTTTCAAAAATTTCTTCTAAACTATCGTTGTAAGTAGCAAACTCATCAAGTTTTTCAAGAAGTTCTTTTTTGATGTCCCCATTTATTTGTGAGGCTCTTTTCGAAATAATCGAAATAGCTTCATAAATATTATTGGTTGGGGCATCAATCAAGTTTTTGTCTAAAGTAACTGTATTGACGGGTGCTTCTGAATTTTTAATATCCATAATAAAAATTAATTAACTGTTGGGTTTTGTTTCTGTAGGTACAATTCTGCTCTCTATATCCTGATAAATCTCCAATGCTTCGGGAGCCAAATCTGTATCCTTATAATATTTTATGAAATTACTATAGTATCCTTTTGCGGTAATCAAACGTTCTTGAACCAGATTTGGAATACTATTTATAGCCAATTTATACGCAGCGACATATCTTCCATAAAAAGCATCTTTTCTGTAGTGAGAGCCTGGATTGTCTGTTATAAAATTATCAAAAGCGCCAATGGCAGCCTTGTAATCTTCAATGTGCAAATATTGTTTTGCTGTATTGTATTCTTTGGTTTCAAGTTTTTCGCGTAATTCGGCAACCAATGTGTTTGCCTCAACTCGTTTTTCAGAATTTGGATAACGATTTATGAATTCCTGTAGTTTTTCCAAAGCTTTGTAAGTGTCTCTTTGATCTAAGGCAGATCTTGGAGAAAGTTCGTAAAAACTTCTAGCAGATTTAAATGAAGCAACTTCAACGCTATCACTTTGAGGATATGCCTGCGTAAAACGTTCAAATTGATAGCCTGCCAAAACGTAATCTTCCAAGTTATAATAGGTGTTGGAGTAGATAAACATTAGCTTTTCGCCTTGTGGTTTCCCTCTGTAGGAAGGAACAATCTGCTCCATTAATTTTAGGCCTTTTTTGTATTTGCCTATTTTGTAAAGCGAATCTGCCAAGGCAAATTTTTTGCCCATATCGTCCTTCCGAAGTACCCGCTGGTATTCGCTACAGGATGAAAGAACAATTGTAAGGCAGAGTAATATAAAAAGTGGTAAACGCATGGGCTTAAAAAACATCGTGCAAAAATAGGGAATTAAACATGACTGAACAAACTTATTCTTCGGCTAAAATATTGCGCTGAAGCCTATTATTTACAAGCCTTTTGAAATATTTAACTAAAGAAATAAAAAGAACTGCTTTAGAAATTTCTGGTAAAAGAATCTATTTTGGCTCTCAACCCATCGCTAACCCCCACTAAAGGAAGCCTCACGGTGTCACCACAAATCTCTAAAGATTTGAAAACTGCTTTTATTCCTGCAGGATTTCCTTCCGCAAAAATATAGTCTATTGCTGGCGCTATTTTATAGTGAATTTGATAAGCTTCATCAGCTTTTTTATCGAGACCGAGTTTTACCATTTTCGAAAACTCTTTTGGGAAACCTTCCCCAATAACCGAAATCACTCCTGCCCCACCAGCGAGTATAATTGGTAACGTAATCATATCATCACCAGAAATTACTAAGAACTCTTTTGGGCAACCTGAAATCAATTTCATTGCTTGAACGATATCTCCAGCCGCTTCTTTTATGGCTACGATTTTCTCAAAATCATTTGCCAAACGAATAACGGTTTCTGGAAGTACGTTTGAAGCCGTTCTTCCTGGAACATTATACAAAATTATTGGCAACGGAGCGGCCTTTGCGATAGCTGCAAAGTGTTGATAAATTCCTTCCTGCGTAGGTTTGTTGTAATAAGGCGAAACGGAAAGAATAGCTGTAAATGCAGAAAGATCACGGGTTTGCATTTCAGCAATTACTTCTTGTGTGTTGTTGCCGCCAATGCCTAGAACCAATGGCAAACGACCGTTATTTGCTGAAATGATTGTGTCTATCACAACTTGTTTTTCTTCTTTTGAAAGTGTTGCGCTTTCGGCGGTTGTTCCTAAAACTACTAAATAATTTATACCGTTTTCAATGTTGAAATTAACAACATTCTTAAGGCCTTCTACATCTACCGAAAAATCGCTTTTAAATGGAGTGATTAGCGCTACGCCGGTTCCTATTAATTCTTTCATTATTAATTTATTTTTACAACTTTTGTTTTAGGCATCCTTTATCAATCAAAATATTTTTTTATTTGCCCGTCATCGGTTATTATTTCTAAGGATTTTGTTTTCCCTTGGGCAACAATTAATCTATCAAAAGGGTCTTGATGATGAAAAGGCAATTGTTGGAGAGTTTCTAGATATGCAAAGTCGTAATCCAGTATCCTGAAACCCTTTTCTTCCAAATAATTCTTTAAATCATCTAGGCTTCCTCATAATTTTAATTTTCCAATACTAACTTTAATGGCGATTTCCCACAAGCTTACGTTGCTTAAAAACATGGTATTTAATGGATCCTCTATTTTGGATTGAATTTTCTTGTCTATTCTTTTATCGCCCACTATATACCACAGAAGAATGTGTGTATCTATGAGGTAATTCATTTTTGATATTTCTTAAATGCATCAAGGGGACCGTTGAAATCATCTGCAATATATTCCACTAGATGCTTCCCTGAACCAAAAATTTTTGAATTCTGTTCCCTTTTTTTGGTACTCAACTTTTTTTTCAAAATCAACACCTTGCCAATGGAATACTGATCCTTAAGTTGTGTAATCCAATCAATAAGTTCAATTTTTAGGGTGTCGATATTCATAAATACAATTATATACTGTGATACGTTTTAAAGGTTAAAGATAAGCATATTCTATATTTTGAAACTATTGATACTTTGAATTCTTTGAATACTATTGTTTCGGCCATCCGTCATCAATCATCCGTCACCTAAATCTTCTTCAAGATTTTCAAATATTTTTTTACTTCACTTTTAAAAGTGTCCGGTTTTTGAAAGTCAACGGTTAAAAGCAAGTCGAAAAGTCGCTCGTCTGCACCATTAAAACCGATTTTAAATTTTGCTTTACTTTCTGCAATCATCGCTCCTAAATATTCATGTCTGTCTTTATAAAAGCCCACCAAAACATCGAACGGTAAATCTAGAAATTCCTTCGCATTTTGGTTTTGAATCTCGCCACGCCAAGTAAATTCTTTATTTGTAATTTGGTTTTGCCGAAGTGATGGAATTTTTCTTCTGGTTTCAACAAAGGTAAAAATCTTCACGTCCTTTCGTTGCAAACCTAGTTCTTTTCCAAATTCATAAAGCGTTTCAAAATCTTCAAAAAAGGCTTCATCCAACAAAAAACCCAAATGTTTTAATGAAGTGTTACGTTCTGAAACATCTCGCTCCTTCAGGTTTTTGTCTGTGTGCTTTTTTAAGGAATTATGTTTTACTTTTTTCAACATGGAATGCCCGATTCTTGAATGGCAAAAATAGTTTTTTTCAATACTTTTCAGCTTTCAGTTATGAAATCATTTGCAAAAAATCATCTTCGGAAATAATTGCAACTCCCAAACTTTCAGCTTTCGTTTTCTTACTAGGCCCCATATTTTCCCCAGCGACAACGTAATTTGTTTTGGATGAAATGGAACTTGAAACCTTGCCGCCGTTGTCTTCAATGAGTTTTTTAAGTTCGTCGCGGGAAACTTTTGTGAAGACTCCGGAAACGACAAAAGTATTTCCTGCTAAAGTATCCGTTTGGTTTGCAAGTTTTTCTGCGGAAATCTCCAGCTGAACGCCATAGCTTTTCAATCGTTCAATGGTTGCAATATTTTCTTCGGAATTGAAAAAGGAAACTACACTTTGGGCAATGCGTTCGCCAATTTCATCAACAGTTATCAATTCTTCTTCGGAAGCGTTTTTTAACGCATCAATGGTTTTGTAATTTTTTGCGAGTTTCTTCGCAACGGTTTCACCAACGTATCGAATTCCCAAGCCGAAAAGAACTCTTTCAAAAGGAATTTGTTTAGAGGCTTCGATTCCTTTGACCATATTCTCAGCACTTTTCTGCGCCATTCTTTCCAACGGAACTATCTGTTCTTCTTTCAAAAGATACAAATCTGCGTAATTATTAATCAAGCCATTGTTAACCAAAAGTGCTACAGTTTCGCTTCCCAATCCTTCAATATCCATTGCTTTGCGAGAAATGAAATGCTGAATCCGCCCAATAATTTGTGGTGGGCATCCTTCTGCATTTGGACAATAATGTTGAGCTTCACCTTCGGTGCGAACCAATTCAGTTCTACATTCAGGGCATTCGGTAATATATTCAGTAGGATTTGATTTTGGATCGCGCTGCGTAAAATCTACCCCAATTATCTTCGGAATAATTTCGCCACCCTTTTCAACAAAAACTGTGTCACCTTCGCGGATGTCCAGCTTTTCAATTTGATCGGCATTGTGAAGTGACGCACGTTTAACAACGGTTCCGGCCAATTCCACAGGCTCTAAATTTGCAACGGGTGTGATGGCGCCAGTTCTTCCTACTTGAAACGTAATTTGGTTTAAAAGGGTGGAAACCTGTTCTGCTTTAAATTTATAGGCCATTGCCCAACGTGGCGATTTGGCGGTATAACCAAGCTCTTCTTGTTGTTGTAGATTGTTCACCTTTACCACTACTCCATCGGTTTCATAAGGCAATTCGTGGCGATGGATGTCCCAATAGTTAACGAAATCCAAAACCTCATCGAGACTTTTTGCAAGTTTTGCAGCTTTTGGAACTTTAAAACCCCAATCACGGGCTTTTTCGAGACTTTCAAATTGTGTTTTTACAGGAAGCCTTTCACCTATTAAACTATATAATAGGCAATCCAATGGACGTTTTGCAACCTCGGCGCTGTCTTGCAATTTTAGGCTGCCAGAAGCTGTGTTTCTTGGGTTTCGGTATGGTTCTTCGCCTGCCTCTACTCTTTCTGCATTCATCTTTGCGAAACCTTCAAAAGGCAAAACTATTTCTCCGCGAATTTCAAAAAGAGGTGGAAAATCTCCCTTCAACTGCAAAGGGACAGAACGGATGGTTTTTATGTTTGCCGTAACATCATCTCCTTGAAAACCGTCGCCGCGGGTTACGGCCTTTTTCAGCTTTCCATCTTCGTAAGTTAAACTGATTGAAGCACCGTCGTATTTAAGCTCGCAAGTAAATTCCACATTGCCATCTACCATTTTTTCGATTCGCTTTTCCCAGTCTTCCAAATCTTCTTTTGAATAGGAATTATCCAAAGAATACATTCTATAAGTATGCGGAACGGTTTCAAAATTCTTCGTGATTTCACCACCAACTCTTAAGGTTGGTGAGTTGGCATCATAAAACTCAGGATTTGCTTTTTCTAGTTCCTGAAGTTGCTTTAGTTTTTGGTCAAATTTAAAGTCGGAAATTGTGGGATTGTCTAGAATGTAATAATTATGGTTATGCTCGCGAAGTTCGTTGCGAAGGCTTGTAATTTGTTGTTCTGTGCTCATTGAACAAATATAGAAAGAAAGGAGTTTTTGTTTTAGATGATTTCAAAAAAAGAACCACGAATGTATGAATCTTTTTAAAAATTATTGATGTAGTCGTGCCGCAGGACCTAAAGTTGTTGCACTAGCAATAGTGGCCTTACCGAAACTAAACATTTATAATTAAAAAATTGAAATCCTTAAAAAACAATATTAAAAAAAGACCAATCAACTTCTATCAGAATTTAACCACTTTTGAACATTAGGCCTTTTGAAATCTTCCATTTTTTGCAGTAGGTTTTTGGGGTTGGAATCCACCAATAGAAGTTCGTAATTAGCCATAGAAAGAAAGCCTTTACGAACCATTGTTTCTAGCATTTTTATTAAATCGTTATAAAAACCATTAATATTAAGAAGTCCAATTGGTTTTTGATGAAGCCCAAGTTGTAACCAAGTTATGATTTCAAAAAGCTCTTCCAACGTTCCCATTCCGCCAGGTAAGGCTATAAAACCGTCACTTGCTTCTTGCATTTTCATTTTGCGTTCGTGCATGTTTTCTGTGGTAATTAGCTCGGTGAGACCTAAATGCACTACTTCTTTCTTTTTTAAAAAATTTGGGATAATGCCAACTACTTTTCCATTGTTATCCAAAACATTTTTGGCGATAATGCCCATTATGCCAATTTTTGCCGCGCCGTACACCAAAGTAATTTCACGCTCGACGAATATTTCCCCAAGTTTTTTAGCGGCATCGGTTATGGCTAGGTCGTTGCCTTCACTGCTTCCGCAGAAAACGCATATTTTTTCAAGTTTGTTCATCGTGCTTTTTCTTTTCGCTCTTTGCGACTTTGAGGTTCTGTTTTGTCACCAAAGAGGACGCAGAGGTTTATAGATTACATTTCAACATACGGTCTTTTCCGTAGCTATCTTTTTTTACTTCAATATTTTCAAAACCTTCGTTTTTTAAAAGTTCGGACAATTGAACTGCAAGGTACTCATTAATCTCGAAAAATAGTTTGCCGTTGGGTTTCAAATGTGTTTTTGCGAGTTGGGAAATTGCGATATAAAACAACAATGGGTCTTCATCTTTAACATACAAAGCAGAAGCAGGTTCGTAGTTTAGGACGTTTTGTTGCATTTGTTGTTTTTCCAGCTCACGAACGTAAGGTGGATTTGAAACAATAACATCGTATTGTTGCGGTAGAGTTTTTGCTTTTAAAATATCAGTTTCGAAAAAAGTTACTTCAACAATATTTAGCTGAGCATTTTGTGTGGCTATTTTCAAAGCTTCTGCTGAAATATCAAGCGCTAAAACATTTGAATGTGGAAGGTTTTTAGCCAGTGAAATAGCGATACAACCGGTACCAGTGCCAATATCTAAGATGGTAGTGGGTATTAGGCAGTGGGTAGCGGGAGCATTTTCAGATAGAATCCAATCAACAAGTTCTTCGGTCTCTGGGCGTGGAATTAGGGTGTATTTATTCACTTTAAAAACAAGTCCGTAAAACTCCGTTTCACCTATTATATATTGAATGGGTTCGTGGTTTTTTAGTCGAAGGATTACATTCTGAAACTTCTGGACATCTTCTTCGGATATAATTTTTTCAGGATTTAAGGCAACTTCAATTCGTGAAAGTATCAAATATTCTTCAGTAAGAATATTAAAAAACGATTGTATTTCTTCCGAAGGATACAAACCTGAAAGTTGATTTTTAAAATAAATCTTATGTTCTGAAATATTCAAGATACTCTATTGTGGTTAAAATTAAATCGATCCCGATAGCTATCGAGACGAAATCTAAATCGAAGTTTGAATTTTTGAATTTTATTTTTTTTACTTGGGATTTGTTTTTTGTAATTTGGAATTTAAAGTTTCTTCAGCATATGTACAGGGCAAGAATAATGACCCGTATCTCCTATAGCGCTTTCAATATATTCAAAACCGGCTTTCTTGTATAAGGTTTGGGCGTGCACCATATATTCCATAGTTTCTAAATATATTTTTTCGAAACCAAATTCGTTCGCTTTTGCCAAACAGAATTCCATCATTTGCATACCCACACCTCTTCCTCGAGCTTCGGGGAGAAAATACATTTTTTGAAGTTCGCAGACATTACCTTGGTAATTGTCCAATTGTGCAATACCAGCGCCTCCTATAATTTTATTGTTTTCTTCAACTACAAAATAGCTAGATTTTGGTTTTTGATAAGTTTCAAACATACAATCCAATGCTGCATCTGCATAAGCAGTTCCAACTTTTGGAACATTGAAATCTATCAAAACGCTGCGTATTACTTTAGCAATTTGTGGATTGTCTCTCTTTTCAATAAGACGGATAATCGGTGTGTTCATTCTAATTAAATCCTTGTATTTTTACGCTGTGAAGATACACGAAAAATATATGTTGCGCTGCATCCAACTGGCCAAAAACGGACTGGGAACCACCTATCCAAATCCATTGGTGGGAAGCCTGATTGTTCACAACAACAGAATAATTGGCGAAGGTTGGCACTACAAAGCAGGACAACCACACGCTGAAGTGAATGCTGTTAACAGTGTTGAAAATAAAAAACTCTTAAAGGAAGCAACAATCTACGTGAGCCTAGAACCTTGTAGTCACTTTGGCAAAACGCCGCCTTGTGCAGATTTGATAATTGAAAGCGGAATAAAAAAAATAATTGTCGGAAGTTTAGATCCAAACCCAAAAGTTGCAGGCCGCGGCATTAAAAGATTTATGGAAGCTGGTTGCGACGTGGTTGTTGGTGTTTCGGAGAAAGAATGCGACGAATTAAACAAACGTTTTTTTACATTTCACACAAAAAAGAGACCCTACATTTTCCTAAAGTGGGCGCAGACAATTGATGGTTTTATCGCGCCAAAAAATGAAACGCGAAAGGAAACAAAGCCTGTTTGGATAACGAATGAATTTTCTCGGCAACTTGTTCATAAAATGCGCGCCGAAGAACAATCTATTTTAGTGGGAACATACACTGTTTTGCAGGACAATCCATCGCTAACGGTTCGTGATTGGGCGGGAGAAAATCCTTTGCGAATTGTAATTGACAAAGAACTGAAGATTCCCCAGGATTTTTCAGTTTTTGATGAACGTTCGAAAACGGTTGTTTTTAATGAAAGAGAAACGAAAACTTCAGAGCAAATAGATTTTGAAAAGATTGGTTTTTCAGAAGAAATTCCACAACAAATATGTGAGGTTCTTTTCCAAAGAAATATTCAATCTATTATTATTGAAGGTGGAGCAAAAACGCTTCAATCCTTTATTGATGCAAATCTTTGGGATGAAGCTTTTGTTTTTTCGGGAAAGAAAACATTTGGTGAAGGTGTGAAAGCTCCAATTTTTAAAGGCGAAATCACTTCCGAAGTAAAAATAAAGGACGACACCTTACGAATCTTTAAAAACCTAAAGAATTGATAGCACTGGCGCTTAGCATTCTTTCATCCACAATGATTTTTGTGGTTTTTAAGCTTTTTTCAAAGTTTAAAATTAATACACTACACGCTATAGTTTTCAATTATATTACTGCTTGTTTTTTAGGTATAATCTTACAGAAAAACACTGTCGATTTTACCACGATACCCAACTATGGTTGGTTTCCTTATACGCTAGCGTTAGGCGTATTGTTTATAATCGTTTTCAATTTAATGGCGCTAACCACACAACGGAGTGGGCTCTCGGTGGTATCTGTAGCCACAAAGATGAGCGTTGTGATACCGGTTCTTTTCGGACTGATATATTATGAGGAGAGTCTCAGTGCTTTTAAAATTATTGGAATTATTTTGGCACTTATTGCTGTTTATTTAGCCTCTATAAAAACCAAGGATGGAATAAAAATAAAATCTTCAAACCTTATCTTTCCTATTCTAGTTTTTTTCGGAGGCGGAATTATTGACACCACAATTAAATACTTGGAAGGTGAATTTGTAGCTAAAGATGACATCCCTATTTTTACTGCAACCATATATGCTGTGGCAGGAACTATTGGGTTTAGCATATTAATTTTTCACGCGATTAAAGGAAAATTTCAGTTTAAGTTAAAAAACGTTATCGGCGGAATTGTATTAGGAATACCAAATTTCTTTTCAATTTATTTTTTGGTACAAGCATTACGAAGCGGTATTTTTGATAGCTCGGGCGTTTTTACAATAAATAATGTTGCAATTGTGATGGCTTCAACTATTCTAGGAATTTTATTATTTAAGGAGAAATTATTAATAAAAAACTGGATTGGTATTGGGCTGGCGGTGCTTGGTATTTTATTTATAGCTTTGGCTGTCTAACCTACTGCCCCATAAAGGAAAAAATTATTTGGAAATAGAAAAAGATACATACAAAACCATTTTAAAACCTTCTAAGGAAGTTCTCTTTAAGGAAAAAGGAAGCAAATTTTTCGGTTATGCTTTTCCCGTTTCTTCGGAAGAGGAAGTAAAAGAGAATATTGAAAACTTAAAAAAGCAACACCATAGTGCGCGGCATTTTTGTTATGCTTGGCAGCTTGGCAAGAGCTATGAACACTATCGAGCCAATGACGATGGCGAACCTTCAAATAGTGCTGGAATGCCTATTTATGGGCAATTGCAATCTTTTGATGTTACTAATATTTTAGTAGTTGCTGTTCGCTATTTTGGAGGAACAAAACTTGGCGTAGGTGGTTTGATTCAAGCCTACAAGACTACTGCGCAGATGGCATTGGAAACCTGCAAGATTGTAAAAAGAACAATTGATGAAACTTTTCTCTTAAAATTTGAATACCCAGAAATGAATACGGTTATGCGAATAATAAAAGACGAAGACCTCAAACTCGTTCATCAAAAAATGGAACTTAATTGTGAGTTTGAAATCGCCGTTCGCAAAAAGGAAGCGGAACGAATTTTCGAATTGTTTGAAAACACCTACAAGGTTAAAATCTCCAATTTCCAATTACCAAATTCAAATACCCCAAATCCCTAAAGCTGAACCAGAAGAATTTACACTTTATAGGTCAGGGACTGTCAATTTTTCTAATAAGTAATCAGGTGCCTTCATTAACTTTTTTGTATTGCTGTTCACAAAAACCAAAACCGTTGTCGCAGTGACCAAAAGTTGTTTGGACTCATTATAAATTTCATATTGAAATTCAATTTTAACAGAGGGTATTTGCTTTAAAGTTGTTTTCACAGTGAGTAAATCGTCATAAAATGCAGGCTTTTTATAATCAATACTTAAATGCACAACAGGCAAATGTACATTGTTGGCTTCCATCCATTTATATGAAAAACCAAGCTCTCTTAGCCACTCCGTTCTACCTTGCTCTAGGTATTGGGCGTAGTTACCGTAGTAAACAATACCCATCTGGTCCGTTTCTCCATATCGTACTCTAATTTGTGTAAGTGTATTCTTCAAAATTTATCGC